>JAGBQR010000013.1 GCA_017632775.1 Oscillospiraceae bacterium | reverse complement strand
TCATGGTGGCGAAAGCGATCGGAACGATCATGATGATCGAGGAGACAAGAAGACCGGTGTTGACATTTCCGGACGCGAAGAGTCCGAAAACAGTATCCTGGGTCTGGAAGGGGATGCCGATCCAGGCGGCTTCCTTCACACCGCTGAAGTCGACCTGACCGGTCACGGCAGCGACGAGGTAGGAAACGAGGACACCCATCAGGATCGGGACGATCTTGATCATGCCCTTGCCCCAGATGTTGCAGGCGATCACGACGACGATCGCGATCAGGGCGATCCACCAGTTGGAGGAGCAGTTGTTGATTGCGGAAGGCGCCAGGATCAGACCGATGGCAATGATGATCGGGCCGGTGACAACGGGCGGGAAGAAGCGCATGACGTTCTTCGAGCCGAAGACTTTGCAGATCAGCGAGAGGACCAGGTAAAGCAGACCGGCGCAGGCTACGCCCACACAGGCATAGGGCAGCGCTTCACGCTGGGAGAGACCGAGTTCGGCACCGGACGCAACGACCGCGAAGTAGCCGCCGAGGAAGGCAAAGGAGGAGCCGAGGAAAACAGGGACCTTTCTCTTCGTGACCAGATGCATGAACAGCGTGGCGAGACCGGCGAAAAGCAGCGTTGCGGAAACACTCAGTCCGGTCAGGATCGGGACAAGGACCGTCGCACCGAACATGGCGAACAGATGCTGCACACCGAGGACGAGCATTCTCGGTGTCCCGAGTTCTCTGGCGTCATAAATCGGGCCGTCGATTACTTTTTTGTCTTTTCCCATTTTCATTGTTACCTTTCTAAATAATCTTAAATGAAAATATATATGAAAATGAGCGGATTCACTCGCTCAGATCCACCAGATATACGGCCGTTTCATCGTCATACTCGGGAATCCGGACTTCGATCATTTCCGTACGGGAAGTCGGTACGTTCTTTCCGACATAATCAGCGCGGATCGGAAGTTCGCGATGTCCCCGGTCGACCAGTACAGCGAATTGGATGCTTTTCGGCCTTCCGCAGCGGAAAACCGCTTCGATGGCTGCCCGCACCGTACGGCCGGTATACAGGACGTCATCCACAAGTACGATGTCTTTCTCATTGACATCGAAAGGAAGCTCCGAATGCTGGATGGTGGGGGATTCGGAAATATGGGAGAGGTCATCCCGGTAAAACCGGATATCGACGCTCCCGCAGGGGACAGTGATGCTCTCGATGGCGAGTATGTTCTGCTGAAGCTTCTGCGCCAGCGGCCATCCTCTCCGCAGGATCCCGACGAGACAGAGGTTTTCGGCGCCCTTGTTTTTTTCCACGATCTCATGGGAGATCCGCATCAAGGCGCGGTTCATGGCGGCTTCGTCCATCAGTCTGGCTTTGACTCTCATGTGCACCTCAAAAAGAAAAATGCCCTGCCGGTACCCGGCAAGACACAAAATAAGCAGACTGACTGATCAGCACTGTACCATATGTCGATTTTGCCGGTCTCTCTGTACCGTTTTTAAAAACCTTTTTTCTGTGTGGAATTATACTGGATGGAACAGGAAAATGCAATCGTCAGCTCCTACAATTCTGAGCGGAATACGAGCGGCGGGGATAGGTGTTTTTTTACCAAATACACAAAAGAAAGGGAAAAAGAAATGCTTTACCGGGAAGCAGCGGAGGTGTTATACTTTTTACAAATAGTAAAATAATAAACAGGGAAAAGCACGGAATACGGAAAAGGGAATCGGTATGACAGACAGAAAAGAAAGCCGGCAGCTGAAACGGGAGAACATGATGCTCTCGATGCCGTTGCCGAAGGTCATCCTTACGATGGCCTACCCGACGATCATCTCGTTTTTGATCAACTCGATCTACAGCATGGCGGATATCTATTTTGTCAGTTCCATCGGCACGAACGCAACAGCTGCCGTGAGCGTGAACTCCGCACTGGACAGCCTGATCATGGTGGCCGGCAGCCTGTTTGCCGTTGGAGCCAGCAGTTATGTCGCGCGCCTTCTCGGGGCTGGGAACAGAAAAAAGGCGGAACAGACGGTATCGACCTGCTTCTGCATCGCTTTTGTTCTGGGATTTCTTATCATGCTTATCGGCGTCAGCTTCCGCAGACCTATGGTGAGGCTCTTCGGGGCTACGGAGACCTGTGAACAGTATGCTATCGACTATGCGACCTATGTCCTGTATGCGGCTCCCTTTATGGCTGCAAGCTTCGTCATGAACCAGTGCCTTCGCGCAGAGGGCAGTGCCTTGTATTCCATGTTCGGCATGGGGATCGGCGGAGTGATCAACTGCTTTCTGGATCCGGTATTCATCCTGCCCTGGGGACTGGATATGGGAGTCGCAGGCGCTTCCCTGGCTACGGCGATATCAAAACTGATCGGCTTTGTCATTCTGATCATCCCCTATCTGAGGGGCAGAAGCATGCTTCGTTTGAGTATCCGGAATGTGGTCTTTCAGGCTTCCATGTTCAGGGAAGTGCTTTCCGTTGGTTCCTCCTCCATGTTTCGCACGTTGCTGAGCATTGTTTCCGGGATTCTGATCAACAGGGAAGCCGGACTTATATCGGATGCGGCTCTCGCGTGCATCGGGGTGACGAATAAATGCATGATGTTCTGCTTCAGTATCATCCTTGGGTTTTCCAACGGTTTCCAACCGGTTGCCGGCTTCAACTGGGGCGCCCGGCGATATGACCGGGTGCGGGGAAGCTTCCGGTTTGCTTCCCGGACCGCTTTTCTGGGGGGCCTGGTCATGGCTATGCTCACGGGGGTCTTCGCTCCGCAGATCATCCGGTGGTTTTCCAGCGGCGATGCGGAACTGATAAGGCTTGGTACTTTGTGCATCCGCCTGCAGGCTGTGGCTCTTCCGATCCATGCCTGGGTCGCCATCGTGAACAGCATGGCTGCCGGACTTGGGAAGGCGAAGATCGCGATCCTGCTTGCCACGGCAAGGCAGGGAAGCTGTTTCATTCCTGTTCTCTATCCGCTCTCCCGTCTCTTCGGAGCGGAAGGGATAGCATCCGTGCAGGCGGTAGCCGATGTGCTCACACTGGCCCTGGCGATCCCCGCGCTGCTCTCAATCCGGCGAATGATCCGCGAAGCAGAGGAGCAGGACGCGGAAAGGAAACTGCATCCTATAGAAGAGGGATGATGAGCAGGAGCGGGTCTTCTGCGAAAAAGAAGCAGGCGCCTTTCTGCGCCTGCTTCTTTTTCAAATTATTATAAAATGAACCGTGGTTCCTTCCTCTCGGAACAGCTTTTTCGAAGAGCAAGTGCGATCCCGGCCTGCACCGGCTTCGGAACGGAACGGGCGCCCTGCAGGCAGCGTTCGATGCAGCCCATGCAGCCGATGCACTTTTTGCCGTCGATATGTCTGGGTTCATCGGGATCTACGGCTCCGGCCGGGCAGAAATTCACGCATTCGCCGCACTGGATGCAGCTGCGGCTCACGACCGGTTTGACAAGGGAACCGCTGTAACGCGTATATGGTCTGTTCCCGGGAACGGTCACCGGCTGCGGTTTGTCTGTCGCCTCGATCCGGGAGGAGAGTTCAGAGGCAAAATGATCCATTACCGAAATGTCGGAGGAGTCCGGCCGGCCGGCACCGTACTGGGGGGCAAGACTGTGCGGAGCGATGAACTCCGCGTATCCGACCACGACAAAGCCTTTGGAGCTGACCAGATCGCGCATCTCGATGCCGGCGTCGTCAACGGCTCTGTTGCCGTAGACCGTGACGACGACCGCGGGAGTCTTTTTCCCGGATATATCCTTCATGCGGTCGTAAATGGGGGACGGGATCCTTCCGCCGTATACGGGAACGCAGAATACAACAAGATCATCCTCCCGAAAATCAAGGAAGACGGAATCGGATGTGAAATTGAAGACGTATTTCTCTATGCCAAGCTTTTCGCTGAGCAGCCGTGCAACGCGTTCTGTGCCTCCGTATGCACTGAAAAAGAAACAGGTTTTTCGGGAAATATTCATAATGTCTGCTCCTCCGGATCATTCATGATGAGCTGCCGTTCAATCTGATCAGCATTATACAGGAACCTGCGGGAAAAATCCATCCCTTCGAAAGGAGACAGCGGCCTTACCCGTGCGTTTTGCATTGAAAACAAGGTAAAATCCACAGAACATCCGGGGGGAATAGATGGATTATTTGTTAGGAACGCACCTTGACAGTATTGATTTAGTATGCTAAATTGTTGCACAACCGAAGCAATAATAGAGGCGCGGGACTCATAAGTACCGTTTCTGAGGTCCTCAAAGACCGCTGAAGAGGAGGGAAAGGGAGTTTCGCCGAAGCAAAGATCCGTTTGAGAGGATCGGAGCTGGGCGGCTGGAGAATATCCAGACGACTGTCGCAGTGATGCGGAGTGCTATTGTTCGCGCTATGATTCTTCTTTCTGAAGGGATGCGGCCGAAGCACAACGCTTCGGCCGATATTATTTACCCGAAAAAGGGAAGGAGAAAAACAAATGAATCGCACTGTTAGAATTCTTGCTGTACTGCTCGCGCTGCTCATGGCAGTCTCTCTTGCCGCCTGCGGCAATACATCTCCGGCGGCTCCTGCCGCGGCCTCCTCGTCGGATAGCACCGCATCCAATGCGGCTCCATCGGGAGTGGAGGACGGAGTGCTCACCGTGGCGATGGAATGCGCCTATGCCCCTTATAACTGGGCCCAGCCCGACGATTCGAACGGCGCAGTTCCCATCAAGGGCACCAATATGTTTGCCAACGGCTACGATGTGATGACCGCGAAGCAGATCTGCGAAGCAAACGGATGGGAACTTGAGATCGTCCAGCTGGAATGGGACAGCCTGATCCCTGCGGTCATGGCGGGGACGGTCGATGCGGTCATCGCAGGTCAGTCCATGACGTCCGAACGGATGGAGTCCGTGGATTTTGCCGGCCCCTATCTCTATGCGTCCATCGTCTGCCTCACGCTTCAGGACAGCGCCTTTGCGTCTGCGCAGGGAAAGTCTGATCTGTCCGGCGGCACGGCTACCAGCCAGAGCGGCACGATCTGGTATGAATCCTGCCTGCCTCAGATAGAGGGAGCGAACATCGCTACGGCTGCTGCCGATGCTCCTTCGATGCTCATGGCGCTCGAAAGCGGTACCGTTGATTTCGTCTGCACCGATATGCCCACCGCTCAGGGCGCGCTGATCGTCTATCCGGACATGGTGATCCTGGACTTTGCCGGGAGCGGGGACGATTTCGAAGTGAGTGAGGAAGAGGTCAATATAGGCATCTCCGTGGCAAAGGGAAACACGGTCCTTCTGGATGCGATGAATGCTGTCCTCGGTACAAAGACCGCCGATGATTTCAATGCGCTCATGGCGCAGGCTACAGCGATCCAGCCCATCGGCTGAGAAGACGAGCCGATAACCTGATTTCTGTTCTCCGGGAGGACCAAGATGTTCGCAGAACGAATAACCCTGCTGTTCAAGGATATAGCGGCTCTGATGAGCACCTACGGGGGAGCGTACCTCAAGGGCGCCGGCAGCACGCTGCTTCTTGCCGTCATTGCAACTTTTATCGGCTGCGTGATAGGCTTCATCTGCGGTATACTCCAGACCATCCCGCTCAATCCGGGAGACGGCGCTCTGAAGAGGTTCCTCCTCGGAGCGGTGCGGATACTCATCCGGATCTATGTTGAAGTATTCCGCGGGACACCCATGATCCTTCAGGCTGTGTTCATCTATTACGGCCTTCCCTACTTTTCCGGGAACAGGATGCAGTTCTCGAGCATCTGGGGAGTCGCGATCCTGGTCGTTTCCATCAATACGGGAGCCTACATGTCCGAGTCCGTAAGAGGAGGGATCCTTTCGATCGATCCCGGGCAGACGGAGGCTGCAAAGTCCATCGGAATGACCCATTTCCAGACAATGGTGAACATTATTCTCCCGCAGGCGCTCCGGAACATCATGCCGCAGATCGGCAACAACTATATCATCAACGTGAAGGATACGTCCGTCATGTTCATCATCGGCTTCATTGAGTTTTTCGCCGTGCACAAGATGGCCGCCGGAGCGACCTTCAAGTATTTTCCCAGTGCGACGGTCGAAATGGCGGGGTATCTGTGCATGACGCTTCTTGCTTCCTTCATCCTGCGATGGGTAGAGAAGAAAATGGATGGCGCGGACAGCTATGAACTCGTCAACGATGATCAGCTGGTCATGACCGCCGGGACATACAATCATCCCGTCAAGGGAAGTCCCTTTGACGAGCACAGCGGTGAATACACGGAAGGAAAGAGGTGAGCCCGATGGATGAGCTTATTCTGCAGGTGAACCACCTTTCCAAGACCTTCGGGAACAATGAAGTCCTCAAAGACATCGATTTTACTGTTTGCAAAGGGGACGTAATAAGTATCATCGGCGCTTCCGGATCCGGAAAATCCACCTTGCTGCGCTGCATCAACCTTCTGGAAACGCCGACCGGCGGAGAGATCCTCTTCCACGGAGAAGACGTTGCCCGCCGGGGGGCGAACGTTCCGGCGTACAGGGCAAAAGTCGGAATGGTATTCCAGACCTTCAACCTGTTCAGCAACCTTACGGTACTTGAAAACTGCGTGATCGGACAGATGAAGGTGCTTCGCCGGAACAGGGAGGAGGCAAGGGCCAATGCCCTGCAGTATCTGACAAAAGTCGGCATGGGCCCGTATATCAATGCGAAGCCCCGCCAGATCTCCGGCGGCCAGAAACAGCGCGTGGCCATAGCCAGGGCGCTGGCGATGAATCCGGAGGTCCTGCTTTTTGACGAACCGACCTCGGCGCTCGATCCGGAAATGGTGGGGGAGGTCCTTCATGCAATGAAGACCATTGCGGATGACGGCATGACCATGCTGGTCGTGACACATGAGATGGGTTTTGCGAAAGAGGTCTCCGGCAGGGTGGTATATATGGCTGACGGAGTCATCTGCGAACAGGGGACTCCGGAGCAGATTTTTGAAAATCCTCAGCAGGAGAGAACGAAAGAGTTCCTCTCCCGGACGAGAAAAGAATCATAAGAAAGAGGATCCCCGGAGATGATCTCCGGGGATCCTCTTTCTGTTTTTGAAAGAACGGATCAGTACTCCACCTTCATCAGGCACAGTCCCTGTGCCGGGGCTGTCGGTCCCGCCAGCTTGCGGTCTCTGCTTTCCAGAATGAAACGTACCGCTTCGGGTTCCATCCTGCCGAAGCCCACCTCGAGAAGGGTCCCTGTAAGGATGCGGACCATATTCTGAAGAAAGCCGTTCCCGTGGAAATTGAAATACAGCCGGTTCCGGCTTCGGACGATTTCGATGGAGTCAACGGTCCGGACGGTGGATTTTTTCATGTTCGGATTGGAACAGAAAGCCTTGAAATCATGTTCGCCGACAAGAATGGCGGCTGCTTTTCGCATTGCATCCACATCCGGGACGCGCTCGAGAACGGTCACATATCTGCGGGTGAAAACCGGTTTCGCATCTCCGATATAACAGGTGTAGGTATACAGTTTTCCGACCGCCTTATATCGTGCGTGGAAGCGTTCGGAAGCGATGCTCACGCTTGTGACCGAAATATCGTCCGGAAGGTAGCGGTTCAGATAAATACGGATCTCGTCGCAGGAAAGATCCGTGTCAAAGTGTGCGTTGGCGATCATGGCTTTCGCATGCACACCGGCATCGGTCCTTCCGGCTCCGATCACTTCGACGGCGGTCCCGGCCATGCGGCTGAGAACGGCTTCCAGTTTTCCCTGGATCGTCTCTCTGCCCGGCTGACGTTCCCAGCCGGAATAGCGGCTTCCGTCGTAACAGATCTCAAGTTTGTGGTTCACAGTTCCGGTGCTCCTTTTCCGTTTTTTACAAAATCAACGACATATTCAGCAAATCTCCTCGTTGCGGGACCGTTTGAAGCCACGGCGAGTCCGATCGTCCGGACGGAGGCCGGCTGCAGAGGCAGGATGACCAGATCGTCGTGACGGCCCTTGAGGAGAAGTTCCGGCATGATGGAAATACCAAGACCCTGCTCGACCATGGCAATGATCGCATAATCGTCTTTGGTGTAGAAGCGGACGTTCGGGCGGACCCCGGCGGCTTCCAGCGCTCTCCGGGCATCGTGATCGGAACTTTCCAGCAGACTGATAAAAGGCTCGGTCTCGCATTCGATGAGGGGAAATTTCGGATAAGCGGCGAAGCGGCTGTCCTTCGGAACGATGGCAAGAAGACGGTCTTCCATCAGCGTGATGCATTCGCAGTCCAGAGAACTCGGCATATTGACAAAGCCGATATCCACGCTGCCGTCCTGTATCCACTGGTTCACATCGTGATAGTCCCCGTTGAGAAGGCGGAAATCCACGTTCGGATGATCCTGCTGAAAACGCTTCAGGATCGGGGGAAGCCAGTGAACGGCAACGGAGGTGAAAGCGCCGATACGGACGGTGCCTGCGTGCAGCCCGCGGATGGAGGAAGCCGTCTGTTCGAGCTGCTCTGCTCCGGAGAGGAGAGCACGGACTGCGGGCAGGAGACGTTCACCCTCGTCCGTCAGTTTCACGCCGCCGCGGTTCCGCGTGATAAGCGGAAAACCGAGTTCAGATTCCAGTGAGGCAATGCTGTGACTGACTGCGCTCTGTGTGCAGCCCAGGCTTTCGGCAGCCAGGGTAAGGCTGCCGTATTCGACTGTTTTGAGGAAGCTGGCATATTTTGATGTATTCATGAATTATTCTCATGCTTTCATGAGTATGATTATCTTTTCTAATAATACAACGCGGAAAGCGCGGTTTTCAAGTTTTTTCTCGGAAAGGACGCTTGCGGCCTCGCGGACGGGTGGATATAATCGCACTTGTTTATTGAAGAAACGAGGACAGAACTATGACTGCTGCGAATGTCTGCATCCTGATCGCGATCATCGTATATCTTCTCGGCATGCTCTATATAGGGCTTCGCTATTCGAAAAACAAAAACTCTGAGGATTTTTATCTCGGAGGAAGAAAACTGGGACCCATCGTCACGGCGATGAGCACAGAAGCCTCAGATATGAGTGCGTATCTCCTTATGGGCGTGCCGGGCCTGGCGCTTTTCTGCGGAGTCGCTGAAGCCAGCTGGACAGCCATCGGCCTTTCCATCGGTACATATCTCAACTGGCTTTTCGTGGCGAAGCGGCTCCGCCGCTACAGTTCAAGACTGGGAGCCATCACAGTTCCGGGGTTTCTCTCCTCACGCTTCCGGGATAACACAAGGATCATACAGATCATCGGCGGGCTCATGATCATCGTGTTTTTCGTTCCGTATGTCGCTTCCGGCTTTTCCGCATGCGGAAAGCTGTTCCACAGTCTTTTCGGATTCGACTACATGACGACAATGATCATCTCCGCGATCGTGATCGTTGCTTACTGCGCCATGGGCGGCTTTATGGCGGCCTCGGTCACCAGTCTGATCCAGAGCATTGTGATGACCTTTGCCCTGATCGTGATGGTCGTCTTCGGGATCAGAACGGCCGGCGGCTGGTCCAATGTGCTGGCGAATGCCCGGAGCATTCCGGGATATCTCAGCATCTTTGGAAATACGAACATCATGAGCGGGTCGCCAGGCAGGTATACGCCCTTCCTGATCGCAACGACCCTGGCCTGGGGGCTTGGTTATTTCGGCATGCCGCATGTGCTTATCCACTTTATGGCGGTCGAGGATGATGAAAAGCTGAAAACGAGCCGCAGAGTGGGGAGTATCTGGTGTGTCGTTTCTCTCGGTGTAGCGGTTCTTGTAGGCATTGTGGGCTATTCCATGCTGAAGGCGGGAGCTGTGCCTGCCTACGGGAGTTCTTCCGCTGCAGAGAGCATCATCGTGGACAGCTCTTCCCTTCTTGCCTCGAAAGGCATCTTCTTTGCCGTCATCGGCGGGATCTGCCTTGCGGGGATACTGGCCGCAACCATGTCCACGGCAGACGCTCAGCTTCTGGGCGCGGCGTCCGCGGTGACGCAGAACCTTCTGAACGGGGTGTTCGGCATAAAACTCAGCGACCGGAAAAACATGCTGGTTGCAAGACTCACCGTGATTGCGGTGGCTGTCCTTGGCGTTATCTTTGCAAGAGATCCCTCCAGTTCCATTTTCCGGGTTGTTTCCTTCGCCTGGGCGGGCTTCGGCGCAACGTTCGGACCGGTCATGCTTTTCAGCCTCTTCTGGAAACGCTGCAACAAGTGGGGGGCCATTGCGGGAATGATAGCCGGCGCGGCGACCATCTTCATCTGGAAATTCGCGGTCGCTCCTCTGGGAGGCGTGCTGGCCATCTATGAGCTTCTCCCCGCCTTCGTCATCTCCTCTGTCGTCATCGCGGCGGTAAGTCTGGCGACCGGGAAACCCGATGAGGAGATCCTGGCGGAATTTGAAAGTGTCAACGCCTGAGAACCGCGGGAGGCAGCATACGGATCACAGTAACGGATACTGTAAGTAAGATTTTCTGAAGTAACAGAGAGCCGGATGACGGGATGATCACCGTCGTCCGGCATTCACCTTTTCCGGGGAGATCCCGTTTGGATGAGCTGCAGATCGTTCGCGAAGGCGGTACGTATGACAACCGGCACCGGTTGATGAAAACGGAGAACTGGTACCTGCGGCGGGAGAACATTTTACTTTAAAAATTTAAAACATTTCAAAACTTTCCGTTGCGAAAATGCCCTCGTTTGCGGTATGATATTGTCATGAATGATCGACTGAACGGAGGGAAACTATGGGAACCTTCAATTTCTGGGATGTTGAGATCTGGTCTTTTGTCATCACGATAGCGATTTTGATCGGTGCGATGCTTCTGGCCAATATTCTGCGGAGGAAGATCCCATTTCTCCGCAGGTCGCTTCTTCCGAGTGCGGTGCTGGGCGGGTTTATTGCCCTGATAGCGGAAAGCATCTACAAAAAGATCACCGGGAGTTCCATGTTCCAGGCGAACACGCTTGAAGCCCTGACCTATCACGGTCTCGGACTCGGGTTTATTGCTCTCGCATGGCGGCATCTGGACGGGGTCAAGGGGAAAAAGGCCCGCCGCGACGTTTTCAATACATCTACTGTAACGGTCGGGGGATATCTGATCCAGGCCATCGTGGGTCTGATCATTACCACGATCCTTTTCTACCTGATCGGCAGCTTTGCGGCAGGCGGCATCATTCTTCCGATGGGCTACGGCCAGGGACCCGGACAGGCGTTTAACTGGGGCGTCAATTACCAAAACGGATACGGCTTCACAAACGGATCGAGTTTCGGACTCACCATAGCGGCCATGGGCTTCGTCAGCGCCAGTGTCGGAGGCATATTCTATCTGAACAGGCCCGCGCTCAGGAACAGGCTCCGCAAGGACGGGGAAGAGATCCGGGACGATCTGAAAGCAGAGGATTACTGCGGCGACAACGAGATCCCGGTCTCCGAGTCGATGGACAAACTGACCATTCAGTTCGGGCTGGTCTTCCTGACATATGCCGTAGCGTTTCTTTCCATGTGGGCGCTTTACAAATTCGTTCTCGCACCGGCGGGAGGATTCGCCATGAACACGATCAATCCGCTCATTTGGGGATTCAATTTCCTGGTCGGGACGGCCTGGGCGATCCTGTTCAAGAACATCGGGAACAGACTCCGCGCGAAAGGCGTCATGCACCGGGAGTATACCAACAATTTCATGCTCAACCGTATCAGCGGTCTCATGTTCGACATCATGGTCGTGGCATCCATCGCCTCCATCGATCTGTCGGCGTTCCGCTACAAGGAATTCTGGGTGCCGCTCCTGCTCGTCTGCATTGCCGGGGCATTCGTTACATACTGGTACTGCAATAAAGTATGCCGGCATCTGTTCCCGGGCTATTCCGACGAGATGTTCCTGGTGATGTTCGGCATGCTCACAGGAACGGCATCGACAGGAGTGATCCTTCTGCGGGAGATAGATCCTCTGTTCAAGACCCCCGCGTCCCACAACCTGATCTACCAGAATCTGTGGTCTATCGTGCTTGGAGCGCCCATGCTTCTGATGATGGGTTTCGTTCCGCGCAGCATGACGCATCAGTTCGTCTGCATGGGCATCATCCTCGTGCTCTTCGGAGTGATGCTGCTTCTGCAGTACCGTGATGTGATCTTCCGGAAAAAAGCGAACGAAGAATGAAAAAAGAACCGCGGTGTCGGCAGACATCGCGGTTCTTTTTTCACAAAAACGGTCTGCCCTCAGCGGTACAGACCGTTTTTTTCAATGTACTCCCGGACGGGATCACTGAGCAGAAGATGCAGGCCGCCGGCGAGGATGGTTTCCCGAACTTCGCTGGAGCTCAGGACGACCGGTTTATGCCGGCGAAGGATACGTATATCCGCTCCGTAGCGTGAACGCATGTATTCCGCTCCGCTCTCAAGCTGCTCCAGGTCATCCTCTTCCCGGGAGATGACCACCGGAATGCACATGTGCAGGATGTCTTCAAAGCGGTACCAGCCGGTGGTGAAGCTCAAAAACATGTCGGAACCCATCACGAGATAAAAGATATCCTCCGGGAAAAGGGCGGTGAGCTGTTCAAGAGTGTCGACGGTATAGCTTTTTCCGCCGCGGCGGATCTCCAGTTCGGAGATCTCTGCTCCGGGAATGTCACCGAAAGCCAGACGGCACATTTCCAGGCGGTGCTCCGGAGAGGGCGTATTCGCTGCCATCGCCTTATGCGGAGCCAGACAGTCCGGCATGATAAGCAGACGGTCAGGCCTGAGATCCGTCATTACGGTTTTTGCGGCAGCAATATGGCCGAGGTGAGGAGGGTTGAAGCTTCCTCCGTAAATCGCGGTCCTCATCCGTTTTTGTGATCCTCCGCCAGCAGGTCCATCTTGGTCTCATAAAGGAGCGGGCTGAAATCAAAGTAATGGGTATGCGGATTGGAAAAACGCTGCTCTTCGTCCCAGATCTCCTCATTGAGCTGCCGTCTCACATAGTCCCGGACATCCTTCAGCGGCGGGCATTGGTAGACGCATTCACCGTTCTGGAAAACCGGCACCTGAAGCTCTTTGAACGTGCAGTTTTCAAAATAGCGGGTCTTCCAGTACTTTTTCGAGTCGATATAACGGACCGGTTTCGTGAAATCGATCTGTTCATCCGCGCGGGTCAGATACTCGGCGATCGCCTTGCCGTCCGAGTCATAGACGCGGTAGATCTTTTTGAGACCGGGGTTCGTGATTTTCTCCGGTGTCTCGGAGACTTTGATTTTCGGAATGAATGTTCCGTCGTCCTTTACAATGGCAGCCATCTTATATACCGCTCCGAACACCGGGTTGGAAGCGGATGTGATAAGGCGCTCGCCGACGCCGTAGCTGTCGATACGGGCACCCTGCTGCTTAAGGGAGCGAAGGGTAAACTCATCGAGACTGTTGGAAGCAACGATGATGCAGTCTGTAAGTCCGGCTTCGTCGAGCATGATCCTTGCTTCCTTGGAAAGATAAGCCAGGTCACCGGAATCGAGGCGGATGCCTTTCAGGCGCTTGCCCATAGGTTCAAGGACCTCTCTGGCGATACGAATGGCGTTGGGAATGCCGCTTCTGAGGACATCAAAAGTATCCACGAGAAGGAGCGTGGAGTCCGGATAGGTCTCGGCATACTTTTTGAAAGCCTCGTATTCATTCTCAAAAAACATCACCCAGCTGTGGGCCATGGTTCCTGAGATGGGGATTCCGAACATCTGTCCGGCCAGGACGGTAGCGGTTCCTACAGCACCGCCGATATAGGCTGCTCTGGCCCCATAGACCGCCGCGTCCACGTTATGGGCCCTCCGCGCGCCGAAATCCGAGACGGCCTTTCCTTCCGCTGCCCGGACGATGCGGTTGGTCTTCGTGGCGATGAGGGACTGATGGTTCACCTGCAGGAGGATGGCGGTCTCCACGAGCTGCGCGTCGAGCAGAGGGGCCACAACGGTGATCAGCGGTTCGTTCGGATAAACGATCGTGCCCTCCGGCATGGCATAGATGTCGCCGCGAAAACGGTAGCCGGCAAGAAAATCGAGAAATTCTTCACTGAAGAGATGCTGGCTGCGGAAATACTCAATATCTTCCTTCTCAAAATGCAGGTTCTTGATGTATTCGATCACCTGTTCCAGGCCGGCGAAAATGGAAAAACCGGCATCGTCAGGGTTTTTCCGGAAGAAAACATCAAAAACGGCCTTCGTTTCGCTGACATGGCTGTTGAAATAGCCGTTGGCCATGGTCATCTCGTAAAAGTCCATGACCATCGTGATATTGCGGTTGTCCTGCTGATTCATCTGGATATTCTCCCGTCAAAATACATACTCCGGCATCGGACGGAGCTTGAAGAGGTTGGCCTTGTGTCTCCGGTCGATCCGTTCACGGATTTCTTCGTCCGGGCAGAAGCCGGTAAGGATGTAGGTGTCCATATCCTCATAGGTAAAACCGAAGTTGTCCTCGTCTGTCCTGTCCGTAAGACCGTCGGAGGGCGGTTTTTCCACGAACATCTCCGGCAGTCCCAGACATCTGCCCACCTGCTTTACTTCCGTGACGGTGAGATTCGCCAGCGGTGAGAAGTCACCGGCAGCGTCGCCGAAGACCGTAGAATAGCCGACATAGTTTTCGGAGCGGTTGCAATTGTTGGAAACGCGGCCATTCATGCACTGGGAGACGGCATAGAGCGTTGTCATGCGGATACGCGGGGGAAGGTTGATCGTCATCTGATCGGTGAAGGCCAGGCCGGCGGCCAGAACGGAGTTGCGTACGCCGAGAACGCTCTCGGCAATGTTCACCTCCGCATGAGGGATATCAAGATGCTCCACGAGAAGACGGGAGTAATTGATGTCCGGCTGCACGGAATTCGGCATCATGACGCCGAATACCCGGTCCCTTCCGAGGGCTTCCTTGCACAGTGCAGCGACTACACTGGAATCCTTTCCCCCGGAGATGCCGATCACTGCCGGCGAAGCGGGACCGTTCTCGGCAAACCAGCCGCGGATCCATTCCACACAGCCGCGGGTGATGGCGTCATAGTCCCGGGAAGCAAGATATGCGCGAAGTTTTTCGTTCATAGATGTTTTCCTCCAATTGTTAATGATGAGGGGGAGAGGATTCAGCTCAGCTTGAGATCCCCGTCTTTCACCCAGCCGAGCCTGCGGCAGAGAAGATTCAGCAGCGGGCAGATCACGGCGGGAAGCACGATACAGATGAGGAGCAGACCGATCCAGTCAAAGGCACCGGCCTGGATGGCGGATGCGCCGCGTTCAACAGCTGTTTCCGAGGGACTGAGCCAGCCCGTCCAGACTCCGATGGGACCGCACAGTCCGCAGGTGCCCATACCGGAATTGATCGCAGCGCCGTTCATCTCCATCCGGAACACACAGGTCGCGATCGGCCCGGTGATCGCGGAAGTGATAACGGGCGGGATCCAGATACGCGGGTTCCTCACGATGTTCGGCATCTGGAGCATGGAAGTGCCGAGACCCTGGGAAACCAGTCCCCCCCAGCGATTCTCACGGAAGCTCATTACTGCGAAACCAACCATCTGCGCACAGCAGCCGGCGACTGCAGCACCGCCTGCCAGTCCGGTCAGTCCGAGGACCGAACAGATTGCCGCGGACGATATGGGAAGAGTGAGCGCGATCCCGACCAGAACGGAAACAGCGATACCCATCCAGAACGGACGAAGCTTGGTAGCACTGTCGATCATCAGTCCGAAGGCGTTTGCGGCGGTTCCGATGGGCGGAGCGATCAGTTTGGCAAGTGCGACGCCGATCAGGATAGTGACAGCCGGGGTGACCAGGATATCCACTTTCGTTTCCTTGGAGACGGCTTTACCGAATTCCGCGGCTACGATGGCGATGATCAGCACGGCGAGAGGCCCGCCTGCGCCTCCTTCCGCGTTTGCCGCCCAGCCGACTGCAGCCAGTGAAAACAGCACCATGGGCGGCGCCTGGAGAGCATGACCGATGGCCACGGCCATCGCGGGGCCGGAAACAGCCATGGCATAAGTGCCGATATCCACCAGAAAGGATATGTTCAGCTGCTGCCCGAGCGTCCGGATAATGGTACCGATCAGCAGGGAGCAGAAAAGGCCCTGCGCCATGGCACCAAGAGCATCGATCCCGTAGCGCCTGGCTGTGAAGACGATGTTTTTCCTTTTCAGAAAAGCCTTGAAGTTGTTCATTCAGATGCTCCTTTTCATGGCAGAGTCATTCCGGAACACGCTGTTTCCGATCATTTTTAAAAGCGCTTAAAATTATAACATCCGCAGGGGGGATCTTGCAATAGAAGAAATCAGCGCTGTGGACGAAGAAAAGAAAGCACATGCACCTGGAAACCTGCACAGGATCGGCGGAGAAAAAGGCCCGGCCTTCAGAGGCGGAGCGGCCGAGAAAGCGGTTGTCAGAAGAGAACGGGAGAAGTATAATAAACAAAATGGATATGATCCATTTCATTGTTCAGAGATAACGCGGTGCAGCGATTCGGAGACAGAAAACGAAAATGATGGACCGAAAACTGAAAAAAACCATATCGGCGATCCTTCTGGTGATCCTGTTCCTGGGCGTATTCTTCCCGTCGTTTCCCGGCGCGGCTTTCGCCGACAGCGGGGAAGGACCCGGATCCCCTGGGGTGGAGGCGGGAGAAGAAGATGCCCTTCTGAGAACAGAGGAGGATTTTCTGACGGAAGGCATCTTTGACACAGAAAAAGCATACGAGTATTATCTGACGCTGACGGAAGAAGAACGGGATGCGTTTCTGGAGAGCCTTTCGGAAGAAAACGCACAGCTCCTGAAGGAGCGGATCGATCAGGCCGCAGAGACAGCGGATCCCGGGCAGTCCCAGTCATCGGAGACGGATCCGGAGGCTTCCTCCGGGATTCTGCCGGGCGAAGGGAATGAGCAGGAAAACCGGGAAGGTCTGAACGTCGAAGAAACCGTCCCGGATCCGGAGAAGGAAGAAAACCCGAAGGAAGAAGAGGAGCCGAAGGTAGAAGAGAAGCTGGAAGAAGAGGAGCCGGAGAAAAAGGAAGAGCAGGAAGAGGAGAAAGAAAAGGCTGCTGACGAGGAGGAGATATCCGCTGTCGAAATCGAAATGCAGGTTGACGATGTCATCGATTTTGAAGATGCGGAAAACATTGAGACCCAGCGGAGCGGCAATGCCCTCCAGGTAGAAGAGAACAGGATCCGGGCGGTTGATGTGACGGAAGAGCCTGTGTTTCTTTCCGTCGACGAGACGGTCTATCGGGTCACGGTCACAAAAGCGAGGCTCAGTATTTTCCTGATCGATGGCCAGTCGAACGCCTACGGGGATTCGGGATCGCATGACGCCGCGGCTATCGTGCCGGCTTCAGGGAACGGATACCTGTGGAAAAACGGGGCGTTGACAGATCTGCGGACCGCAGTGAAGGCGGCAGAAAAAGAATCTCCGGATGCCAGCGTGGGCTTTTGGCCTGCCCTTGCCGCGGAATGGAATGCTCTGACCGGATCGAAACCGGTGATCATCAACGTGGCGCATAACGGAAGGCCTGTTCAGGAATGGACAGGTTATGCGGCGTCTGCTGTGCAGACGCTCAACGCCTGCCTGGAAAGCATCGATGAAAACAGATACACGGTTGTGAACGGAGGCTATTTCTGGCTTCACGGCGAATCGAATTCCAATCCGGACTCATCCAGCTCACAGATGGTTTATGCTACTGCTCCGGAATATGCAGAGGCATTCGAAGCAGTGCACAACAGCTATATCTCAGCTTTTTCGTCAAGAGGGATACCGGCGTTCGGAGGGATCCTGGCGGTCCGCAGCTGGAACAATTATGCGGGAAAAAACGAAAAGAGTGAATACTGCGGGCCTCGCGCCGCCCAGCAGTATCTTGCTAACCGCTACGGAGATCTCTTCATGGCTTCCGTCCTGACCGACTCCTGGAAATTCTCGGATACGAAGAGCTTCACGTATAAGGCAAAGAGCGGGAAGTATTCAGCAAGCACCGGAAAGATCAGCAGTCTTTTCGCAGGACTCCATTACGCTCAGACGGCCTATAACATGCTGGGACTCGATGCGGCTGACGGGATCTGGTCCGGATGGCTTTCCGGCTCCGGCGCAACGGATTTTACCTTGTACGGATATGACGGAACGACCGCAATAGAAGAAGCCTCGGTCATTTTCATAGAAAACCACCGGCTGATAACCGGCGAGGCGAATGCCCGGGAGAAGAAGGCGGCACAGCTCACAGTGGTTCCGACGCCGAGGAGCGGGTCCTGCGGCGGCGTCACCATGGAACTGACGCATGAGGACGGGAGCAGGGCGGAAGGACTGATGACCGGATGCGGATACTTTCCGGACATTTCTGCTGTCCATGAGGACCTCCTTCTTAAAGTGACGATGGGTTCCGCAACGAAAACATATACGGTCAGGCGTGAAAAATATAAACTGAAAAAAGGGACGGTTTCCGGAAAAGGAAGCCTGAGCTATCAGGATGAGAACGGGAGCGGCATCAGCACTGCCAGCCCCGGGGACACGGTCATCCTGAAAGGAAAGCCGGCTGAAGGCTCGATCCAGACGGAAATGACCGTGATCAGCGTGAAGACCGGAGAAGCCGTTGCCGTCACGTATGAAGGGAATGAGAATGGAACCAATGTCTATTCCCTCATCATGCCGGCTTCGGATATCCGTGCGGAGGCAGCATTCCTCAAGCCCGGGACGGATAATATCGGTTACAGCTACCGGATCGTCTTTGATAAAAATGCCGCTGCGGCGACCGGAACCATGAAAGCCATGTCGGGAAAAGTCACAGCGACAGCGGTGATCACGGCAAACGCTTTCGGACGGAAAGGATATCGCTTCACCGGCTGGAATACGGAACCGGATGGAACGGGGGTGCCGATCGCGGATAAAGAAAAGCTGGTCAACGTTTTCTTTTATGACGATCAGTCTTTGAAACTCTATGCGCAGTGGGCGAAAGAATCGTACGAAGCCGTATCTTCAGGCGGAGTGATCACGCTTCGCTGGAAAGCGAATGAAACAGTCAGCATCGATGGCGTCTCCTATACGGCGGACGCGGACGGGAATATCCGGATCACGTCCGGAAATCCGAAGATCCTCACATGCTACAGCTATAATAAAACCGCCGGCGACGAGCATGAACGCTATCCGACGGGGATGAAGGTCTATGTCTTCACGAAGAAGAACAGCACGGAATACGCAGTGGAGTATATGGAGCGGCTGAACGATATCCTCTGTTACGCAGGCTCGTCGATCCGGATCAGCGGGAACAAGGGTATACGGATGATCACCGGTGTCCCGGAAAGCATCAAGCGGGAACTTGCCGGAAGCGGGATCGATGGCTATACGCTGCTGGAATACGGAACAGTTGTTCAGTGGAAGGATAAGCTGAACGGAAGGGACCTTACCCTGGAGACCCCGTCCGCCAAATCGAACTACGCCTATAAGCGGGGAGAGGCGGATCCGGTGTTCGCGACTGTGAACGGGGTGCAGCAGTATACGAATGTGCTGGTCGGCTTCAGCCTTGACCAGTGCGCGCCGGATCTTACGCTGCGTGCCTACATGAAACTGAAGGCACCGGACGGGAGCACAGCAGTGATCTATGGCGGAACGCTCCATCGGTCGATCGGCTACATCGCCTGGCAGAACAGGACCGCCTTCGCCCCGGGAACAGCGGCTTACCGGTACATCTGGGAGATCGTTCACCATGTATACGGCACGAAATACGACAGTGACTATAAACAGTAACAGGAGAGAGCAAGCATGAAAAGAGAGCCCCCTCAGGTCTTTCGGAGTCTTCCGGAGAAACTCAGCCTTTCGGAGGCGAAGGAGCGGATCGATGAGATCCTCTTCCGCTACGGGGAGAACTGCTCTGTGGAATTCAGGGAATTCGATGCGGAGATCATCGATTCCTATCTGGTAAACTCGCAGGAGGACCGTCATCTGGTCTGCGAGATCATTTCCCGGACCGGACTTACGGACCGGAGTTACGAAAACCTTGCCGCGGAGTGGGAAGTGCATAATGCGGCCTATCGCTTGAATGTGGCGAGGAGCGATGCAAAGGACGTATCGCTGGATTATCGCGGAGATCCGCGAAAAAGTGTCCGTCTTGCAACGGCACTTTTCGATAAACTGGACCTGGAATAAGATCCGCCCGGATAAGAAGCAGAAAGGATCGACGGATGAAAAGAAAGTCTTTTCGATCATTGCGATCGCTGTTCTTGCCGCCCTTCTTGCGTTCGTTTCCCTCAGCAGGAGGACCGTTGTATCGCCGGGGGAAGAGCCTTCGGAACCGGTGGAGACGCCTGCTGTCGAAACCGCGGCCGTATCCGCGCCTGCCCCGACGCCGGAACCGGCGCCCACTCCGGTGCCGACCCCTTCCTGGGAAGAAGGGATCGTGGCGGCTTATGACATCGGAGTCCTGTATCGTACAGCCGAAAGGGGAGAGATCGCAGATATCTTCGGCGAAGAGGGGAACTATTACCGGATCGGACTGGATGAAAAAACGCTGTTCATTGAAAAACGGTTTGTCAGGGATGACGGAGAAGAACCTCAGGAAGAGAAAACGGCCTATGCGCGAACCGGAGCAGAATTTTTCGCATCTCCCTATCTGACGGGAGAACCGCTGGCAACCCTGAAACTCAACACTCCGGTCACGATAATCGAAGAATTGGGCGATATCATTCTGGTGAAAACGGATGCTGCGCAGGGTTATGCCGATGCGTCCCGTTTCAGCCCGGTCAGGATCACCTGGTCCGGCGGCGGAGGGGGCGGAAGCGGCGGAGGAGCCGACGGCGGAGATATCTTTCTGGGGATCCGGAGTTTTCTGCAGCCGGTGGAAGGGCTGTTTCCGGCGTATATGGAGGAGGAAGCCGCCGAAGGGCTTCCGGAACGGGGACGGATCCTTGCGGACGGGGCAGAACTGTATCTGCAGCTTGTCACTGCGGGAGAGTCCGTGATGGTGACGGAAAAGGAGGAAAAGATCTGCACGATCTGGACCGGAGAAGAAAAGGGCACTCTGCCGAGATGGGCGCTTTATCTGGAAGGAGATGAGGCTTTCCGGGAATGGCAGGGGTTTGCAAAGAGCAAGGCAAAGCTTTTTGAAAACTATCGTCTTGCGGGAACGGGCGAGGAATTGAAACTGAACACGAAGATCACGGTACTGCTGCAGACGGACGGCGGTTACTATGTGGAAGCAAACGGCCGGCAGGGATACATGGCGGCAGGAGATATCAGTGAAAAACAGATCGTCTGGTCCGGCGGCGGAGGAAGCAGCGGCGAAGGAGAATGGACAGCGCCGGTGCTGTAGAGACAAAAAAGCAGGGGATGCGGACAGCACCCCTGCTTTTTTTGCCGGCCGAAAACAGATTCTTCATGAAACCTCTTTGCCTGTTTGACCGTCTTAATGGATAAGAACAGAGAAGGGGGAAGAGACAATGCCTGGCAAGAAGAAATGCAGGATCCTGAAAGAGATCCGCCGGCGGATCGCGGACGAAAACGATATTCCCTACGTTACCCGCGAATGCGGTTTTCAAGGGGAATGCAAGGGGACCTGTCCGCGCTGCGAAAGTGAATTGCGCTATCTGGAACAGCAGCTTTCTTTGCGAAAATCGCTGGGGAAGCGGGTGTCACTGGCAGCACTCTGTGCCGGGATAACGCTCAGCACAGCCGGATGTTCTCCGTTTCCAGGCCAGAAGGGGCCCGCGGGCGGAGAGACCGAGCTGTCCGGTGATGTCGCAGTCGAAGAGCGTCAGCCGGAGGAAGAGGAGATCTTTGTAACGACCGGTGAAGTTGCCTGGCCAGAAGAAGAGGAGGCAGAGAATAAGACAGGGCCCGTCGCTCCGGAATATGTGCCGGAGTTCGATCTGACGGGGTATGTGGCGTATGCCCCGGGAGAAGAAAACGATGGATGATGTCCGCTACCCGCTTCTGAGCCTTTCGCGGCTTCGCATGGGAACCGATGGAAACGGGGTGACCACGCTGGTGGCCGGAGCCGGGTGCCCGCTGCACTGCCGGTGGTGCATCAACGGACGGCTGCTGCGTGACCCGCAGCCTGAAAGGATCACTCCGGAGGAACTGCTGGAACGTGTGAAGGTCGATGATCTGTATTTCCGGGCAACCGGAGGCGGGATCACTTTTGGAGGAGGAGAATCGCTTCTGCACGCGGAGTTCATCCGGCGATTCCGTGAGCTCATTCCTGCGGAGTGGAAGGTAAGCGCGGAAACGAGTCTTGCCGTTCCGGAAGAACAGCTGCTGACGGTCCTCTGCGCGGTCGACTTGTTCATCGTTGACTGCAAGGACATGAATGAAGAGACTTACCGGCGCTATACGGGAGGGGAGTTCTCCCTGATGGAGAGCAATCTCAGGCTTCTTCTGCGGACAGCCGGCCCGGAGCGCCTTTTTGTGCGCGTGCCCCGGATACCGGAGTACAATACGGAGGAAGATCAGGGGCGAAGTGCGGACAAGCTGAGAAAAATGGGGGTGACGAATCTGGAGCTGTTCGAGTACGTGATACGGGAAAAAAACGGACCGGTCAGATGACGGTCCGTTTTTATCTGTATGTTTCTTTTTCAAGGGCTTCTGAAGGGGGAGGACGGGGCAAAGGCTTTTCTGAAAAAACCGGGCGGCGCGATCAGATAAATTTGTTGATCGCATCGTTGAGCGCGGCAAGACTGTCAGCGTCCCCGCCGTTTGCTCCGGTGACACAGTGTTCGATATGATCTTTCAGAATGATCTTTGCCGTGCTGCTGAGCGCGGATCGAACGGCGGCAAGCTGAATGAGAACATCCGTGCAGTCCTGCCCGTCTTCGACCATCCTTCTCACATGCTCAAGATGGCCGATCGCGCGGGCAAGGCGGTTAAGGACCGCTTTTGTCTGTGTATGTGAATGGACATGCCCGTGGGTATGCTCCGAAGCACCGTCATGGGTGTGCTCCTCCGCGTGATGGCTGTGAAGGATCCCGTCACCGTGATCATGATAATAGATGTCTTTTTCGTTCATAGTGTCACCCTGTTTTCCGGTTATGGTCCGGTTTTTGAATAAGATACCACACAATAGTGCGGACGGCAACTGCCTGTATCGGCAAATGGACCGTTTTCTGCATGCTCGGTCTTTTTTCCGGGGACGGCGGACCTTGACGGGACGGGAGGAAGATTGTATTATTAATACCTGATATCCATCAGATGCTGCGGTGTTCCCGTCAACGAAAACCGTATGGGACAGGGACAGAACGACGAACAGGCGGAGGAAAGCGGAATGATGAAGAAAAGAGTGATTTCCGGAGCGGTACTCATCGCTGCTATGCTGCTGTTCGTCTTCCTTTCCAAATTTACGAGAGTGTTGTTTTTCTTTGCGGCAGCGATGATGTGCGCGTGGGAACTGTCGACCAATCTGGAGCGGATGAACGTGGGGTGTCAGCTCTCGGTAGCGGCGGTCTACCTCTCCGGACAGGCGATTCTGGTACTGTTTTATCCGGATTTTGCGGTTTACGGCCTCTGGTTTATCGCCTGTGTGTTTTTGGCCATGGTCTGCGCGGTTTTCCGGAAGGATGTCAAAGGCGGGGGAACGGTCGTGACGATCGCCGCGCTGGGATATCCCTGTCTGCAGTTTGCCATACTGATGGCGGTTTCAACCGGGAAGCTCTGGCTGGAGACAGTGGTCCTTGCCTGCCTTTCCACATGGGTTTGTGACTGTTTTGCTCTGCTTGGCGGGAGCAGATACGGGAAAACCCTGATCGCTCCGGAGATCTCACCCCACAAAACGCTTGAAGGATGTATCTGCGGGGCGCTGTTCTCTCTTGCAGCCGGACTGGCCGCCTGGCTGCTTGGCCGGGCCTTCGGTGGAAGTTTTCTCCACAACTCTTACCGCCTTATCCCGCTGTGGGGATGTCTGCTGATCGCGTTGATCGCATCCACGGCCGGGCAGCTGGGAGATCTTGCGGAGTCCCTTATCAAACGGATGATCGGCATCAAGGACTTCTCAAACATCATTCCCGGTCATGGAGGCATGCTGGACCGGGCGGACAGTCTCCTGTTTTCTGTTCCCGTGACCTATGCGCTTGTGTGGCTTTTTACGGGAATGCCCTGATAAAAGGGGAAATCCCGCCTCAGACGGCATATATAGGAGCAGCTCTCTTTTTATGAAAGAGGGCTGTTCTTTTTGTTTACAAAAAAGTCATTGATTATAACTGAATGTTCATTTAATATTAAATCATCGCTCATTCAAACAGGGAGAGACGACTATGAGGACCAGAGACGAGGAAAAACAGCAGAGGATCAAAAAAGCGATCGTCCGGCTTATCCTTCGTGAAGGGATCAACGGAGCGTCGATATCCAAGATCGCACAGGAAGCCGGGGTATTCCCCGCCACGATCTATGTCTATTATACCAGCAAGGAAGATATGCTTTCGGCCGTATATCGGGAGTGCTCCATGCAGTCGTACCGTTTTCTTATGCGAAGGATCGCGGAGGAAATGGATGCGGCGCAGCTGATCGATGCGATCATACGGGGATATTTTGAGTATACGGTGGAGCACGAGGAAGTTTTCAGTTTTGTAGAGCAGTGCTCGCACTGTCCCACGATCTCTCCGATCGTTTCGGAGAAGGACTGTACCTGTGAGATCTTCGATCTGCTGCACGCCCGTCAGAAGAAAGGGGAAATACGGAGCTACAGCGATGCGAGTCTGGCAGCCGTCCTGTTCCCCCCGGTGCGTTATCTGGCGGTGAACCGGAGAACGCTGGAGAACACGGAAAGGGAATTGGGCGAGCTGGTCCGGATGCTGCAGGTTCTTCTGATTGAATAATAAGGGAAGTACAGAACAGGAGGAAAGACAATGTTAGTTATACCGACTTATAATATCATTCTGTCACCGGATGCCGCGATTTATTATCCCATCGATCAGCTGCGCCGCAGTTCCGGAGGAAACGGGATCGCTGTCGGAGAACGGATGATCATGATCGTCGCGAAACAGAACCGAAAGACCAATGAACTGACAGAAGACAGTTTTTATCCCATCGGCGTTTCCGGGATCATAACAGAACTCAATCAGCACGGCTATGCGGTGATCCGGACGGGTTACCGGGTGAATCTGGAGGATGTGTTCATCGATCCGGACCATACGATCCGGCTCATGACATCCCGCAGAAGGGATACCGAAGATCTGGAAGAAGCCGTTGAGGCGGAGAAGCTGAAAAACCTCCTTGAGGAGATGAGACGCTTCGCTTCGACGCTTCAGTGGGCGGAAACCGCGGAATACTTTGTCAATCAGATCGATTCCATCGGTATGGCTGCCTGCATCATGTCTCCGATGCTGGAAATATCCAACGAAGAGCGTTACGCCATCCTTGCGGAGGACAGCAAACTGAAAAGGGCCGAGCGGATCGAGAAAGTGCTCTACGAATTCATGGAGGTCGGAAGGATCACCAATGAGGCGCTGAGCTCCCAGCAGAAGGAGTATCAGCAGCGGTACCGCGAAGCGGCGATCAAGCGCCAGATGGAGCACCTGCAGAGAGAACTGGATGAGATGCATCCTGAGAACGTAACGGATGTCCAGCGTTTTGCGAAGAAGATCGCCGAGTCCGGGATGAACGAAACAGCGCGGAAAGAAGCGGAAAAGGTACTGAACCGGCTGCGGCAGGAAGGAAAGGAAAGTGTAGAGTCCGGCATGCTCTATGACTATCTGGATTTTGTCACCGGACTCTCCTGGAAGAAAGAAGACGCCGAGAGGATCGATCTGGAAGTGGCAAGAGAGATCCTGGACGAAGATCATTACGGGCTGAAGAAAGTAAAGGACCGCATCATCCAGCAGATCGCCGTGATGAACCTGAAAAAACAGCAGTCCGGATCCATTCTGCTCTTCGTCGGAGCTCCCGGAACAGGCAAGACCAGCATAGGCAAAAGCATCGCGCGTGCGCTGGGGCGCAAATATGTGCGGGTGAGCCTCGGCGGGGTCCATGACGAATCCGATATCCGCGGGCATCGCAGGACATATATCGGGGCAATGCCGGGACGCATCATGGACGGGATCCATAAAAGCGGAGTTTCAAACCCTGTAATGGTGCTGGATGAGGTAGACAAGCTCTCGGCTTCGTACAACGGCAGTCCGGCCAGCGCGCTTCTGGAGGTCCTGGATCCGGAACAGAACAATACCTTTACGGATCATTACATGAATGTTCCGTATGATCTTTCGGATGTGCTGTTCATCTGTACGGCCAATACCGCCGATACGATCCCGGAGCCGCTGCTCAACCGTATGGAAGTCATCCAGTTCAGCGGATATACGCCCCTTGAGAAGCTGCAGATCGCGCGGAATCATCTGGTTCCGAAGGCGATGGAAAGCATGGGGATATCCGGTGAACAGATGAGCATTGAAGAAGCCGCCCTGGAGACGATGATCTCGGACTATACAATGGAGGCAGGGGTGCGCGGGCTGCGGAAATGCATCGATACGCTATGCCGGAGCCTGGCGGTGAAAGTGTCCTCACACCCGGAGGAGAGTCTCTGTGTAACGCCGGAGATCGTCCGGGAAGAGATGGAGTCCCGCCCGATCCAGCACAGCCGCATCCTGCCGGAGCCGAAGGCCGGTGTGGTCACGGGCCTCGCGTGGACACCGGTAGGCGGCGAGATCCTGTATATCGAAACGATGCTGACGAAAGGAAAGGGCGAGCTGAAAATAACAGGACAGCTTGGCGACGTGATGAAGGAGTCGGCGCTGATCGCGCTCAGCCTTGTCCGTTCACTCTTTCCTGCGGAAGCGGAGCGGCTGAATGATCATGATCTGCATATCCATGTCCCTGCGGGAGCTGTCCCGAAAGACGGACCTTCTGCCGGAATCACGCTCACCACTGCCCTGGCATCGCTCCTCACCGGAAAGATCGTGGATCCGCATATCGCGATGACCGGAGAAGTGGCGCTCCGCGGAGCGGTCACTCCGATCGGCGGTCTGCCGGAAAAACTGATGGCGGCGGAAAGAGCGGGAATCACGAGTGTGTTTATACCGGAGGAGAATGTTTTTGATCTGAAGGACGTTGCCGCGGAGGTAAAGGACCGGATAGAGATCATTCCGGTCGGCACGGTGGAGGATGTCCTCCGCAGGACCGGCCTGATCGCCAATACAGTGGAATAATCGTTCAGCGCCCCGCAGTTCTGCGGGGCGCTGAAAATATGACCTATGACCGGGTTCCGGTCAGAAGCATGCTGTATCTACAGAAAACGGGCAACCGGGTCTGCGGGCATCACAGCGTTGTCTGTTCAGGAAGCGCGGAATCGTTCAATACAGCGCTCCGGGTTTCAGTTCACCGATCAGGATGCCTACGATGATGGCGCAGAACTCACGGACACAGTAGTGTATATAGCCGCCGAAAGAGGAACCGGCGGGAACACCGTAAAACTGCAGATCACTGAGTTCACGGGCTGTCCAGAGCGCACGGAGGACATGAAAATCATTGGTTACGACCCCGGCGGTGCGGGTGCCCTCCGGGAGAAGGCGGAAGCTGTTGGTGAAATTGGAACTGGTGTCGGTAGAGCGATCCTCCAGAAGGATGCGCTCCTCACTGATCCCAAGCTTTGTCAGGCCGCGGCGGATACACTCCGCTTCGCTGATCCCTTCATCCGGTCCCTGCCCTCCGGAGGCGATGCAGAGTGTCCCGGGATTCTCTTTCAGATAACGGGCAGCAGCCGATATCCGTTCGTTCAGAGCTCCGCTGGGCTGCGTCCCGTTCACCTTGGCCCCGAGGACGATGAGGGAGTCAAGCCCCGCCGGCGGCGTTTTTGACGCGGTGACGAGTATGGAGACCTGGACAAGAAGGAAAAGGGAAAAACCGATCGCCAAAGCGACCCGCCATATCGTGATGCACCATTTCGGCAGGGGGACAGGCTCACCCGTCCGGATGGATCGGCGCACGATAAAGTAGCGCAGGATGCATACGACGCCGGCAAGCGGCCACAGCCAGAGCAGGGACTGGCCGAAACGGACGGCAAACCCCATGGCCAGATAATACAGGATGCATAAAAGCCCTATCACCAGAATGATGTTGTTCTTGATTTTCCGAATGCGCATTACCGGTCCTTTCCTGTGTACTGCGATCAAAGAGCAAAAAAGTGATTATGTATATAAGTAAAGTAGGTATAAGTATACTATAATCCGCGAAACAGGTCAAATCGTCCGGAAGAGCCGCGGGTTGCGGGAAAAGAGACTTATGAAAGCGGGAAAAGCGTGCTATAATGCCGTAGTGATAAACGACGGAGGAACGCGGTATGCAGAAAACCATCCGATCAAGGAGAATGAAATCGAGAAACCGGATCTTTCCGGAGTTCGGAATGCTGTTGATACTCTGCCTGCTGCTTGAGGGCTGCGGCCTGCGTTCCGGTCCCCCGGAAATGACGGTTCCGGAGATGACTGCCGCATCAGGATATGAGGAGAACGGACCGGAGAAGACGGAGAGTGCTCCGGTGGAGATCGATGGAGTGCTGTTCAGTGCGGAAACACCGCGTCTCGTCCTTACAGGGCTTTCTGTGGAGGAAAACGCGCTGAGGGATACGCTTCCGCTCTTCCCGGCCCTTTGCAGCGTCGATCTGCGGGGAACGGAAATAACACCGGAGAGCGCGCTGGAACTGGCCCGGAGTTTTCCCGGGATCGACTTTGTCTGGGATGTTCCGCTGTTCGGACGCAGTTTCGCCTCCGATCTGGAGGAGCTGGACCTGAGCGGAATCAGGATGGAGGGGACGGAAGTGATCGAAGAAAACCTGCCGTACTTCCAAAGGATCCGGAAGATCATCCTCTGCGACTGCGGGATCCCGGATGAACAGATGGACGCACTGAACCGCAGATATACGGATATCCGCTTTGTTTGGACTGTTCATTTCAGCGTATACAGTCTGCGTACGGATGCGGTGTATTTCTGCGCATCGGACGTGCCGCGGCTCGGGAATGTGGCTCCGGAACTGTCTTCCGATGAACTGGCGCCGCTGCGGTACTGCACGGATCTGGAGGCTCTGGATCTGGGCCACATGAACTATCGGGATCTGAGTTTTCTCCGGGACATGACTAAAATCCGCTACCTCATCCTTGTACAGGGAAAGTTCAGTGATATCGGAGTACTGGCCGGCATGCCGGATCTGGAGTATCTGGAACTGTTCAACAACAACCGGATCATTGACCTGACGCCGCTGCTCAGCTGCCGGAAACTGAAGCACCTCAATATCGGTTACTGCTATTATGCCGAGTGGGAGACGCTGACATCCATGACCGGTCTGGAGAGGCTTTGGATGCCGCATGTGGAGATCAGCGCAGAAGAACTGGAAGAACTGAGAAAAGCCCTTCCCGGCACCCTGATCTATGCTCCGCCCTCAGATCCGATGGGCTCTACCGGCGGCGGATGGCGTGAGGATCAGGCGTATTATGAGATGCGCGATTTCTTCCATATGGATTATCTGCCCGGAGGGACAGGAATGGAATAAAAAAGGAACCGGTTCACACCGGTTCCTGAGAAACAGGGAACAGCAGAAAGACGCAAGGATCCGTCACAAGGCGTTGCCGCACTGGCCGATAATGACCAGAATACCGAGCACCGTTCCCACGATGCACCATATCTTGGCGGACCTCATTTTCTGCTGCTGAGCTTCAACGGTCGTCTGCTTGTTTATCGCAGTGGTTTGAACAATGGCGACGATGCCGGGGATCAGGCTGAACAGCGCGGTGATGATGGCCCATATCAGCAGCCCGGTGGTGTTCACCGGGGCGACGGCAGGCTGCGGATGATACGTGACCGGCTGTTGGGCAGGTCTGGCGTACACTTCCTGATCGGAAACAAGAGATTCGGGATAATCGACCGCGGGATACTGCGGTTCCTCAGGCAGAGAGGAAGCGGCATCGGAAGGCGAGGGATTCAGCGGGGCACCGCAGTTGGTGCAGAATTTGGCGTTTTCCGGGAGTTCGGAAGAGCAGTACGGACAAAGTGCCATAATAAGTATCTCCTTTAGCGTTTTTTCAAAAAAGAGCGGATCGGTGCAGAACAAAGCAGCGGGCGGAAAAGGAAACCGGCTCGCGGTCGTCCGCTGATCACAAGGAGATTATATCGGGTTCACAAAGGCTTGTCCATAGGGTATTTCTCCGGCGCTGGAACATCGGAGAAACAAACGGCCGCCCGGATGCGAAAGAACAGAGAACATACCTTACCGATTCACAGAATATCTATAGAACAGGGAAAGGGTTTATGCTATAATAGAGCAAATATTCCAGGAATCTGTTACAAGGAGAGAATAAGGAAAAATGAATTGCAAAGCATGGATCAGAACAGGTTTTTTCGTGCTGGCACTCCTGATTCTGGCAGGATGCGGAATGAACGGGACACCCGCCGGGAAGCAGGAAGAGACGGTCAGTCCGGTGGTCGTGCCTGTGGAGCCTTCTTCGGCCCCTGAAGAGGAGAACCCGGCGGTCGTGATCGTAACGCCCACTCCGACGCCGGAACAGACCGTAGTGATCGTGACGCCTTCCCCGACGCCGACGCCGACCCCCGCCCCGACGCCGACTCCGACTCCGACCCCGAAGGCGGATGTGCCTCTGGTCACGAAAAATCCGGGATCTGTCACGGTAGCCGAAGGCCAGGCCTGCTATTTTGAAGCGGACTATGTGAACGCGATATGGGCAGTCTGGCACTTTGTCAGTCCGGACGGGAACACGGACATGACGTATGAGAAAGCCATAAAGGTTTTTCCTTCGGTGCAGATCGTCGACGGAATGTACAGCACCATGAAGCTGAGCAATGTTTCATACAATCTGAACGGCTGGAAGGTCTATTGCCGCTATTCCAACAACAACGGCTATTCCGATACGACAAAAGCTACGATCACGGTGGTCCGCGCGTCCGGAGGGTCGACTTCCAATCTTCCTGAAATCACGCTGAATCCTGTATCTGTGACGGTGAATGAAGGCGGATCTGCCATATTCAAAGCGGATTACGTGAATGCCACGTTCGCAGTATGGCATTTTGTCAGCCCGGATTCCTCGATCGACCTTCCGTATGACACGTTTGCCAAGAATTATCCGACAGTCAAAGTGACCGACGGGATGTACAGCACGATGACCGTGAGCAATATCCCGGCGTCCATGAACGGCTGGAAAGTCTACTGCCGTTATTCCAATACCTATGGATACTCGGATACGGCGGTTGCCACCATCTCGGTTGCCGGAGCAGCGCCTGTTCCCTCTACGGGATATACGGGCGAGTACGTTGAGAATATCGCAAAGCGTGCCACCATCACGATCAGCGGGGCCGGAGAATACTCGGTCAAGGCACGCTGGCCGAGCAGCGCATGGGAATATACCGAGTGGACCTTCAAGGGTTCCTTTGATGCGAACGGGGTGATGAACTACCAGAACGCCGTTCGGGTGGACTATACATATAAAGACGAAAACACATTGGAATCGGTCACGGTTTATACCAACGGCACGGGAAAACTCGTTTATTCCGCAGCGGAGAACGGGATCTACTGGACGTCCAATGTGACAGCCTATGATACGAGTGTATCCAACACATTCTTCTTCCGCAGCTGAACAGGGAGCAGGATAGAAAAACAGCGGCATCGGATCTGCCGCTGTTTTTCTATATCGGGATATATTTATTGGCCGAGGGAGATGCAAATGATGCAGGAAGGACAAAAAACCGCAGAGAGAAAGGCGGAGCAGCGCCGTCTTGTTCTGCAGAGACGGAATGAACTTTCCCCGGGACAGCGGGAAAAGGATTCCCGTACTATCTGCGAACAGATACTTCGCTCGGAGATATACCGCAGATCGGATACGATCCTGGTTTTCAAAGCATTCGGGAGCGAAGCGGATCTGTCCGTATTCGAACAGGCAGCGGGATCGGAAGGAAAGACGCTGCTGTACCCCTTCTGTCCGGATCAGGAACATTTGCTGCCGCTGAAACCGGGAGGCGCATGGGAAACGGATCGTTTCGGGATCCGGGTACCGGTTCGGACGGATGCAGAGGAAGCCGATCCGGCTTCAATCGATCTGATCCTTTGTCCGTGTGCCGGATTTGACGAGTCCGGCGGACGGCTCGGAATGGGGAAAGGGTATTATGACCGCTTCTTTCCGAAGTGTCCGCAGGCCTTCCGTCTGCTTGTCGCGTTCGAAGCACAGCGGCTGGAAAAAGTCATTACGGAACCGTGGGACGTCACGATGGACGGGATCGTCACGGAGGCACGGCTGCTGCTGTTCTGAGAAAGCGGTCAGCGTTCGAACAGGCGAATCAGAAAAGAACGGATTCTTTCCCCTTTGCCGGAATAAGGGTGTTCCCGGAGAGGAAGATTGAATCGTGTCGAGCCGATGAGAACGGAAGACGGATGCGTGAACTCCCGGAAGCCCCATCGGCCGTGGTACGCGCCGATCCCGGAGTGCCCGGTGCCGCCGAAGGGAACGCCCCGGACCAGCAGATGGAGACAGACCTCATTGATTCCGCCTCCTCCGTACTGCTGGGTACGCATCACACGTTTTGCCCAGGAAAGATCTCTGGTAAAAAGATAGAGAGCAAGTCCGTGCTCCCGGCGGGAAATCGTGTCCAGCAGTTCATCGGCCGACACGTCCGGATAAGGAACGACCGGGAGGATCGGACTGAACAGTTCCCTCTGAACGATCTCTTCGTCGATTCGCACCGGATAGATCACAGAAGGGGAAAACCGGAGGGTATCGGCATCGCCTTCTCCGCCGAAAAGGATACGGTCACGGTACTGTTCGGCTGTTTTCACACAGCGTTCATAGGCAGCCCGGGAGATGAGACGGGGATATTCAGGGTTTTGGAGAGGGAAATCTCCGATCTGTTTTTGAAAGGCGGCCTGCAGTTCCCGCAGAAAATCCTCTGCCACTTCCTCCGCGACAGCGACCTGATTGATATCGATGCAGATCTGACCGCTGTTGAGCAGCTTGAAAAAGGCGATCTTCCGCGCGGCATCTTTCAGATCGGCATCCTTGCGGACAATGCACCAGTTCCCGTTTTCTCCGCCGAGCTCGAGAGCGACAGGGGTAAGATTTTTCGCGGCTTCCGCCATCACATGACGTCCGACAGCCGGAGATCCGGTATAGAAGATCTTGTCAAAGCGCTCCGCAAGACAGAGATCGGCCGTATCATGACCGCCGTCGATCACCGTCACATATTCCGGAGGAAAACAGGCCGCTGTCAGTTCTTTCAGAAGGGCGGTACTGCACGGGGATTTGGAACTTGCCTTGATCACGGCAGTGTTTCCCCCGGCGATGGCTGCGGTCAGCACTCCGAGGGAGAGAAGAAATGGGAAATTATACGGACTGATGATCAGCGAGACTCCGTAAGGCATGGGATAAACCTTGGTGAGCAGACTGGGGAAACACACGAGTCCGCTGAAATGAGTTTCAGGTCTTGCCCATCTGCGGAGACCGCGGATCGTTTCGTTGATTTCAAGCAGAAGCGTCCCCGTATCACAGAAATAGGCTTCGACAGGGTGCCTGCCCAGATCAGCTGCGAGAGCTTCCGCTATTTTTTCCTGATTTGCAAGGATACAGGACCGGAGCGTTTTCAGCTGACGAAGACGCCAGGAAATCGGCAGTGTGGTGCCGGTATGGAAAAAAGCCCGCTGATTTTCGACGCATTGATGGATATCTGTCATTCATTCGGCCTCCAATGGAAGGATACAAGGTTATGGATCAGGTCTGCTGTTCCCGGGTGTGATCCCGGTATAACGCGGACGGGACGGATGCCGCTCAGACACCCGGTGTGACGGGAAGACCGGTACCGAGAGAGAAGGGAACCGTGAAGCCCGCCTCACTTTGCTCACAGCAGTAGATCTCGCAGTTGGCGATATACTTTGACCAGTAGCTGCCGTGTGAATCCGGGGAAAGATATTCCAGGATCCCTTTCATGGAAACGGCATGGGTGGAGATGAGCACGTTGCCCTTCAGGAGGCGGAGTTCCTCCAGGAACTGTCCGGTTCTTGCCACGACTTCCTGGAGAGGTTCCATGCCGGCCGGAGCGGGATTCCGGATAAAATCCTCAAAAAAGTGCCGCAGTTCCGGAGCAGGATCACGCAGATCCGCTCCTTCATAGGGACCGTAGTCCATCTCGATCAGGCGCGGATCCGTATGCACCGGGGTGCCGTCGGCAAGGATCGCAGCTGTCTGCACCGCGCGGGCGAGCGGACTGGAGAAAACGTGATCAAAACAGATCCCTTTGGAACGGAGAAGAAGAGCTGCTTCCTCTGCCTGCGCGATCCCCTGACTGTTCAGCGGGATATCGCTCCTTCCCTGCAGCAGTCTGCGGCTGTTCATTTCGGTCTGACCGTGCCGGATGATATAGAGCATGGGACACTCCTTCCTGTAGTGACTCCGCGTAACTGAAAAACGATGTGAACTTATAAAGAGAAGGCGGAAAGCGTTTGCTTTCCGCCTTCCTGAAGGCTGCCCTTATACGCTGTTCCTTCTGCGGATCTCGATTCTCTTCTGCCGTTCCTCGATAAACTTCGGGAGGACTTTCGGACGATCGAAATAATCGATGCTTTCGATATCTGTGCGCTTGCGCAGGTGGATGGCATCGAATTTGCAGCGGGTGGTGCATACTCCGCAGCCGAGACACTTGTTCGGATCGACGTAAGAGGCTCCGCAGCCGAGGCAGCGTGCTGTTTCGACCTTCACCTGTTCCTCGGTAAACGTCCTGCGGTCGTCCCGGAAAGAGGAGGCCTTGGCGGCGTCCTTCATCGGGACCTGCCGCGGAGAAGCGTTATAGCTCCGCTTTACTGTGTCGAAGTCCACATTGTCCTTGTCAAAGGAACGGTATGTGAGGCGGTCGCGTCCGATCACGAGACTCTGGCCGGGATGAACATAACGGTGGATGGAAATGGCAGCCTGCTTGCCCTGAGCGATGGCGTCGATGGCGAATTTCGGCCCGGTATAGGCATCACCGCCGACAAAAATGTCCTTCTGTGCGGTCTGATATGTGAAGGCATCTGCTTCCACACGGCCTTTTTCATCGAGCTTCAGTTCTCCGAGATCCAGTCCGCCAAGGTCGATCTTCTGGCCGATCGCAGCAAGGACAGCGTCGCATTCGACGCGCTTATCCCCTTCGAAAACGAACGCGCAGACCTTTCCGTCCTTCCCTTCGATCGCAAGAGGTCTGTGTTCAAACAGGAAGCAGACACCTTCTTCCCTGGCCTCCGCGACCTCAGCGGGATCAGCGGGCATATCCTTCTCCGTGCGACGGTAGGCGACGGTGACTTCCGCCCCGAGACGCACTGCTGTACGGGCGACATCCATAGCCACGTTGCCTCCGCCGACAACGATGACTTTTTTGCCGACAGCAGGCCGGCTGCCGGAGTTGACTTCCCGGAGAAAGTCTATTCCGCCCCATACTCCCTGCAGTTCTTCACCCGGTATACCGAGAGAAGAGGAACGCTGGGCTCCTG
>JAGBQR010000012.1 GCA_017632775.1 Oscillospiraceae bacterium | reverse complement strand
GGCAAGATAAAAAGCGTCATAACCCTGATCACGAAGCTGCTGGATCGTGACATCCTTTCCGACTTCCACACCGCAGCGGAAGATCACACCCAGCTCTTTGAGCACGTCGATCTCAGCGTCCAGCACGGTCTTCTCAAGGCGGAAATTCGGGATGCCGTAGCGCAGCATTCCGCCGGGCAGATCATTTTTCTCAAAGACAGTGACTTTATAGTTATCGGCGGCCAGATAATAGGCACAGCTGAGACCGGCAGGTCCGGCACCGATGACGGCGATCTTTTTATCACTGTAGTCGTAGAGCTTTTTCGGAACGAAGCGGGTATCCCGCTCCAGTTCTTTGTCAGCGATGAATCTCTTCACTTCATCGATGGCGACAGCCCGGTCGATATCACCGCGGGAGCAGACCTCTTCGCATTTCCGGTTGCAGATCCGGCCGCAGACAGCGGGAAGGGGATTCTCTTTCTTGATCAGTTCCAATGCTTCGAGATAGCGGCCCTGGGCGGCGAGCTTCAGATAGCCCTGTACGGCGATATGGGCGGGGCAGGCGGTCTTGCAGGGCGAAGTCCCCTCCGGAGCGATGTATTCGCGATTTGTACGGTGTTCCGGATTCCAGTGATCCGGGGTCCATTCAATGTCATCCGGAAGTTCCTTGTGCTTATGCTCGATAGGAGTAAGTGAACAGAGTTTCTGGCCCATCTGGATGGCATTGTTGGCGCAGCGATCGGTGCACTGCCCGCAGGCGACGCATTTTTCCTGATCGATCTCCGCGACATAATTGCTCTTGGAAGTGCCGGGCGTGTTGTAGTACTGTGTCACACCGAGAGCAAGGCAGCTTTCAGGCATGCAGTTGCAGATAGCAAAGGTTTCGCCTGAATGGAGCGTCGTGATCTGATGGACGCAGCCGCGTTCGTCACATTTCCGGATCAGTTCCTTCGCTTCGGCTACGGATATCGGTTTGCCCTTGCCCGTGCGGTTGAACATATCCCCGACATGGCCCATGAAGAGGCAAAGCCCTTCATCCAGATCACCGCTGCCTTCTCCCATCATGCGCCGGACGCGACGGCACTGACAGGGCGTAACGCTTATATGCCCCTCATTGTCTTCGATATACTTGTTGCAGCGTTCATTGTCTATGTGCTCAGCATCGGCCGGAATGGCGCTTTCAATGGGAATGACGCGCATGATGCCGGCGCCCATGGGTGTGTTGGGAGCGTGCTCGATCTGGCTTGTTGTTGCATGCCCGTGGAACGCATAGGCGATCTCAGGATGAGCGATGCAGAATTTTTCGTTGATGAGCAGAAATTCAAAGATACCGGGAGTATACGGGGGCAGAAGATAGATCTCCAGATTCACCTTCGGCACGACCACCTGCACCACAAGGCCGATATCCGTGATCTCGTGCAGGATCTCCCTTGTCCGCTTGACAGGGAGTTTTGCTTTTTTTGCGATAATGGGAACAAATGCGGGCTTCATATCGGTCATGGCAAGCATGACGCTGATCTGTTCATCCGTGATCCACTTCTCAAAGAGACGGTATTCCGCACAGTCCGGGGTGATCGTGTAATGTCCGCCGTTGATCTTCTGACAAAGGCGGATAAGGTTCTCTCTGACTTCCAAGGTGATTCCTCCTGTATATTGATTTGTCTTTGACATACCGGTCTGATCGTGAGAGATTCCCAGCTGCAACCATCATAAACCGGGAAACGGGAAAAAGCAAGGAGGAGCGGCTTTCACCGCTTGAACATCTTTGCGAAATTGACAAGCGGTTCGATGGCGGCATCCAGATCGGATATCGCCTTGTTCAGCTTCTCAAAGTCCACGGCGTTGAGCTTGCGGACCGTCTGAGTGATCGCGTCGGTGTTATCCGTGATCATGGTGTTCGTATTGTCGATCAGCTCGGCCGCGTCTCCTACAAGCTGATTGATCTGGGCGGTCGAATCCTGGATCAGCGTACCCGCGTCAGCTACCAGTTCGTCTACCCGGGTCAGAGACTCCTGTACATGATTGAAAACAGCAAGTGTTTTCGGTACGATGCTGACCAGCGCGATGAGCAGCAGAACGGCAAGCACGATCCCGCAGACGGTGATGATCCGGGCGTGGCGGACTTCCTTCTTCTGATAGGAGAGAAGTTCGGCCAGAATGGCTTCCTGTGTGCCGGAAGCGGCAGACGGTTCAGTTCCCATAAAAGCCTCCTGTTTTGGTGTGAATAGTTGTATTGAGCTTTTCTTTATCATAATGCCTGGTGAGGCAAAGCGCAAGGTTCCTTCTCTCCTTTCGCGGTTGACACGTCCGGCGGCTTGAAATAAAATGGTCACAGAAAGAAGGGATAGCCTGTGTTCAGTCTGCTTCCGATACTGCTTCTGACGCCGAATGCCTTGCTCATCATATCGGCGGTGATACCGGCGGTGCTTCTGCTTATATACGTTTACAGGCAGGATCGTCTTGAAAAGGAATCCTGGCGGCTCATAGGGAAACTGGTGCTTTTCGGCGCGATCTCCACACTGGCGGCGCAGTTTCTTGAAAACGCGGGTATCGCCCTGCTGCCGTATATTACAGAGGCGGGGTCCGATATGTATTATGTGCTCCTGTTCTTCGTTGTGGTCGGACTTGTGGAGGAAGGGTGCAAATATTTCGTGCTGCGCTGGAAGACATGGAACGATCCGGAGTTCGATTGCCGGTTTGACGGTGTGGTCTATGCCTGCGCTGTGAGTCTCGGCTTCGCACTGTGGGAAAACATTGCGTATGTGATCTCCTACGGTTTCGGGACGGCATTGGTCCGTGCGGTGACGGCGGTTCCGGGTCATGCCTGCTTTGGCGTGTTCATGGGGGCCTTTTATGGAACGGCGGCAGCACACAGATCCGCGGGCGATGACCGCGCGGCTGCATGGTGCCGAAGGCTCGGATTTCTGGTGCCTGCTGTTCTGCACGGGATCTACGACTACATCGCGGGGCGGGAAGAAGGACTCCTTATGTTTATCCTTTTCGTAGCGGCGATGTTCTTTGTGGCAGTCCGGATCGTAAAGAAAATGTCAGCCGGAGACCGGCATCTCTGAGGTTCCGGGACGCGGCAAAAACACATAGACAGATGGAAAAAGAGGCGGAGAAAAATGAAAAAAGTACTGAAGGTCCTGTTGATTTTACTGCTTGTGATCATAGTCGCTGTCGGCGCCCTGCTTGGCTGGCTGACAGCTACAGAGTATAATCCGGATCCTGTGATAGGTCTGACGGCGCTTCGGGAGGATGCGACGGAAACGCTGTCAGCCGGGGAAGAACTGAGGATCCTCAGCTGGAACATAGGCTATGCAGGCCTCGGCAAGGAATCCGATTTCTTTATGGATGGCGGGGAACATGTCAATTCCGCAGATGAAGCGGCTGTCCGCCGGTATCTGTCCGGGATCGAGACGACGGTTGCATCGGGAGACTATGATCTCGTCCTGCTGCAGGAAGTGGATGTGGATTCCTCGAGAACGTTCCGCATCAATGAAGCGGAGGCGCTGGCCTCAGGGGATGCGTATCAGGCGCTGAATTATTCGTGCCCCTTCGTGCCCAATCCGAATACACTCATCATTGAGCCGCTGGGACGGATCAACAGCGGACTGCTCACGACGTCGGAATTCAGTATAAGCAGTTCTGAGCGCCACGCGCTCCCCTGCCCCTTTTCCTGGCCGCTCCGTATCGCGAACCTCAAGCGCTGTCTGCTGGTGAGTTATCTTCCGATAGAGGGAAGCGAGAGTCAGCTTGTGCTGGTAAACCTCCATCTGGAGGCCTATGACAGCGGAGAGGGGAAAATCGCGCAGACGAAGCAGCTGCGGGAATTCATCCGAAGCGAGTATGAAAAAGGAAATTATGTCATCGCAGGGGGAGATTTCAATCAGGTTTTCCCGGGAAGCCTCGAAGTGTATCCGAACGAACATCCGGATCTTTGGACGGTCGGCGCGCTGGATGAGAGTTCGCTCCCGGGAGAAGGATGGCAGTATGCATATGATGCCTCCGTGCCGACCTGCAGACTGCTGAATCAGCCCTACGATCCGGCGGACACAGAGAATACGCAGTATTATGTGATCGACGGATTCATCCTTTCTCCAAATGTGGAACTGGTGAGTGTGAACAGTCTGGATATGGCTTTTGAGAACTCGGATCATAATCCGGTCAGCCTCTGTATCAGGCTGAAATAAAAGCAGTATGGGAAACCGGCTGCCGGGTACCGTCATCAGACAGGAAAAGCAGGCATTCTCAGAGGAAGACCTTGAGTTTTCCTCTGAGATGGTTTATATTGATATTTCAGCATAACAAAAGAACCGCAGCAGAGCCTGCGGCCGTGGAGATCCGACATGAACAGAAATTTTACTAAGCTGTATGAGCTGCCGACGGACGCATCGGAAAAGGAAGCGTCTGTCGCGATCATAGAAGGGACCCTGCTGCGGGATGATAATACGGACAGTGTTCTGGCCCGCCTGCGTCTGCAGTGCAAAGGGGAAAAACCGGTAAAAAAAGTGATTGTTTCCGTTCAGGCACTGAATGGAAGCGAAAAAGCAGTCGGAGCCAGGGAAGAAGCGGTATGGGATCGTACGGAAGAAGAGGATCCGAAAGAGGAATGCGGTGAGATCGAGATCATGCTTCCGTGGACTGCCCACAGTTTTACAGCTGAAATAAAGGAGATCGTCTTCACGGTGGAGAGTGACGGGGTAAGAGCTCCCGGGGATGAAGCGGCCGGTACGGAAAAACCGGCTCCGGAGGCTGAGAAAAGAGCAGATCCGCCTTCTCCCGATACAGATCCGCAGGGACCGTCCGAAGAAGAAACGGGTAAAGAGAAAATCGATGAGACAGCCGGAACGGATGCAGATGCAGACAGTGCGGAAGAAACGGATCTGAAAAAGGACGACCCTCTGACCGAAGCGGATGAGGCTGCTTCTGAAAGTGAAAAAGC
>JAGBQR010000011.1 GCA_017632775.1 Oscillospiraceae bacterium | reverse complement strand
TCACCTTTATCACGATGCTGGCCGTGAGCATTGCCGCTTCCATGCTGGCCACCGGGCTGAAGGAAAAGGATCGCTATATCCGGGAAACCGAAGCCGAAAAAATGCGCTCCATGCTGCTGCGATCCGTATCGCATGATCTGCGCACTCCCCTGACGACCATCGACGGTTCGATCTCTGCCGTGCTCGCCGCTTCGGATCCGTCCGATGAAGCGTGCCGGGAGCTGCTGGAAAACGCGAAAAAAGACTCGGAATGGATGTACCGGATGGTGGAGAACCTCCTCTCCGTCACCCAGCTCAGCGGTGGGCTGAGTATCGTGAAAAAGCTGGAACTGGTGGAAGAAGTCATCGGTGAGGCCGCCGTGACCTTTGAGAAGGCCCATCCGGAAGTCAGGCTGTACATACAATGTCCGGAAGCTCCGCTGTTTGTGCCGATGGACGCGCTTCTGGTCAAACAGGTCCTGATGAATCTGATGGAAAATGCTGTTCAGCACGGAAAAACCACCACGGTTGTCACGGTATTTGCTGAAGAAGTCGGGAATTCGGTCAGTGTTTCAGTACGAGATGACGGGCAAGGGATCGATCCCTCGCTTCTTTCCCGCGTTTTCAGCGGCAGTCTGCAGATCGGCGATCCGAAGCCCGGCTCCGGCAATCGCTTCATGGGCTTGGGGCTGGCTGTTTGCCGGACGATCATGACCGCGCACGGTGGAGATATATCCTGCCGCAACCTTCCCCGCGGCGGGGCAGAATTCACCTTTACCCTTCCGAAAGGAGAAAGCCTTGACCATCCATGACAAGATCCTTGTGGTAGAAGACGACCGCAGTATCCTCAAACTCATCAAGACCATTCTGACGACAGAAAGCTTTGAGGTGCTGACTGCGCAGACCGGTGCAGAGGCGCTTTCCGTGATTCATTCCCACTGTCCCGACCTGATCATTCTGGACCTCTGCCTTCCGGACATGAACGGGAACGAGATCATCCAAAGTGTCCGGAAATGGTCTCAGCTGCCGATTATCGTCCTCTCTGCCCTAAGCCGTGAGCAGGAAAAAGTCGACGCTCTGGAGAACGGTGCGGATGACTACATCACGAAGCCTTTTTCCGCAGGGGAACTGGTGGCCCGGACGCGTGTTGCCCTGCGTCACACCCGTATCATGCTGAAGGATCCTGTCCGATTTTCCGCGAAGGGGCTGCTGATCGACTACGACAGGCACACGGTCGAAGTGAACGGAGAACCTGTCCATCTCACACAGAACGAATTCCGGATCCTCGTTCTGCTGAGCAAGCATTCCGGCAAGGTGCTTACCTATGACTTCATTATCCGTACGCTCTGGGGGCCCCGGGCCGATTCAAACAATCAGATCCTGCGCGTGAACATGGCAAACATCCGCCGAAAGATCGAAGAAAACCCGGCCAAACCGGTCTATATCTTCACGGAAGCCGGGGTCGGATACCGTATGCTTGAGAGTGACTGATGCAAATTTCGTAGATTCGCAAAGAGTTTATAAGAACAATAATGAACAGAGCGTCTCCGAAGAGGAGACGCTCTGCCGCTTTTATGCCGGTCTGTTTATTATTTTGCTGCAGTCAGGATTTCGGATGCCATCCGGGCGAGCATGTCATCCGTGCAGTTCCCGGTGTCCCAGGAGAGGAAACAGTAATCCACACCGTCTATCTCAAAGTCCGCAGAAACATTTTCCTGCTCTTTGATCCCGTCGGATCCAAACGACACATAATAATGGCCTTCCGCTTCCCTGGCAAGATCCTCCTCGGTTTTTTCATAGTCTTCCGGTACGATTTTGTAATGATCCCGGTAGATCCTGACCTCTGTTTCTCCGAGTATGTATCCGGCAGTCGGAGCCGGCGCTTCATGTGTCCCTTCCAGATCGAGCACCGGTGAAAGATAAAGAGCGATATCCTCTTTTCCGGGTGAAGAATACACAGCGTGCACGACATAGTACTCCTGCAGAACGGCATAATTCTCGTCATACACCGCTTCACCGTCCACCCGCATGCCGGCAAACGCATACCCGTTTGAAAACCTTTCGACAAGATGGATGGGATATCCCGTGATCTTTTCCGCTTCAGGCAGATCCTCCAGACTGCTGTACTCTCCGGTATCGCTCATCTGGTGAGTCCCCACCGAGCGCGGGATCCCCGCGATCGCATAGGCGGTGATCGCAAGCGCCAGCATCAGTGCCGCCGCAAGGGCAAGTGTAACGATCCTTCTCTTTTTCATTGGTACGATCCTTTCCGATGAGCTTTCTGCATGAAGCGGAACAGGACAGTACGCTTCAAGGGTATAGCGGGGGGCGATGTCGCCGACCGCTTTGGAAAGCATTGCACGATTCATACAGAAAAACCATCCTTTTCCAGTTTTTTTCTCAGTTTTTCCCTGATGCGGAAAAGACGGACGGAGATCCGGCCAGGATTGCTTTTCGTCAGCTCAGCCAGATCTGTGACAGAGTCCGCATACCAGTATCGCCGGACAAACAGGAAGCGGTCTTCCCGCTTCAGTGATTCGAGAAAACGGTCGATCGCGGCGGTGAGTTCTTTCGCTTCCACTTCCGTCTCCACATCCGCACCGGAAGGGATGCATTCCTCCAGTTCGTCCAGGACCAGATCATAGCGGCCGTCCCGTTTTTCCGCCCTGTCGGCATGATAACGGTTCACGGCCAGATTACGGGCGATCCTGCAGACATATCCTGCGAGAGGGTCGGGACGATGAGGCGGAACACTGTTCCACACCCTCATGTAGGTATCGTTCATGCATTCTTCCACATCCAGCCGGTCACTCAGAATATTGGCCAGCGTCTTCCTCACGGCCGGTCCGTATTTATGATCCAGTTCCTCGATCGCCTGTTCCGAGCGCTCCAGAAACAGACTGATGATCGTACTGTCCTCCATTGCATCACTTCCTTTCCGCCTCACCCTGTATAACAGGATCGGAAAGAATATCTTACACATTTTCCGCGCAGAAACAGAGCCGCCTGAAAAGACGGCTCTGTTTCCGGTTCTTTATCGCTGCCCTGTCAGGGCATGGCATGGCAGCACACACTCTGCACCATGCCGTCTTTTTCCACCGTGATCCACACGCCTTCGGGATACTCTCCGATCTGATGGATCCTGCATTCACTGCCGTCCTCGCTGGGAGTCAGCTCCAGAACGCCCTCCCGGTCCACAGACCAGATGAAGCCGGATGTGGAGCCGTCGGAAGCGGTGGCGTGCAGCATGATATCCGAATCCGCCTTCATGCGCATGGTGAAATCCCCTGTGAGGACCACGTCAAAGAAAGAGATCTGGATACCGAAAGGCTGAAGACTGCCGGCTCCGGTAGGCCGCTCCTCTTCCGCGAATACGGTTTCGTAAGGAAGATATCCACGGGAAGAACCCGTGAGCGCACCGCTTTCATCCACGTCATACTCTCCGCTCAGGCCACTGATCGGAGTTTCGTTCCAGATCTTGTCCCCGCATTCGTTGAACACGAGCATAGGGCTCGGTACATCGTGGATATCACAGTCAGTAAAGACGATGCCGTCGGTCTGGAAAAAGTGCGCCGCGCCCTGACTGCATTCGTAAATCTCGGTGCGCCGGATGTCCAGACTGCTGCAGTTGGCAGTCTGCAGACCGAGGACTCCACAGCCGTACAGGCGCATGTTATCGGTGCGAAAATCGCTGCAGAAGTCCAGATGCAGTACGCCGCCCGCACACTCACCGGGTTCCTTCGTGTGGCCGGCTGTGAAGTCGAAAAGCTGTATGTTCGTGCAGTTTGTGAAGTTGAGCACATTGGCGTAGCGCGGAACAGCGGACACCGCCACCCCGGAGGGATCTTCTGCGTTTCCCTGAATCGTCAGTCCGCCCAGATCATGGATCACAAGCTCCGGTCCGTCAAATGCCTGTGACCAGTAATAGTATTCCCCGCTGATCCCGCCGTAGTTTTCGGCAGTTGAGAGGTCAAACTCCTTTCCCCTGAGCACGATGGTGCGGTCCGGGCCAATGGCGGCAAGAAATTCATCTACCGTCGTCACTTCCACGGATCCGCCTGGCGCCACCTCAGTCATCGGTTTTATGGACTGTGCCGGACGGATCGACGCCGGATCGATCTGCCGCAGCGTCATGGAAGAGAGTGCCTCCGCGTCCAGCTCGTTTCCTTCCGCATCATAAGCAAATATGCCTGTGCTGTTGTACCAGCGATTGCCCCTGTTGTCGTTTTCCGTGAAGGCACAGCCATCCACCACAGCGCCAAACTGTTCAAAGGTGAACATGGACGTAACCACATCGTTGTTCCTCACCTCGTTGGAGAGGAAGAGCGTGTCCTTTGTACGGCCGCATGTCAGCAGATTCTGCACACTGTTGTCCCGGATGCGGTTGTTCACAATGGTGAGTCCGTTGGAATCATAAACGCTGAAAAGGAACATAGCGCTCCCCTGTCCCGGGCGTTTGCCGTGGTCATGGATCTCACAGTCCTCCACGCGCACCGTCCGGCAGCTGACCAGTTCCACCGCACCGAAACTGCATTCATAGATGTCTGATCCCGTCACGGCCAGATCTCTCGTATCAAAAGCCGATACGCCGACGGTCCCGCAGCCGAACAGACCGCAGCGGTCCACCTGCGCGCCGGCACAGCCGGCAAAATACAGCACTCCTCCGGCACAGAACCCGGGCTCCTTCGTATGGCCTGCTGTGAGGTTCGAAACGTTCAGATCCCGGCAGTTGCTGAACCGGATCACATTGGCATAACGAGGCACCGCAGAGATCACGGTTTTCTCCATCCCCTCCCCTGTAAGGGTGAAGTTATACAGGTTTTTCAGTTCCAGTTCCGCACAGGTCCCCTCTCCGTCCGAGGCGTATACCTCGTTCCAGGCATAGTAGGGATTTGAGGAGGCTCCGGCATAATCCGAAGCGGTGCTCAGATCGTAGGTCCCGGCGGCCAGTTCGATCACACGGTCCGGTGCGATGGCGGCCAGCAGCTCATCCACCGTGGCAACTCTTATCATTTCCGTGTTTTCCGGCGCGGATCCGGTCTCTTCGGGTTTGGCCGCCGGTCCCGCGACCGCACCGCATCCGGCCAGAAGCACCAGCGCCAGTACCGCGGCCAGCGTCCTGGTCTTTCCCTTTTTATAATGCATGATCTGCTCCAATCTTTCTTTCAGGTTTTTCTTCTCGGTTGAGAAGGTGGTGGCAACGACTCCGGCAGGGAGCGAGGCACTGGCCGCCATACGCAGCAGTGTGTTGCCGTAGGACTGTTTTCTCTCCCGGTCCATGGAGCGCAGCAGCATCTCATCGCAGCTGAGTTCACAGGAACGGTCGATCTCCCGGCGGATCAGCCAGGAAAGCGGATTGAACCACTGTGACGACAGAATCGCGACAGAAAACCATTTGTACAGCGTGTCCCTGCGTCTATAGTGCATCAGTTCATGCTGCAGGACATTCCTGAGAAGTTCCTCGTCTTCGCACTGTGCAGGCAGGATGATGCGCGGATGGATCACTCCGCACATCATTGGCGTCTTCACGGCTGTGCTGATATACAGAAGAGGTTTCCGTCCCGGTATGGAGGCATAGAGGGCCCTTGTGAAAAGATCCGGTTTTTGCAGGGTACCGCAAAGATGAATACTGAAGCGGCTGTAGGAGATCACTGTGACCGCAAAACAGACCGCCGCACCGGATGCCCAGACCGCAAGCCAGAGCACCGGTGATTTCCACTCGATCGAACGGACACTCTTTCCCGCCGGGACCGTCTGTACAGAGACCGGAATCTCATTTTCCTTCTGTGTAACGATCACGGCCGGCTTTTCTTCCGGAGCCATGATCACAGGCGCTGTCTGCAGGATAAATCCATCTTCCCCGGCCATCGGCAGCTCCGCAGAGATCACAGGGCCTGTTTCCAGCGTTTTTGTCTCATCGGGCGACCCTGTCCGGATCAACCCCGGCAGCGGCAGGGCAAATCGCAGCAGCACCAGCAGCCAGGCATAATAATATACGGTGTTCGGAAGCCTCTTCCGGAACAGGAAGCGGAGCGCAAAGAGAAGCAGCGCCAGCGCACTGCCGCTCAAAGTAAGTGCAAATAGAGTTGCCATGGATTATTCCTCCACTCTGAACATGTGCTGCAGTTCCTCGAGGTCTTCTTTTGTCAGGCCGTCGGAATGAACCAGCGCGGCGACCAGATCCCGCGCACTTCCATTATACAGGCGGGTGATCAGATCCTCCGTTGCCCAGGTGTTATATTCCCTTTCACTGATCAGCGCAGAATAATAATACACATTTCGTTTTTCCTGAAGAACTGCTCCTTTTCCCACAAGGCGTGAAACGAGGGTCTTGATCGTAGCAGGCTCCCATCCCCTGGTCCGCTGCAGGTTTTCGCGGATCTCCGTGATCGGGAGGGCGTTCTCACTGTGCCAGAGAAGCTTCATCACCTCCAGTTCAGATCCGGAAATCTTTTCCGCAAGATCGCTGTTCATGTCGTTTTCCCCCTTTCGAGGTTACAGTTGTAGCTCGAGCATGCTCACTATAGCACAAGAGGTTACAACTGTCAACCGCACTTTGTTACGAAACTGTGAAGAGTGATCTCGCGGTGAAAAAAAGAAAGCGGCGGGTGAAACCCCGCCGCAGCTATCCGATTTTATTAACTTAATTATTCAGCCGATCCACCATTCCGGCGTCAGCTCACCCAGAGTTACTGTCCGTTCCTCTTCCCGGTCCATCATGATCTCTATATCCTTATACTCCTCCGGCATCAGCTGTACCATCAGCTCCCTGCACGCTCCGCAGGGAGCACCGTTTGATCCATCCGGCAGGATCGCCAGCACCTTGGCGATCCTGTGCTCGCCGTTCGTGATCATCTGGAAAATGGCGTTCCGTTCCGCGCAGATCCCCAGCGTGGAGCAGGTATCGATACAGACTCCGGTATAGATTTTCCCTGAGGAAGAGAGGATGGCCGCGGAGACTTCTCCACAGGTCACATACTCCGATATCCTTCTCTCTTTTTTCACTGCAGCCGCCGCTTCGGCCATGCGGTCCCACTGCCACTGATCTTTTGTGAGGCTGCTTACGTGCCCGGTCCTTTTCTCGTTCATTTGCGGAACATCGACGTTTTCGCTTCTCCACTGGTAACGAAAGCCGCATTTCTCCTGCACGCGTCTGGATTGCGTATTGCCTTCATAATAGCCGATCCATACCTTCTGCATGCCGATGTCTTCAAAAGCATGCCGGAGCATCTCCTTCGCAGCTTCCGGTATCAGTCCCTGGCCCCAGAAGGGTTTTGCGATCCAGTATCCGAGTTCACATTCATCTTCCCGCCCGGTCATATCCGTATGGCCTTTCAGATGCAGGCCGATGGATCCGACCGGCTTTCCATTCTTCTTCAGGCAGACCGCATAAGTCTCCGGTCCGCTCAGCGCTTCCCGGATGACACGCCGGCTCTCTTCCACGTTCCGGTGTGCAGGCCATCCTGCCCTTGGCCCGACATCCGGGTCCCGTGCATATACATACAGATCCTCCGCATCGCTCTCTTCCCAGCGGCGCAGGATCAGCCGTTCTGTTTCCAGCATTTCTCTCACTCCTGCCTTCTCATCCCTTTTCTGGGATGTTGAAAACTATACAGGCCAGCGCACAGTGCCAAAAAACCGCAGGCTCCGGAAAATGCTTCCGGAGCCTGCAACGGATACACTGTCAGCGCTGAGCGGTTTATTTCTCAAATTTGTCCTTGATCGTGCCGACCAATCCCTGGATATAGTAGATCGGATAGTTCAGGGCAAAATCCTTCACCGTGCGCAGGGTGCTGCGCAGGCCGTCGTATTTGGCATTATCCTGGAACTCATAGCGAAGTTTCGTGATCACGCTCTTATCGAACTTTTCAGCGGCTCTTTTGGCTCTTGCCACAGCCTCTCCGACATCCAGATACTCGATCGAGGTCTTTACTTCCTCTGCCGCATTTTTCGCTTTATCCTTCAATGCCTCTATATCAAACGACATTCCATTCTCCTCCATTATCGATTTTTAGTCTTTGATGGAACCACTATACCACACAAGCGCTTCTTTTACAATTGCTGTGTAAAATTTAACAATTTTTGTTCGGTCCACGCACCCTTTTTCGGTATTTTTACCCTCTCTCATCCAAGGCCTGCCGCAAGCATGCGATATAATCTGCCTCCGTTCCGCAGCATCCGCCGATATAGCTGACAAATTCAAAAGCCGGCCGGATCTCCTGTACGAACTGTTCCCTTGTATACGTCGTTTCCATCCCGGCATTCGGTTTGAAATACAGCGGCAGATCTGTATGCTCCCGGAATTCCCGGATGATCTCGAGTCCAGCAACCGGGCCGTATGAGCAGTTCATACCGATCGCCGCAGGCTTCAGAGGCGTGAGTGTTTCACAGATCCCGGCAACTGTGTCTCCCATCAGGGTCCGGTGTCTCTTTTCAAAGGTCATGGAGCAGAACACCTGCAGTCCATGCTCCAGAGCCGACTGCGCAGCGATCTCCATCATCCGGATGTCCATGAAGGTCTCGAGCGCCGCGGCTTCGATCCCGGCTGCAGACGCCGCAGCAAAGATCTCATCATAGCTTTCACGGCACTGCGAATCGGAAAGCTTTCCGTAAGGCTCCAGCAGCAGCGGGAGCGGTCCGGAAGACAGATAGACCTTCCGGCCGGTGCCTTTTGCCGTGTCCAATGCGATCGCCGCGGCGGCGCGCACCGTATCCGATACGGTGAAGCCCGGTTCCTTCTCAGCTGAAAAGCGGTTCAGGGAAAACGTATCGGTCTGGAGCATATCCGCTCCGGCTTTGATATACGAGCTGACGAGTTCCTCCACAAGTTCAGGATGCGTTATATTGTATTTCCACACCGGTTCCCGGGCGATCCCTCTCCGGTCCGCCATGTTCCAAAGGGCGGATCCGCAGGAACCGTCCAGCAGTACGATCGTTTTCTGAGTCATCCGTTTCTCCTTTACTTTCTGTTTTTCTGCGCTCCTGCAGCACGGAGGCGGTCATCGTCCTTCCGCACAAAAGCGAGAGGGATCGCAGCAAAGACCGCTACGATCGCCGCTGCGAGGAAGATCTCGTAAGTCGGAGCAAAGTCTTCCCCATTCATTCCCATGGCGTCCAACCCGATGATCATGGAAATCACCGGACCGATGATCATGGGAATCATAACTGTAAAGCACATGCGCACCCCCTGGAACCGTCCCTCGCAGCCTTCGGGGATATAATCCTGAAACGCCGACTGCAGTGCGCCTGTGAGGGACAGAATAGCCCCCATCATCAGGATACCGCCTCCGAAAAGCACGACCGTTCCGGCTGTTCCTTTGATATTCTGCAGAGAATAAAAGGACACAGTTCCAAGGATCATCAGGATCAGCAGCGGGAAATAGAAATGCTTGCGGCCTACGCGGTCATAAAATCCGCCAAGCAGCCCTGTCATGACCGCGGCGCCGAGAATGATGACCGCCACAGGTACGGCGAAGCCGTCGCCATATCCCAGTGTCCGGATCACAAAGTTCATCAGGTACGAAAAGAAAGTCTGCTGGGATATGCTCACAATACAGAATGCCGCCAGACACACATACATCATTCGGTTTTCCCGGACGACCGGACGACGGAAACCATACAGCGCATCGCGGATCGAATCGTCCCGCGCTCTGCGCTCGATCTGTTCTGCATCCCGCAGAGTAAATATACCTATGAGTCCCGCAGCGGTCGGGATGCAGCCCAATACCAGGAAGAAGAGACTGTTGCTCTCGTTTGCGGAACTGTACAGGGAGCCGAGCCCGATGAACACCACAATCACAGCGAATACCGGCAGCATCGAAAGGACGGCGTTGGCCTTTCCCCGGTTATGCGGGTTCGTATTATCCGCCACCCAGGCATTGAAGGCCGCATCGTTCGCCGTCGAGCCGGCAACTGTCATGATGCAGTCAAACAGCACCAGCAGAAAGCCGATGAGAAACAGCTTTCCCGCCTGCGCGCGCATCGGCAGGAAGGCAAAGAGCATGATGGTGAGTCCCCAGATGATGTATCCCCAGGTGATGAACGGTTTCCGTTTCCCGATCCGGTCACAGTCCGCGCCGGCAATCACTGTTGTGACTGTGGCCGTGACAGCTGAAAGGATCACCATCAGGGTGGTCACGATATAACTCAGATCCGGACGGCCTGAATTCCCGAAAATATCCTGGCAGAAGGTGGCAAAATACATATTCTCCACCACCCAGGCGATCTGTCCGATGAGTCCGAAAAAAACAAGGCAGAACCATCGGCGGCCACCGGTTTTCGTTCCGTTTTTCATATCTGTTCCTCCGTGTATACTCGAAGAATGCTCAGTATCCGATCACTACGCCGAGAACTATGAAACCGATCACAAGGAGAAAATTAAGCGCAAAAAACAAGGCGCTTTTCCGGATCCATGTGAAGTAGTCCAGGCGCACCATTGAAAGACCGATCAGCAGAACCGGCGAGGTCGGAAAAATCACATTGGTGTACCCGTCTCCGAACGTATAGAGAAGAACGAGCATCTGTTTGCTCAGGCCTGTGTTCACCATTGCCAACAGTCCCATGACAAGAATCGCTTTGGCGGTTGAGGAGGAGATGAAGAACTCCAGAAGCAGCACGATCATATAAATCACCAGCGCAACAGTGACGGAACTGTGTCCCTGGATCTGCAGGTTGATCAGATTGACGACCGTCGGAAGGATCGCACCTGTCTCAAACACATACTTGATGGAAGCCGAGAGGGCGATAAAAACCAGCGTTGGGAGCGCTCCCTTCAGTCCCTGAAGGAAACTCTTCCCCACGAAACGGAAACTGCCGCACGCAGCTGTGCCCGCCAGCAGTCCGAACACCAGAAAATATGCGATCAGCAACACCACTGTGTAGCCACGGAGCACAGGAACAAGGGCAGCAACGATGATCAGAACCAGGGCGAACAGAAGAAAAAGCGCGCAGATCCATCCGCTTTTCTGCTCCTTCTCCCGGTCATTGCCGGATACAGGAACTTCTCTTTCCGCCCTGCGCGCTTCGGCATCATGCACAGCCGTGAGGCTGGACGCCGGGTTTTTCTCCAGCCGCTTCACGTAAGAGAACAGAAAAGCCTGCAGAAGTCCGAACATCACAAAGAAGATCAAAAAGCGGAAACCGATGTGTTCCATCGGATTCGCCCCGATGATCTCGGATGCAAGAAGCACGGTGAACGGGTTTGTTATGGCTCCGGCGAACCCGAAACCGCAGGCAAGAATGCTGCATAGAAAGCCCAGGAAAGAATCAAAGCCGATCCGCAGGCACAGAGCAGCCACAATCGGAAGCATGGCCAGCATTTCCTCAAATAATCCGAGGAAAGCACCGAAACAATAAAACAGAAAAGACATCAGAACCAGAAGCAGTCTGCGCCTGCCGGAAAAACGACCGGCGACCGCATCCACCAGAGAGCGGATCCCCCCTACGTCATTCATCACCTGAAACACAGCCGACAGCACAAACAGAAAGAGTGATAGCATCACGAGCGTAAGCCCATCGGAGGAGAAAAACACCAGGACCGGAGCCAGGATCCCTTTCCAGAGCGGGATCCCGCCAAGGTCGTCTCTGCGGATGTATTCCGTATAGTCGGTGCTTCCGTCCTGAAGGACTCCGAACTCTCCCTTCGGGACGATGAATGTCAGGATGACAGAAACCGCAAGCAATACAAGCAGGAGCGCCGTGACCTGGAAGAAGGTCTTTTTTGAAACACTGATCAGCGTGCGTTCGGAGCGTTTGTTTTCCATTTCCGTCACCCTTCCGTTTCTGCATTCCGCGTTTTCCCGCGTTCATGAATCAGATCCACGAACAGCGCCCAGCGTACGACCTGATTCCTGTTCTTTTTCGGATAAAAATAGTAGAGTTCGTTCTGATGATATAGTTCGAATTCCTTCCCGCATGAATATGCCAAAGCAGGAAGCTTCTCCATGGGAATGAAAAAGCTTACGGAAGCAGAGACATATCGGAACCCCTCTTCTGTCAGGGTGCACTCGCCTTCTTCCCTGCGGACCGGGCCGCCGTTTGCACCGAAGATCTTTGTATCGACCGGTGCCGAAAGAGTGAGCCCGCTGAGTTCCCGTTTTTCCATCTCACAGATCCGGTCATAATACGCTCCGATCGTTTCCGGACCGGACGTGAACCTGTAGTGTTCATTGAGAGAATGGCCTGCCCCGCAGGCTGTGCACTTCAGTTCGTTTCCGTGACTGCGCATCGTATAGAGCGCACCGCAGTCCGCGCAGCGATAGAGGACCGTTTCCAGCCCTACAGCCTTATCCTTCTGCGGGTAAAGGCGATCTTCATCCTGTCCGGCATCATTCCGAAGGGCAGCTGCGATCTCCGCATCGATCTGTGCAGGCGACATGGTCTGCAGTTCCTCTTTTTTTATCACTTTGCAGACGGACACGCGAATCTCTGACCGATAACTCTTCTTTCTCCATTTCGGATCTGCATAATAGGCTCCGTCGATCCTCACCAGAACCAGATCGACATTCAGTCTTTTATAGACGGCTCCACCCGGTTCCACGATCGGATTGCTCCTGCCGTCTGTCGACAGTCTCCCTTCCGGGAAGATCACCACCGGAAATCCGGCACGCACCGTGCGCAGAAGTCCGACTGCCGTGGTCATATCGCGGGTGAAGAGTTTTTTTGACAGGATCCCTCCCTTTCGGGCCATATGTTTCAGCACCGGCCGCGTACAGTAGTACTCGTTCACCACGAAGCTTGGATTCCTCGGATGCGCCAGCTGGGAGAGATAGTAAAAATCGTAGAAGGACTCGTGATTCGACAGAAGAATATACGGTGACTCCGCTTCTTTCAGCCGTTCTTCATCCAGCGTCACGCTCTGCCTTTTCCCAAGCCAGACCCGTACGATGAAGAAAATCAGCGCATACATCATCGAATCCGGCGTTCCGTCGTTCCCTCGGAAGCAGAAATAGCGGATAAAGAAAGCAATCAGCAGAAACAGGAGAACGGCCAGGACCACAATCACGAGAATAAGCAACCAGATCGGCAGATCATAAACCAGAAAGGTCCTGCCCGCGTCTCCCATCAGGTTGGAAACCACGATGGAAGGGATGACTCCGGTCGCCACCGTAAGCAGATACTTCTTATATGAGATCCCGGAGCCGCTCCCGTAGTAACAGATCGCTCCGAAAGGAACGATCGGCATGAAGAAGAGCAGATACAGAAAGGTCACCGTATTGCGCTCATGTACGCTTGCGGAAATGCGCTCGATCCGCTGCATGCGTTTTTCATACGCCCGGCTGCGGACATGGAGCACACGCACAAGCAGAAAAATGATCGACGCGCCGAGGCAGACTCCCAGATCGCACAGCATGAGAGCCACCGGGAAAGAATAACTCAGTCCGCAGGATACCTGTATGAATTCCGCAGGGATGAAAATCACGACCATCTGCAGCGCTTCGATCAGAATGACGGCAAAAAAGCCCTTCCATCCGCGTGAAGCGAGCAGTTCCTGCGCTCCGTTGAAATCGTTGCTGAGTTCCAGACGGATCAGCGGGATCATGACACTGCGCAGGAAAAAGGCAAAAAGGAACAGGATGATGCCCAGGACCGGTATGACGATGCGCCAGTCGATCGAACGTTCCCTGTTCTTTTTTTGATCTGTAGATACCATATCCGAAAAGTCTGTTTTCTTGAATCCAGCCGGTCAGCGACTGACCAGCATCATACCAACCGTGATGAAATACTCTCCCAGAAGATAGGTGAGCATCACTGTGAAGTGCCTTTTGAATACCAGCGCTCTTTTCCTGTAGAAGCGGACCAGGAAGAGTGCGCAGTCGGAAGCGAAAAAGAGATTGGCCCCGATGCAGGCAACGATCGATCCCATGCTTCGCATGGAAAAGAGCTGCAGTAAAGCGAAAACGTTCATACAGCTGTTCATCAGCATATAGAGGAACATGGCGGCGATCATCCTCTTAGGCACTTCATTCCGCATAGCCCGCGCAAGCAAAAAGGCCAGGAAGAAATACAGGATCGTCACCGGGATCATCACAAACCAAGGGATGTTCCCGCTTTGGATATGACCTGCATAGAGCAGGATGAAAAAAAGATGAGCCAGCAGGAAGCTGCTCCCGCCCGAAACGAACCACCCTTTCCCGGGCGGTATAAGCAGGATATCCCCGATCCAGCTGAAGAAGAGGGCCAGGATGAGAAAGGTCTCGATCTCACCTGCCCCGGTGATATAATACAGCATCAGAAAGAGGAGCGGAAACGGTTTCGTGCAGGCCCTGGCCTTCCGCATGTCCTTCCAACTGAAAAACAGATGGATCAGACATGCAACGGCAAAAAGAATCAGAAACAGTCTATTCATGGATTTTTTCCTTAGAAGTGAATCACATCAGATAGTAAGGATTATAAACGAATACAGCTCTTTCTTCAACCATTTCAGCAAGAAAACGCCATCCGATCCCGTATTCGCTTGAATAGTGCATATCTTTATGATACCATAAGTCAAAAATGCGCCTGCCGGATGCTTCCCCATCCCGGGAGGACACTGTTACATATGATCTGGTCGAGGTATCTGTCATGGCAACCGATTTTCAAAAAGAAGCCGCGCTGGACGCATCCCATTTTGTCCTGCTTTCAGATTATGTGCCGGGGATCGTGCAGGAGATCCGGTATTTCTCCACATATAATTTTGTGGGCGACCGGATCGACGGTTACGAGGAACCCTGCGCCATTCTGACGAAAGACGCTGCACGGGCGCTCAAAGAGGTCAGCAACAAGGCGAACGTCATGGGCTACCGCCTGAAGATCTTCGACGCCTACCGGCCGGCAAAAGCCGTCCGGCATTTCGTTCTGTGGGGAATCGAGGATCTGGACCAGCGCATGAAGCCTTTCTTCTATCCCGATCTTCAGAAACAGGAACTCTTTGAAAAGGGGTATATTGCCAGCAAGTCCGGCCACAGCCGCGGAAGCACTGTGGACCTGACCCTGCTTGATATGTCCACCGGCAAAGAAGTGGATATGGGAAGTCCTTTCGACTATTTCAGCAGCCTTTCGCACCCGGACTGCCGTGAAGTAACGGAACAGCAGTACAGGAACCGGATGGAACTGCAGGATCTGATGGGCAGCAGCGGTTTTCTGCCCATTGACTGCGAGTGGTGGCATTTCACTTTGAAAGACGAGCCTTTTCCCGATACGTACTTTGAATTCCCCGTATCCTCCGATTCGCTCCGTCATATCCGCTGAGCAGAGGATTCCCTTGTGGGAAAACCTTCTTTTCCGTCCTCTTTTCTCAGAGAAAACTGTCTCAACAGGGTGGAAACTTGACAGAAATGCCCACAATCATTATAATAATTGATTGATCAGCTATGGAAATCCTTTCTTCCCTTCGACAGAGCCGGTTCCGCTGATATGACTGAAGTCTGTTCAACTTTTCATTTCATGGAGGTTTTACTATATGGGTATCCTTCCCGAGGTAAAGTGCCGCCGCTGCGGTGAGAGCTTTTCTGCTCTGCGCAGCCGCTGCCCGAACTGCGGGACGCGCAGGGCCAGTCAGAGCACCCGCACCCCTTCCCCTACTCCAAGCACGGTCCAGGGCACTGAGGCATATTCCCGTGCCAACACAAACTCCCGCTGGCAGCTTCTGTTCGGACTGATCCTTGTTGCCGCTGTTATCCTCTCGGTCGTGGTCATGGTCTCCACCGGTCTCACCGCACAGGATGTTCAATCCGCAAAGCCCTCGCTTTCTATGCCTACCGTTCCGGAAAGCGCCGCGCTCGTCGAGACTGCGCCGACGCCGCCTCCCACACCGACGCCTACCATTGAAGCACTGAAGGTCTATTTCTACACGAACGATCTCACCAATTCCGACTTTACCATGCGTCTGTCCCAGGGTGAAGAAGGCGATATCAAACTGAAAGCCTCGGCCTTCCCGCTTACCATAGAGAACCCCCGGTATAATTGGTCGGTCGATCAGGACGGCATCATCGAACTGACCCCCAATGAAGACGGTTCCGAATGTCTGATCCATCAGGTCGGTGTTCTGCAGACAGGCGTCGTGATCACAGTCGAGTGTTTCGGCATGGAAGTCACAGTCCGCTGCCACGCCTTCGAATAATATTCGAATATTGGATTATACAAATCTTTTTACAGGCCGGTCCGATCGAAACCGGACCGGCCTGTATGCAAAAAAACCTTGACAACTTTTTTCCTCTGTTGTAGAATACCCTCTGCTGATACGGCATGGACGATTGGCGCAGCTGGTAGCGCATCCGCTTGACGTGCGGGAGGTCACAAGTTCGAGTCTTGTATCGTCCACCAAAACGACGTGTAAAACACGTCGTTTTTCTTCTTTCCGGTCTTCTGCCGGGAAACGCCGCGGGAGGTGGTTTTGTACGGCATCCGACAAGTCCTATCTTGATTTCATTCTGGACCAGCTTTCCGGTCTGGACGATATCTCCTGGCGGGCCATGATGGGTGAGTATATCCTATATTACAGAGGGAAAGTCTTTGGCGGGATCTTCGATAACCGTTTTCTGGTGAAACCGGTATCCGCCGCACGGAACAGGATGCCGGACGCATCCCTGGAAATCCCCTATCCGGGAGGAAAAGAGATGCTGCTGGTGGATAATGTGGATGACCGGTCTTTTCTGGAAGCGCTTCTTCCCGCCATGATCGATGATCTTCCAGATCCCAGACAGAAGAAAAAGCCAAAAAACAAACTATGAGCAGCTGGAACCGAAACAGCAGTCCGGGGATCCCCGAACTGCTGTTTCGGCGTATATCTGTCTGTTGGTTTTCCACGTACACGTTTTCAATTCAAGGCGCACTGTAAACGAATGTCAATCCGTCGGCTATGTGTTCCTGATCATCCTGCCACGTAAGCGAGTTGTTCTCATAGTCAAAAAAGAAAAATCCGTGGCCGTTAAAATATACCTCCGCTTCTGATACGACGGTACCGTCCTCCCCGAGAAGCAAATCAGTTTTGACGCAGTCATGATACTCCACCCGAAGCGTTTCCGTATCCAGATTTCCACTCATGATCCATTCGTTTTTTTCATTTTCGCCGGTCTCCCTGGTCACAGTGAGCTTTGCGTCTTCATTTCCTTTCGCCTCCACAAGGATGGAGATATCTTCAGACTCATACACTCCAATGAAGTTCATCACCGGATTCTGTCCGTCCTCAGGCTGGCCGCTGTTCTGCGCGGCCGAAGATCCGGTCGCTTTTCCTGCACCGCAAGCAATCAGAAAGAGCGCTGCACACAGCAGCAGCATAATCATCATCGTCTTTTTCATTTTTCTTCCCTTCCTGTTTCGTCTTACTATAAAAGCGCTTTTCCCGGAAGAGCACTTTCCGCCCTGCGCTGAATACAGGCTCTTCCGGAATCTGCCAATACTTCTGCTTACACAAAGCGTAAAGAACAGGCAGGATTTCCACAAGACTAAGAATCCCTGCCTGTTAAGCTCCTTATCCTTACTCGATCGTAAGAATATCCGAAAAACCGGTGACCTCAAAGATTTCCATGATGGTTTCATTCACATGGACAACTGTCATTTTTCCTTTCTCGTTCATCGTCTTCTGAGCGAGAAGGAACACGCGCAGTCCGGCTGAAGAAATATAGTCCAGTTTTTCCAGATCCAGTGTCAGTTCTTTCAGATCCGGCAGAACCGGCGTAAGTTCTTTTTCCAGATCAGAAGACGTCATGCTGTCCAGACGCCCTTCCAGCACAAAGACCGCCTTTTCGTTTTCGATCGTCGGTTTGATGTTCAGCATTTTAAATCCTCCAGTTTGGTTCATTTCATTCTGTTTATTTCAATGCAGTTCCGATAAATTTGGTAATACGCAGAATATTCGAATCTCCTGCGCGCTCATAATCGACAGAATCCATCGTCTTCCTGACAAGAAAGACGCCGAGACCTCCGGCGGTACGGTCTTCCGCGGAAAGCGTCACATCCGGTTCAGGTGCCGTAAGCGGATCATAGGGGATACCGGTATCGATAAATGTGAGCCGTAAGGCCAGAGGCTCCCTGAGGAGTTCAATTCGGACTTCCGCCTCGCCCTGACTGTCCGGATACGCATACGAGGAGATATTGCAGAAAACCTCATCCGCAGCAACATCGATCTGCATCTGATGACGAAGCGGGCAGCCGATCTGTTCGAGCAGCTCATCGATGGCCGAAGTAAGGACTGCTATGCTCTCAACGCGGGCGGGGAGTATAAGCGTACGGAGAAGCTCTCCTTCCGTCTGCAGGTGTGAATCCGGCTTGTCTCTACGGGTATTTGACACTTCCTGCATCGCATCGCCTCCTTTCAATCTGGTCCTCACAGTTTTCTCTCTGAGCGGTATTGTATCATCCCCTTCCGTGCTTAGCAAGTACTTCCGGAAAAAGGATGTACAAGACCCTTTCCGGGTGCTTGCGGTTGATTTTCGGCGAATAAGAGGGTACAATGATTCCGCTGAACACCTTCAGCCCGGAAGGATATGACGATGGAACAGACCACCTATCATACCGAAGAAGGTACGCTCGTATTTCTGCTCCCGCAGAGAGTGGATTCCGCATCTGCTCCTGATGTTGAAAATGCAATCGATAAAGCACGCACGATGTTTCCCGACTTCCCTGTCGTTCTGGACTGCTCCAGGCTCGAGTACATCTCCAGTTCAGGCCTTCGGGTGATATTACGCCTGAAAAAAGCCGCTGCCGACACAAGTCTGATTGAGGTCTCACCGGAGGTTTACGACATTCTGGAGATGACAGGTTTTACGGAGATGATGGATGTCCGGAAAGCTTTCCGAACGTTCTCGACAGAGGGATGCGAAATCATCGGTCAAGGCTCAAACGGGATCATCTACCGTATCGATCAGGAGACCATTGTGAAGGCCTACCGTAATCCGGAGGCTCTTGATGAGATCCGGAATGAGCAACAGCTTGCCCGTACCGCCTTCATCCTCGGAATCCCGACTGCCATACCCTATGATGTGGTGCGAATCGCAAGCGGCGGTTACGGCTCAGTATTCGAATTGCTGGATGCCGCTCCACTTTCCTCCCTCCTGCTTGAAGGCAAGCTTACTGTGGAAGAGGCCGCTGAACGGAGCATCGCCCTGCTGAAAACCATCCACTCCACGACAGTTCGCCCCGGTTCCGTACCGGACATGCGATTGACAGCACTGAACTGGGCTGCATTCCTAAGAGAGTATCTTGAGCCCGACCTTTCAGATAAACTGGAGCGCCTTCTCACCGGGATGCCGGAGGACCTGCATATGCTCCACGGTGACTATCACATCCGGAACATCCTGATGCAGAACGATGAGCTCCTCCTGATCGACATGGATACGATCTGCCACGGCCATCCGGTATTTGAACTGGCCAGCATGTACAATGACTATATAGGTTACGGAGAACTGGACCCCTCCGTTTCTCCCGCTTTTTTTGGTATCTCTCAGGAGACTGCCACTGAATTCTGGAATAGAAGCCTCCATCTCTACTGCGGCGATCTGGATGCATCCACGATCCGCAGCATCAGTGAAAAAGCGCAGGTCATCGGCTATATGCGGATCATGCGCCGCAGCATACGCAGAATCGGATTCGCTGATGAAACAGGACGTGCTTTGATTGAAAACTGCCACCGGCACCTGCGGGAACTGCTGCCGAAAATCGACTCGCTGCTGTTCTGAGAATATAGAGGCCCGAACATGAAACTGGATACAAGAAGCAAAAAGCCAAAGATCTACAACATTGCCGCACTCTCCGTACTGGAGGGTGCGGTGCTGGCAGCTATGCTCCATCTAGCAGAAAACGTCCGTCTTCTCTGGGCAAACCTCTCTCTAGTCATCTATTTTGCGCTGGTGATCGTGATGCTGGCAGACGCGCTGCGAAAACAGATCCAATGGAATCTCTATTCGTACAACACAATCCTCTATATCGGTTTCATATTATTCTCCCTTTTTCTTCTCGGAATACACGCCTGGGCAGCCGCACAGAGCCGCTCGCTCGGTCTGCAATTCCACGAGCAGGAGATGGTACACGCACTGCTCGGATCCGCAAAGGGCTATATGAAGCTGACCTCTCCGTTTCTTTATGCCTTCTCCATCGCCCTTTTTGTTTCCAATATTTCGCTGATCCGTCATGAAGGACGGCGTTTCGTCAATATTCTTGGAATCATTCTATCTCTCCTGCTTGTCGCAGGTGAGATGATCATCCTCCTTCTTGATCGTGCTCTTTCCTCAACCGGAAGCACTCAGGTGCTTCCTCACCTGCTTGTAAATCTTGGCGCTGCTTTTTATCTTTATTTCGAATGCATGACCATCGGCACCATTGCCGCCGACACCATTGCCGCCCGCTATATTCCGGAACCTGACAAGGATTTTCTGATCGTCCTGGGCTGCGGTCTGCGAAAGGACGGAACTCCAACCCCTCTGCTGAAGGGGCGGCTCGATCTCGCTTTGGATTTTTACCGCAAACAGCTGGCATTGACCGGGCGTGACGCCATCTTCGTCTGTTCCGGAGGCCAGGGTCCTGATGAAGTGTGTTCGGAAGCAGCATCGATGCGCGATTATCTTCATGAAGAAGGCGTGGACCCGCTGCATATCCTTACAGAGGACCAGTCCACAGACACAGCTGAAAACATGCGGTTTTCCAAAGATAAGATCCATGCGGTGGATCCGGACGGAAAAGTGGCTTTCTTCACCACGAATTACCATGTCTTCCGTGCCGGCTTAAAGGCACGGCGGGTAAAGATGCGGGCTGTAGGGATGGGTGCTCCGACCCGATGGTACTTCTGGCCAAACGCAGCAGTACGTGAATTTGTCGGTCTTCTCACGGAGCACCGCAACAAACAGGCGGCTGTACTTGGAACCATGGCCGCAGTATATACCATTCTCACTGTTCTGGCCTATCGATAAACCATTCTTTCAAAGCGGAGAATCAAACCAATGGAGCCTGTAGAAAAGAAGCATCTCTCCGAATCTGAAAAACCGATCGTACACTGCAGAAGCTGCGGTGCAGAGTTCTCTTCCGCTCTTCCCAACTGCCCCTACTGCGGTACTATGTATCTTCCCGCAGCGGAAGAAGCATACATGAACAGACTGGAAGGGGTACGCTCAGACCTGGAAGAACTGAGTAACCTTCCAGCCGCTGAGAGCCGGAAGCACTTCAGCCGTCTGACAAAAAGGCTGCTTATCGCCGCTGCTGCGCTGATCATTGCTGTACTGGCCTGGCAGATTCTCCGAATCCGGTCAGAGCACCGCGATGCGGCATCAGAAAAGGCCGAAACACTCTGGCAGCGTGAAGGCTTTGCGCAGATGGACGAAGCCTGGAACAGCGGCGATTATGATGCGCTGCTCACACTTTATCTCGAGGCATCCGATGCGGGCCATTCCGTTTACGCCTATAAACATGCGGACTTCTGCAGATACCTTCTGCAACTGAAAGATACAGAAAACGCCCTGCAGGATGTAAAAACCACAGAGGGTTCTCTGAGCTGGCTGTTTCTCAATGAACTGGAACTGTATACCCTTGAAAATCTGCGTACTCTCACACCGGAAGAACGGGCAATCCTGGAGGAATCCAGGCGCCCTTACCTGGAAGATCTGCAGCAACGTTTTCCCCTGTCCGAGGAAGAACTCCAGTCCTTCCGCAACAAACTGCAGAAGGACGGGTGGCTCTCGTATGATGAATGCAGACGATTTCTGGAAGAGAAAGGAATTCAACCATGAAATGCAGATATTGCGGCGGTGAGATCGGACTGGAGGATATTAGCTGTCCCTACTGCGGGAAAGCGAATGAACAGGCTGTGCAGCATGTTCAGGACATGTCCAGGTTCAGACGCCGTTTTGCGGAGACGGAATCCCGTGTACTGAGTAAAGCAAAAACCTATTCGCAGGTCGTGCCGAGAGTGCTGGTGATCCTGATACTGGTGATTGCCTGCGTTGTCATGGCCGTGATCTCCTCGAATGCCTACTCAATGCCCGGGAATGCCAGAAGACGCGCTGCGGAAAGAGATCCTTCAGGCACCATTGCTGTTCTGGAGAGCTATCTGAACGAGGATGATTATCTTTCCTTTGCTTCCTATATCGAATACAATGAAATCCGCATGTACGGCAACGACTTCTCCGAGTACTCCCGCCTTTACTGGTGCGCATGGTATTACAGGGAGTTTGTTATCCGAATGGAACACATCTTTCTGCAGAAAGACCGGTCAGCCTGGGAGCGCAATGATGCCTCCTTTGATATCCGCTATCTGTGTCAGTCGATCACTTCCTTCAGAGAATCCTACGACACGGCCGAGCAGCAGGACGATCCCCGCATGGAGGATATCCGGAAGATGCGCTCCAATATGCTGGATATGCTGGGTCTGATGTTCGGATTTGAGAACACCGAGGAGTTTTTTGTACTTACTGAGAACCGGATGGCGGCCGCTGTCGAGGAGGTGCTGCTGGATGAATAAGAAAACACCGCTACCAAAGCCATCTCTCACTGTAAAGGTGCTGAATGTGCTGATGGCGATCGCACTGATCGTCACAGTCATTCTCTTTTTCCGTATGATATCCGAGATCCGTTCTGCTTCTGCACGCGATCGTTACGGAAGCATCTCCTATTCTCTCCGCGACGGAAGCTATGGAGATATGGTCCGGGAATACTATCACCGGTATTTCGACGTTGCGCCTTTCCACTCAGACTATGAGGAGGAATACCATCTGGCAGCTTATGCCGATGCCGCTTTCCGCTTCCGCTTCTATGCAGGAACAGGCAATCAGCCTGCCGCCGAAAGGACCGCTCGAAAAATGGATGAGGAACAGTCACTTGCGGGAAGCCTCTCATCCCTGACCGGAGAAGTCGACGAAATTCTGAACGAGGCTTTCCCAACGAAGCCTTGAAAAGACCCCTTCATTCTGCGTATTTTTACAGAGAAGGAAGAGAGGCTGTGTCAATACAGACACAGCCTCTCTTATTCTTTTTCTTTGACAATCACTGGAAACGATAGCCCGTCTCCAGCAGCTGGTCAAGCAGCTTCAGCAGTTCTGAGCGGTCAAGGATCGCGTGAGGGACAAATCCTTTCACCGCATGGAACGATGCGATGAGCGCTGTTTCGTCCAGCCAGATGACCTTACAGTTTTTCATATTATTCCTCCCTCAGACTTTTTCTTTGTCCTAAATCGTTTTTTATCCCTTGTTCCGGCTCAGTTCCGCCAGTCTCTGCAGTGTGAGCGTCGCCGATTCCGGGACAGAAAGATAGAGATGTCCCCAGTCGTTCCGGTTCATCATGAAATCGGTCAGAGCACCGGGACGGCGGAGTTCCATGCTGATCTGGATGCCGGACCAGGTGTCTTCTCCATTCATGTCCTCGATCCAGGTGTTATGGATCCTTCCGGCAAGGATATCGGGGCGAATGCATTCGTGCCAGAGATCCACGGCCTCTTCCGCTGAAAGCGCAAGGGACTGCGGGATCTCGGGATGGCGGTTTTCCGCATCCTTATTGTAATAGCGGTCGTCAAAATCATTCCACACTCCCACCTGATAGATATTCTCCGGTGTGACGGGAAGTGAGGGTTCGTACACGCTGAGGTTCGCCTCCACCGAATCGTTCAGAGCAAACGCAGCACGGAAATCCGAGGCCGGATCCATGCGCTCAGCCTCGGAAAAGCCGAGGGCATATGTCCGTGAGAAGTGCGTTCCGTCTTTCAGATCGTAGACAAGCGCGAAAATCCAGGTCTCAGAAGCCGCTTCATTGATCGCTTTGTGTTCGATGATGCGCTGCTGGAGATCTACAGCAGCCTGCAGATTGGCCGGTTCACGAAGGACGGCAGCATTGTTCATGTTCAGATGTACGGATTCGATCTCAGCCGGATCAGGCAGACGCTTCTCATAGCCGGTCAAATCGCACTCCACCCCTATGGCAAACACGAGACATACCGCCGCTGTGATAAGAAAGCCCTTCCAGTTTCCCCGAAAGACGCGCAGTGTCTTCCGGATAAGCATATGCGCCGCAAAAAACCCGATGAACGCTCCAAGCAGCAGAAGGATCGTCAAAGCCACTGCTGCCGGTCTGCCGCGGAAAGACTGGGAGAGGAAAACGCTCCAGAGTGCCGCGGACAGCACCGCCGCCGTACCGAAAGCCATGCAGTAGACGAAAATGGGTTTAAGAACGGGAATTGCTACCGTATCGGACGCAGTCTCCATACGGCGGCGACGGTAAAGCAGCAGGGCGAAAAGCGAGAAGACAAGACCTGCGGCGCAGTAAGCCGCAAGGGTCCCCGCCCCGCTGAGCGTGACAGAATCCCACACGAGACGGCCCAGTTCATCGTGATTCTGCGTATCCACTCCCATCCGGCGCATGATGCGGACAAGCGGTGAAAGGAAACTGAAGGTATCTCCGCCAAGATCCCCTCCATAAAGAAGCGCATTGAGCAAGGTGCGTACAGACTCTTCAAATACAAAAGCCGCAAAACTGAGCACGGCATAGACCAGCGGCAGGATATACAGACTGCCTGTAAGCATGGCGCAGAAGACGGCAAAACCATAGAAGGCGATGTTGCTCATAGCAGCGAGTCCCAGCCAGGTCAGAACATCAACCGCGTTTCCCTTCCCCGCATATACAGCCAGCGTAAGGATCGCCGCAAGCAGATCCGCTGCCAGCAGCGGCAGGATGCCCGAAAGCCAGACCGTGGAGAAGAGCGTTTCACGCCGGACCGGCAGCGCATTCATCATGCCGCAGGTACGGGGATTATACAGATAACTGAACATCGCCATCGCCGTGATCACACAAACGACGAAGGAGATCGCCGGCATGGCGCAGCCTGTATGCAGAATCTGCTGACGCAGCCACAGCTCGACAGGCATTCCCCGGTAATTTCCTGCATGAAGTCCGACCAGCAGCTGCACGGGCACAAGGAACAGAAGCAAAGCCAGATAACATGACCAGACCGGCCAGCAGCGTTTCAGAAGGTTTACCGCTATGCCTTTATGAAAGAAGGATGTTCCGGACTTCATATCCTGTACCTCCCAGTTCATAGATAAAAATCTCCTCGAGGGTGAGCGGGACCGACTCACAGTAAACCGGAGCGGCTGACGCGATCTGCTTCTCCACTTCTTCCTCTGTGCCGCGGACGATGAGCTGTTCGAGACGGCCGGAATTGCTGCGGCCGAGGATCTGCAGTTCCTCCGGCAGTCTTGCTCCTTCCGGGAGGACAAGCTGCAGTTTGAGGATGCTTCCCTGCAGTTCCTCCAGAGATCGCTCTATCAGCATGCTGCCCTGATCCATGATCCCCACATGATCACACACGTCCTCCAGTTCGCGAAGATTATGCGACGAAACCAGCACGGTGATCCCCTTCTCCGCCACATCCCCGAGAAGGATGCTCCACACATTCCGCCGCATGACCGGATCCAGTCCATCCACCGGTTCGTCCAGCAGCATCACATCAGGGCGGCAGGATATCGCCAAGCGGAAGGCGGCCTGCTTCTGCATGCCCTTGCTCAGTTTGCGCATCGGCCTGTCCTCGTCCATCGGGAAGGCTTCGGAAAGCCTGCGGAACCGCTCCGGATCGAAAGAGGGATAGACACTTCTGTAAAACTTCATCATATCCGCCACTGTGGCCTGCGTGTAATAGAAAATATCGTCGGGGATATAGGCAATACGGGTCTTCACGGCCGGGTTTTCGAACACCGGCTCTCCATCAACGGTGATCGTGCCGCTGTCGGGAATCAGGATCCCCGCGAGGTGACGGATCAGCGTAGACTTGCCGGCACCGTTCGGACCCACCAGTCCGTATACCGCTCCACGAGGTACCGTGAGATCCAGATCTCTCAGAGCCTTGAATCCCTCAAACGCCTTGCACAGTTTTCGTGTTTCAATCATGTTTATATTCCTCCCTGATAAGCGCATGGAGTTCCTCTTCCTCCGCACCGGTCAGCCGCAGTTCGCGCAGAATGTCCCGGGTCTTTGCAATCAGCTCCTGTTTTCGTTTTCCCGCAGCTTCATCACGGCTGCTGACATAGCTTCCCCTTCCGGGTATGGAAATGATATAGCCTTCCGCTTCGAGTTCCCTGTAAGCCCGCTGGATCGTGTTCGGATTGATTGCCAGTGAAGAGGCAAGATCCCGCACAGACGGCATTTTTTCGTTTTCGCGGAGCACACCGGAGATGATCAGGCTGCGGAATCCGTCCCGCACCTGCTCGAATATAGGTCTCCCGTCCCGATAGTTGAGTTGGATCATTCGTCAGTCCCCTTCCGGAAAGATGAAACGTAAAGCAAACGTGTATTAACTGTATTAATTATATTAGTACAGTTAATATAGCACTTGCACCTTATCGTGTCAAGCGTCCTTAACAAAAAAAGCAGCTCGGTTCCCGAAACAAGCGGGTCCCTGCGCTGCTTTATTTCTATACTGTACTGTGTTTTCCAATCTTGTCAGCGGATCTCCATTCTGCACAGATGTCTGCGTATCAGGTCGAAAGCGATGCTTCCGGACATCCGGCGGATAAACTGTCTCCCTCCGACTCCTCTGCGAGGGATGCGAATCTCTTTGACAAAGGTCCCATCTTCAGTGTCCATGGAGATAAACACCGTTCCTACCTCGTTTACTCCGTCTCCGTCCGGGCCGGCAAGTCCGGTGATCCCAATACCGATATCCGTTTTCATGATTTTCCTGCAGCGGATGGCCATCTGTTCTGCAACTTCACGACTGACAGCTGTTTTCTCCCGGATCAGTTCCGCATCAATGCCTAGCAGCTGTGCTTTTGCAAAATCACTGTAGACAACAAATCCCCCCGGAAAAACTTCGCTGGCGCCGGGCAGGTCCGTAAACCTCTTTGCCACCTCCCCGCCCGTACAGCTCTCAGCCAATGTGAATGTTTTGTTTTTTTCTTTCAGCAGTTCCAGCACGCAGCATTCGATCTCGTCGACATCCACCCCGAACACGACATCCCCCAGAACGTCCTTTACGTGGGCAATCACCGGTTCAAGCATCCTCTCGGCCTCTTCCTCGCTCTTCGCCTTCGCCGTAACCTGAAGAAGGCAGTCGCACTCCCTGGTATATGGTGCCATAGTCGGATTAGTCATTTTATCCATCTCCTCGCGGAAGATGCCGTCGACTTCGAACTCTCCCTTCCCGAAAATCCGGATCGCATGGGAGACGATCTGCTCATCTGAGAGCTTTTTGAGGTAAGGTATGGCGGAAAGGCGGAACATGGTGCTGCACTCCTTCGGAGGACCGGGAAGCATGATCACGATGATCCCATCTTTTTCAAAAGCACATCCCGGGGCCGTCCCGCAGGTATTATGAAAGACCGTGCTTCCTTCCGGAAGCATGGATTGTGTGAAAACATTCGGCACAGCACGATGCCGTTCATTCCCGTATGCCTGCATCAGAGCGTATTCCTTCTCGTCGCGCACGAGTTTCAGCCCGAAACTTTCCGCTAGCAGCGCTTTTGTAAGATCGTCGTATGTCGGACCTAATCCGCCGGTCGTCACGATGATATCCGCCCGATTCTTTGCAATCTCAACGCATTCGCGAAGCCTCTCCGGATTATCCCCTACCACCGTATGATATTTTACGTTGATTCCTATGGCGGACAGCATCTCCGAGATTGCTTTCGCATCCGAGTTGACCACATGACCCAGCAGGATCTCTGTTCCCACGGAGAGTATTTCGGTATTATAAACCCTGTTCATCGGTGTTCACCGTCATCCTTTCCTTTTTTTTTATTCCGAATTGTTGCGAGAGATTTCTGATGGCTGGACTATACTCTCCGTCCGACACCCTGTCAAGCGTGAAATTGACTTACCGCGGCTGCAGGACTATAATACAACTATCCAACTCATGATGGAGCCGCCATGAAAAAAACCGTTGCTTTCATCAGCATCTATCTGTGTCTTCTGGTCCTGTTCAGTGCAGGGCTTTTTCTGCTTTTCACTCCTGAGAAGACGGAAGTCCTATCTCAGGATGAAAACCGGATGCTGCAAGGATTCCCGCAGTTTTCCCTCTCCTCCCTCCTGAATGGCGACTATATGGATGCTTTTGAAAGCTATCTTTCCGACCGTTTCCCTGCCCGTCAACAGCTCGTCCGCTGTTCCGACTCGTTCATGCGGCTTTTCGGTGAGAAGACTGTGAACACTGCTGAGCTTCTGGCTGCAGAAGTCGAAGCACCCATTGACTCTTCTCAAGGGTCCGCCGCTTTTTCAGATCCTGCGCTTACACCTTCTCCTCCTTCCTCCCCAGAAACACAAGTATCTTCGCTTTCTTCCGATTCCCCGGACGAAAAAGACATTCCTTCAGGAAGCTTCCGTTATATCAATTCTGACGGCTCTACCACCGTAATCGAGCAGTACAGCGGGGAAACCCTTTCATATCTGGCAGGAGTGCTTAATCAGTATCGCGACTGTCTCCCGGATGACGGGACGGTCTCATTTATCAATGCTCCGATCTCAGACTACGGCAATCCGGTGGTACGCTGGCACACACACGCAGGATGGGAATATGACATTGATGAGATCATGCAGGAACTGGTAAAAGACGGAGTGATCATTTACGACGCTACAGAGATCCTGGCTCCGGCAATGGATAACAGAAATCTTTTTTCTACGGAAGACCATCACTGGCATGTGATTGCGGCCTGGTACGCTTTCCGCGATATGATTTCCGCTCTCGGATATCATCCTACAGAGTTTTATGAATACGATTACATGCTGCGCAACAGTCTTCAGCGCGGCGCCTATACGCCGGAACAGCTCCAGAGCATGACGCTGGAAGATGAAGATCTTCTGATCCAGCAGATCAATTCCCCCGTAAAAACCTGGCTGATCACTCATCTTACAGAACGCACCCCTTCCGATGTCTATGATTTCCGTTACCACGGCTATACGATCTATCTCGGCGGTTCCAAAGGTCCTTACCGGCTGTTTGAAACAGGGTATCATACAGGACGGAACGCCTTTATCATCGGTGACAGCTATTCCTTCTGCCTGATTCCATACCTTTTCCCTTATTATGACCGTGTCCTGCAGACCGATTACCGTAATGCCATATACAAGACATCCGAGGTGGGTGCCAGCGCCAGACAGTATATCGAAGAGTATGATATCAGTGATGTTTATATCATCACCTGTGACGGATCTCCGCTGGACGGGCCCCTGTTCTCCTGGCGGCTGGAGACCTTTCTGAACACTGATTACGGGAAGGGGGCGTAAATCGTGCACAATCACAATCCACATGGAGCCCTCTCCGATGAAGCGCCTGACAGGCGAAAGACCGTCCGGCTTCTGCTCATTGTGACGCTTGTGTTCGTTGTTCTTTCGGCCGCAGTCTTTGCAGGAGCACAGGGAGTTCTCCATCTGCGACTAAAAAGGCTGGAACAGGCTTTGGAAAGCAAAGATCCTGTCGCCGCGGAGCGCATTCTTGCCAAGTTTGAACGCGATGAAGCGACTGAAGCGTATTTTCTTCGCTGTGAATATCTCACTGCCGAAAAACTGTTTGAGGAAGGCCTCTATAAAGAGGCGGCAGCAGCATTCTCTGCGCTGGGAAACTACCCCGGAGCGGATGAACAACACCGCAAAAGCCTTTATTCCCTCGCCACTGCACTGATGCAGGAAGGCCTCTATGAAGAGGCGGAAACACTGTATGAGGAAGCCGCCCCTTACAAGGATGCCGGCTATCAGGCGGAAGAGGCATGCTATCAAAGAGCCTGTTCAGAGGCAGACACAGGCGACCGGATCCTTGCCTTCCAGCTGTTTCTCCGTCTTGGCGAACATGCGGACTCCGCTGAAAAAGCCAAAGATCTCGCTGTTTCCATCAGCGGCTCAGCAGATATCGATGCCGCTCTTGCCGTGATCGAAGGACTCAGTGAAGAAGACCTTGCCCACCGCAGGATCCTTCTTCAAAGCCGGAATTCTCTGAAGGGAGGGATCGTAGCCGCCGGTTCCTTCCATACAGTCGGTCTGTGTTCCGACGGAACCGTCATCGCCTGCGGCGACAATTCGTTCGGGCAGTGTGAAACACAGGACTGGCAGCATATCACATCTGTGGCAGCCGGCGCGTACCATACTCTCGGACTATGTACAGACGGCCGTGTCATCGCCTGCGGAAGGGGAAATGAAAGCCAGTGCGACACCTCGGAATGGACAGATATTGTCGCCATTGCAGCAGCAGATTATGCAAGTTTCGGACTCCGCAGTGACGGCAGCGTGCTTGTCTCCGGATTCAATGATTATCCGGATATCCCGGGGTGGAGCCACGTCATCGCCATCCGAGGCGGGACCTATAACGCAGCCGCCCTTACCGCAAGCGGTGACGCCCTTGTTACTCATGTCACTGCGCGCTCCGACCGTCTCAGTTCGCTGGTGGATCTGGCTGTTACAACAGCTTTCGCCGCCGGACTCAAAGCGGATGGAACGGTCGTCTGCTCTGACGGGACCGATCTGGGCTGGCACGACATCGTGGCTATCTCTGCCGGGAGCACTTCTCTTCTAGCTCTGGACACTTCCGGCCGTATCCTCGCTTACTTTTTCCGGCCAGGCGATGCCATAGATCTCTCCACTGTTGAAAACTGTATTTCCTTTTCTCCCGGTGGAACTCATTTCGTATTTGCCCGGACAGACGGCAGCGTGATCGCACTGGGAGAAAACAGCTGCGGACAGTGCGACACACAGGCATGGAATCTCTTCTGATTATTCATCACAAGAAAGGACCGGCATCTGCTAAAAGCAGATGCCGGTCCATATTATAAGCGTATCCGACTCTATACCACTTCTTCTCCGATGTTCACAGTCACCCGTTCGATCCCTTTTACAGCTTCCTCAACAAGACCTTCAATGTCCAGGCCCTTTTCCGCCGCTTCCACATCCTTTACTTTCGGTTTCGTGCGAGGATGCTTCGGGGTAAATACCGTACAGCAGTCTTCATACGGAAGGATCGAAGTTTCAAATGTTCCGATCTCTCTTGCCATTTCAATGATGTCCTGCTTATCCATGCCGATCAGAGGCTGGAGTACCGGCAAATCCGTGACTGCCTGTGTGGAAGCCATAGCCTCCATGGTCTGGCTCGCCACCTGACCCAGGTTTTCCCCGGTGACTATGGCTTTGGCTCCGTTATCGCGCGCGATCCGTTCCGCGATCCTCATCATGAAGCGCCTCATGATCAGAGTGAAATACTCTTCCGGACAATTGGACCGGATCTCTTCCTGAATATGGGTGAAAGGAACAATTTCCACCGTCATCCGCCCGCAGTACTCTGTGAGAAGAGATGCCAGCTTCAATACTTTTTCCTTTGCCAGTTCCGATGTATACGGGAAAGAGAAATAGTGCACCGGAATAAGCCGGACCCCCCGGCGTGCGATCATATACGTAGAGACCGGGCTGTCAATCCCTCCAGAGAGCATGGTCACCGCTACACCGTTGGAACCTACCGGCATTCCTCCCGCGCCGGAGACCGCCGGCCCGTGCACATAGGCAGCAAGATCCCGGACTTCTACATAGACCGTCAGTTCCGGATCATGCACGTCGACCCGAAGATGCGGAAACGCTTCTGCCAGTTCCCCGCCCACATACTGACTCAGTTCGATACTGGTCATGGGAAAACTCTTGTCGCTTCGTTTTGATTCGACCTTAAAGCTCTTTGCTTTCAGGAGATCTTCTTTCAGATATTCTTTTGCCCGGTCCACGATCGCATTCTTATCCTTCTCGCAGGCGGATGCGCGCTCCATTTTGATTATTCCGAACACCTTCCGCAGCGCTTCAAAAGCGGCATCCATGTCCGCTCTATCCGAACCCTCCACATAAATGGTCGACTGGATGCAGTATGTCCGGAATTCTCCCACATGATCAAGTCTTTTCCGTATGTTGTTCAGCAGTTTCTGTTCAAAACTCTTCCGGTTCAGTCCTTTCAGGACGATTTCCCCGAGTTTAAGCAAGATGATGTCGTTCATATTCCGCGCTCCCTCACTCGTTTTTCACTCTTACTGTGCCACATGCTCCAGAATATAGGAGACCGCCAGAAAGATATATAATATACCAAAGCAAATCGCCATAAAAAGATCGTCCAGATATTTCTTCTGATTAAACCCTTCCGTCATTTCCAGCAGTTCAGAAAAATAGGCAACCGCTCCCAGACAGTATCCGATTCCACGAATGAGGAGGTGGTGGGCATGAAGGAAGAAGGATGCGATAAAGCAGATGGCTGTAAGCAGGACGAAGATATTCCGGATCCTCGTATAGATCTTTTTCCCCCTAATGTCCTTCATTCCGGATGCTTCAGTTTTTCTCTCTTCCTTCTCCATATCCTGTTTCATATCCCTTCCTCTGTTCTTCTGCTATACGGCAGATTTCCCTGTAGATCTCATCCCAATCTTTCACTCTTACAGCTCCGACACTTTTTTCATCAAAGCTTCGGTTGTGCGGCCGGTCGAACAGGATCTTCCGAATCCCTTTCCCTGTCAGATTGTGCGGTCCGTCATCAATCAGAACATCTCCCCGGATCATCTGCTTATTTGCAGCAATAATCACATGGCTCCAGTCAAGATAGGGAAACCACCGGAAAAGCAGATCTTCCATCTTTTGCTTCAGGGTTTCGTATTCCGTAGCCGTCACCACATAGATCTCATGCCCCTCATCCAGCAGCTTCCGAAGGATGCGGTCCGCTCCGGGCATCGGTTCAACCGTTTTCCAGAAGTCCTCATCGTATTCCGGGGAATAGACCATCTCCCTGGTGAGAGCAGGAAAAGCCTTTGCCAGATTCCACTCCGTAATATCTTCCGGGGAAACTGTTGTTCCGTACCTGGCGTTTACATACCGAAGCATGCCCTCCACAAGCTGTTCAAGCACGTCATCCATATCGACAAGTATCGTCATCTGCTTTCTCCATCCGCGTCTGATCAGTCTCTGAAATCATAGGTCCTGTACTGGATCGCCTCGGCGATGTGATCAGGAAGGATCTCCTTTTCACCTGCCAGGTCTGCGATCGTCCGGGCAACACGAAGGATCCGGTCATAACTTCGGGCAGAAAGATTCATACTGTCAAAAGCCATCCTCATCAGTTCCTCGCACTCTGGAGACAGGCGGCAGAATGCCCGGAGGCCCTTGGTGTCGATTCCGGCATTGGAAACGGTCTTCAAACCGGAAAAACGTCCCTGCTGGACCCTTCTCGCCCTATTCACACGTTCACGGATCTCCGCGGAACTTTCCGACGGTGTCCGGATCTTCAGTTCCTCGTATTCAAGCGCAGGAACCTGTACTATAATATCGATCCGATCCAGAAGCGGACCTGAAATGCGGCTGTGATATCTTTTCACATCGTTTTCCGTACATTTGCATTTTCCCGACGGATGACCGTACCATCCGCATTTACAGGGATTCATCGCACATACGAGCATGAATCGGCTGGGATACGTGATGCTCCCGGAAACGCGGGAAACCGTAACCTCTCCTTCTTCCAGCGGCTGGCGGAGCACCTCCAGCACATCGCTGCGGAATTCCGGCAGCTCGTCCAGAAAAAGGACTCCATTGTGCGCAAGGCTGATCTCACCCGGGCGCGGCACTGTTCCTCCACCTGCCAGTCCCGCCGCGGATATCGTATGATGCGGGGAACGAAATGGGCGCCTGCGGATGACGGGATCTGCTTTGCTGGTAAGACCGGCAACTGAGTAGATCTCCGTAGACTCGATCATCTCTTCCCGTGTCATATCCGGCAGGATGCCGGGAAGGCGTTTGGCCATCATGGATTTCCCTGCTCCAGGAGGTCCCACGATCAGAATATTGTGCCCTCCGGCAGCCGCGATCTCAAAAGCCCGCTTTACATCGCTCTGCCCCTTCACATCCGAGAAATCCGGAATATCTGTCTGTGAAGCCTCCATGGCCGGAGCAGTGACCGGCGCAATGCTGCTCTCCCCCTTCAGGCTGTCGATCAATTCATTCACAGTACGTACGGGTATAACATCTATATTTTCAGCAAAAGCCGCTTCCGATGCATTATCCGCCGGAAGATAGAAACGCTTTATCCCTGTGCGGGATGCGGCGATCGCCATGGGCAAGGCTCCGGAAACCGGACGTACCTCCCCGGAAAGGGAGAGCTCTCCAATAAAGGCACAGGAAGAATCCGGTTCCGCAACAGTCCCCAGCGCCGTCAACACTCCGATCAGGATCGGCAGGTCATAGACTGTGCCGGCTTTTTTCCTGTCCGCAGGTGCCAGATTGACCGTGATTTTTGATGCAGGAAAGGAAAAACCGTTGTTTTTTATGGCAGAACGTACACGTTCCCGCGCCTCTTTGACCGCAGTATCCGGGAGTCCGACAATGTCGAAAGCGGGCAGGCCGTTGGACCTGTCCACTTCCACCGATACCGTATATCCTCCGACACCACTGACTCCGAAACTGATCACTTTTGCTACCATGACGGATTCTCCTTGCAGTATGGCAGAAGGAGTCGGAAGAAGACTCCCGGCTCCTCGCTACGCTATTATTCGTTCTCCTCTACGAGGGTGATATGCAGCTCGTCCAGCTGTTTCTGTTCCACACGGGACGGCGCACCCATCATGACATCCTGAGCGTTCTTGTTCATCGGGAACGGAATGACTTCCCGGATACTGTCCTCTCCTGCCAGAAGCATCACCATCCGATCCACCCCCGGAGCGATTCCTGCATGAGGAGGAGCCCCGTAACAGAAGGCATTGTACATGGCAGGGAATTTCTTTTTCACATCCTCTTCTCCAAGCCGGACCATCTCAAATGCTTTGATCATGATCTCCGGGTCATGGTTCCGTACCGCACCGGAAGAGAGCTCCACTCCGTTGCACACGAGGTCATACTGATCCGCCGTGATCTCCAGCGGGTCTATTTCTCCACACTCGGCTTTACGGAGGATCTCAAGCCCCCCGGCAGGCATGGAAAACGGGTTGTGACAGAATTCCAGTTCTCCGGATTCCTCTCCGATCTCGTACATGGGGAAATCCACGATCCAGCAGAATTCATAGCGTTCACGCTTCATATGCCCCGGAACTGCAGCACCGAGCATTTTCAGCATCACACCGGCAGTTTTCCTGGCGGCATCTTTCTTCCCGGCCGCTACTCCCACAAGCGTTCCCGGCTTCAGGTCAAGGACACTGCCGAGAAGAGTTCTCCGGTCGGCGAGGAATTTCGCAACGCCGCCGGCAAGTTCGCCGTTTTCTTCCACTTTGAACCAGTAAGGCTTCATTCCAGCCTGTACTTCCACGTCACTGCAGAGTTTTTCTATATTCTTTCGCGTCAGAGAGCAGTCGCTCACAACGATTGCCTTGACTGTGTTTTCCTCCGCAAAAGGAGCAAATTCCGTCCCGCGGACAAGCGCAGATATGTCCTGCACCTCCAAATCAATACGCAGGTCCGGTTTATCCGTTCCGTAACGTTCCATCGCTTCTTTGAACGGAATACGGCGGAAAGGAGCTTCCGATGCAATGTCATATTTCCCGTAATGCGCAAAAATCGGCGGAAGTACGTCCTCCAGAATGGCAAACACATCATCCTGGGACGCAAACGCCATTTCCATGTCCAGCTGATAGAACTCACCGGGAGAACGGTCGCCCCTGGCGTCTTCATCCCGGAAGCATGGCGCTATCTGGAAGTAGCGATCGAATCCGGATGTCATGAGCAGCTGTTTGAACTGCTGCGGCGCTTGCGGAAGCGCATAAAACTCACCGGGGTGTTTCCGCGCCGGGACCAGATAGTCCCTTGCTCCTTCCGGAGAGGAAGCTGTAAGGATCGGCGTGGTGATTTCGAGAAAACCGTGCTCGATCATGGCCTTGCGCAGCGCTGCGATTACGTTGCTTCGAAGTATGATATTCTTTTTAACCTCGGGATTCCGCAGGTCCAGATAACGATATTTCAGACGCTGCGTCTCGTCTGCTTCGCGGCTGCGTGCAATCTCAAACGGAAGTTCGTTGTAGCGGCATTTTCCAAGTACCTCGATCTTTTCAGGCACGATTTCTATTTCTCCCGTATCAAGCTTGGGATTCTTGCTGGCACGCTCCCGCACGTATCCTTCCACGGCCACTGTGCTTTCCTTGTTGATGGATTTCGCCTGCCTGAAAAGCTCTGCGTCCTCTATGACCACCTGCGTCCGTCCGTAGAAATCCCGGATCACCGCAAAAGCGAAACTGTTTCCAACTTCACGGAAGGTCTCCAGCCATCCGGCTATCCGGACTTTCTCTCCGACATTTGTGATCCGGAGTTCATTGCAAGTGTGCGTACGTGATTGAAACATCCTTTTCTGCCTCTTTCCTCTCTCAGTTTTCACAGATAACGGAACATTTCTGCCGTTCCGCAATGATCCGGGCAATATGTCCGGATGCTTCTTCCGGTGTGAAGCGGCTCTGTTCCCCGCTCTGCATATCTTTCACCGAAAGAACTCCATCACGGATCTCATCCTCACCGACGATCACCGTGAACGGTACTCCTATCCTGTCAGCATAACTCATTTTTGCCTTGAACTTTTTCTGTTCCGTAAAGAGCTGTGTCCGGATGCCTGCCCGGCGCAAGGCTGCCGCTGAGGAAATGGCAAAGGAAAGATCCTCGCTCATCGGCAGAACGAGCGCATCACAAGGCGCTGTGATCAGTTCATCCGAGAGGAGCCCCTGTTCATTGAGCACATAAAAAAGACGTGTAAGGCCGATAGAAATCCCGACACCGGGAAGTGTTTTATCCGTATAGTATCCCGCCAGGTCATCGTATCTGCCGCCGGAACAGATCGACCCGATCTCCGGATGTTCGGTCATGACCGTCTCATAGACGGTCCCGGTATAATAATCCAACCCGCGCGCGATTGTAAGATCGATGGCAAAATTCTCCTCCGGAACGCCGAAATCCTTCAGGTATTTCGTGACTGCCTTCAATTCATCCAGTCCGGTATCAAAAGTCCGGTCCATGCCCCTGTAACGGTCAAGTGCCTCAAGCACCTCTGCATTCGTTCCGCAGATGGCCATGAAGTCCATCACGTTTTCCGCCTTGCACGGCAGCATCTTGATCTCTTCAATCAGAAGCTGGCGTACTTCCTCAGCGCCGATCTTATCCAGTTTATCCACCGTCCGCATGATCTCTCCGGCTTTTTCACTCATGCCGTTCATCGCATAAAAGCCATTGAGGATCTTGCGGTTGTTCACACGGATCCGGAAACGCTTCAGTCCAAGCCGGGAGAAGGCATCATAGATTATCGCGGGGATTTCCGCTTCATTTGTGATATCGAGCTTCCCGTCGCCAATGACATCGATATCGGCCTGATAAAACTCACGGAAACGACCGCGCTGCGCCCGTTCGCCACGATAGACCTTTCCGATCTGATACCGTCGGAACGGGAAACTCAGCTGCCCGTAATTTGCCGCCACATACTTTGCCAAAGGCACTGTAAGATCGAAACGAAGCGCAAGATCACTGTCGCCTTTCGTGAAGCGGTATATCTGTTTTTCCGTTTCGCCTCCGCCCTTGGCCAAAAGGACCTCCGCCGATTCGATCACCGGCGTATCCAGCGGCGTGAAGCCGTACGAAGAATAGGTTTCCCGCAGGACTTCAAGCATTCTTTCCATTTTGTTCTGCTGCGGGGGCAGCAGCTCCATAAACCCGGAGAGGGTTCTGGGTGGAACTTTCTGCATGATTCCTCCTCTCAGCGTCTCTTCGGATTGACGATATTACGCCAGTCCAAATCGCCGCGGCGGAGTCCCTGGACAAGGACCTCAGCCGTAGCTGCATTTGTTGCAAAGGGTATCTGATACTGGTCACAGAGGCGCTCGATGCGGGAAATATCATCAAATCCCTTCGGATTTGCAGAATCACAGAAGAAAATGACCAGATCGATCTCGTTGTAGGAGATGCGGGACGCGATCTGCTGAGCACCTCCCTGATCCGCATGCAGATACAGAGTAATCGGCAGGCCTGTTGCCTCCGAGACCAGTTTCCCGGTAACGTGTGTGGCACACAGAGAATGTTCGGCAAGGATGCCGCAGTATGCGATACAGAACTGCACCATCAGTTCTTTTTTCCCGTCATGTGCCATAAGGGCAATGTTCATATCCTAACCTCCTCTTTGGTCTCAAGCAATTCTGTTTCTTATTTCAGAAGCGACATCTCGGATTCCGAAACATCGTTGTAGCTGCGAATCATCAGATATGTATCCACAATCTGTCTCGCCATGAAAGCACAGTTGCTCCCTGCTTCGCCTCTTTCCACCACCATGGCAATAGCGATCTCCGGATCGTTATACGGCACATAGCAGATAAAGATAGCATCATTGATGATGTTTTCGCCCTTCTGAGCTGTTCCGGTCTTGGCAGCGACTGTCTCAGAGCAGTCATAGAAGTTGATGGCAACCGCTTCGTTGTTGACAAGATCGTTGGCAACAAGCCGCATTCCCTCGTGGACCGCATACCAGTTATAATCTGCAGACTGAACCTCCGCCATGATCTTCGGTTCCCGTTCAAAAAGGCTTTCACCGTAGTCGTAGGTCCGTACAGATTTAAGGATCGAAGCGGAATGCCTCGTTCCGCCGTTTGCAACCGTAGCGCAGTATTCCGCCAGCTGCAACGGAGAGAAAATCGAGTCAGACTGCCCGATGCCCGCCTGCAGCGTATCACCGATTCGCCACTCCTGTCCGGCGTAGTCCATGTGGTTCGCCTCGTTGGACATGTTGCCCGTCGTCTCTACCAGTTCAATTCCTGTGGAGGACCCCAGCCCGAATCTGTGAGCATATTCGCCCAGTTTATCGACACCGAGATCGTTGACGATTGTGTAGAAAAAGTAGTTGCAGGAGTGAAGCAGCGCATGGGTGACATCCAGTTCGTCATGCGTATATCCAAATGACCAGATCCAGCATTCCGGCGCATAACCTGCGGCCGCGTAACGGGTGAAGACGCCCTGACATTTGACTTTTTTCTCCGTGTTGATAATGCCTTCCGTGAGGCAGGCCATAGCTGTACACGGCTTGAACGCAGAACCAGGTGCGTAGGCTCCCAGAAGCGCCCGGTTGAAAAGCGGATTATTGTCCGCCTTCAGGAGTTCCCCATAGTTCTCGATCACATTGGAGGGATCATAGGTCGGCCAGCTGGCAATCGCAAGCGGTTCGCCTGTTTTCACATCCACCACGCAGCAGGCCGCTCCGGTTATTTCCCAGTATCCGTCCTTGAAAGTCCAGAGACCAAAGGCCTCCTGCTCGGCCTTCTTCTGCGCGCGCGTCCTCTTAAGCGCGTTCACACCGCTCTCCAGGATCCGTTCCACCTGTTCCTGCAGAACGATATCGATCGTAAGATAAACGTGATTCCCAGGTTCCGGTTCTTTGGTATAGACCGTGGCAAGCACCGTTCCGGCAGGGTTCTTCGTTTCGATCACTTCGCCGTCTTTGCCGTGCAGATAACTCTCAAATGCATATTCAATACCGTCCTTGCCGACGAACGCATTATTGGAGTATTCGAGAAGCGAGTATTTCTCGTATTCCTCCTGTGTCATAAGTCCGACATATCCCAGCAGATGCGCCGCATATTCAGTATTGACATCACGGACATACGCCCTGGTGATATTGATACCGACCAGCTTGCTCTCCATGATGGAAGTGATCAGTTCCATACTGGCATCCTGGACAAAGATATAGTTATCGGTATTGATCGCATACCTCACATTGATTCCGTAACGTACGCCAGCGATCACGCGCATCTCTTCGGAAGAATAGCTGTTATCGATCTTGTAGCGCGTACGCATATAACTGAGCAGTTCCACCGCACTCGTATCGCGCGAGAGCTTTTTATCATCAAAATAGGCATTGAGCATCGTGCGCTGGAGATCGGTCATATCCGTGTATTCAAAGGGAGGGGCTGCTGTGACAGGAAGATCGTCGGTATAGGTATCGCCATAGCGGCTGACCATTTCCACCAGTTCAAGGATCGTATAGTTCGGGTCCTCGCTGTCAAAAAGCTTGGTCGTATCGATCTCAAGGTTATAACACTCTTTGTTCGTAGCCAGAACGCGTCCATAGCGGTCAAGGATATTTCCCCGTGCAGCTGTGACTGCTCTCTTGTCACTGGTGATCTGACTGCTGCGGTTATAGTATTCTTCCCCTTCGATGATCTGCAGATCGTACAGAAACACAATGTAAACAATCAGCAAAATCGCGAGGAGCACTCCCATCACTATGAGCCTTCTGGAATCGATCAGTCTGTTCATGAAACGCCTTTCTTAATCTTTTATCCACTTCGCAGGGCCAAAATAGGCTGCCGCTGCAAGGGGAAGCGACCAGATCACCTGAAACAGGGCTGTCGGAATCATAATGGCGGACCATGCATCGATCACCGCTGTCTTGATCATCTGGACGACTGCCGTAACGGCAAGAGCCACGACCGCTACCACCATATAGGCGAAAAAACGCCTGTTGATGAAAAAGCGGCTGATGAAGGAAGTTGCAAAGGAGATAGCCGGAAACAGGATCGTGAAGGCGACCGTGTTTTCCACAAAGGCCATATCCGCAAAGAAACCCAGAACAAGGGCGAAGACCGCACCGGGTATCGCTCCCTCGAACATCCCCACCGCCGCAACAGCAGCAGGCAGAAACATGCTGCACACCCCCAGCGGCCGAAGCTGAGAGAAGAGCATGGTCTGAAACACAAGTACCAGGAGCATGTACAATGCATACTGCAGGAACTTCCGGATATTCAGTTTTCCCAGAAAATCCTTCACCCGTTACTCCACCAGTTCGTACTCTTTAATGATAAACACCTGCACCAGCGAATCAAAATCGCAGGTCGGTTCGATGATCCCGTATTCAATCTGCCCGCCGGCTTCCGTCTGGACCGCAGATATCTTACCGATGACCAGTCCTGCGGGAAAGGCTCCGCCCTGCCCGGACGTGAGAACGTCATCTCCTACAAAAATCTGAGCTCCGTCTGCCAGATAGGTCAGTTTAGCTTCCTTTCTTTTCATCAGGGAAAACTCTCCGATCACCATTCCGGAAGTCCCGGTTTCTCCGATAAAAGCACCGACACTCATATCCACGTCGATCAGCGTACTCACTGTTGCCCAGGTTTCTCCCAGTTCAGTGATCTGTCCGACCACTACGCCATATTCGGTAATAACCGGGTCACCCATCTCGATCCCGCTGGATCTTCCCTTGCTGATCGTGAAAGAGGACGACCAGTTTGAAGCGGTCCACAGGACCACCTTGCTGGATTCCAGAACAAAACTGGAGTTTTTCTCCCGCAGATTCAGGAGTTCCCGCAACCGGGTGTTCTCCTCCGAAGCCTCGATCCCGTCACGGGCTGACTGCTGCGCTTCCGCCAGCTGGGAGCGGAGCGATTCATTCTCCGCCATGAGAGAATCATATTCATAAAGATACCCGTAGATCGTATCAAACCAATTGACCGTCGAACTGATGACTTTCTGAAGCGGAGCGGCGAGAACCCCTGTGACATTCTGCACGAACCCGATATTCCCGCCCCGTGCAATCGAGCTGACTGCTATGACAAGGATAACCGCAAACACAATGATCGCGATCTTGATTCCGTTTTTCTTCAGGTATTCTCTCACAGCAGGTCAACTCCCTGTTTTTTCAGCATTTTCCCCAGTCTGCACACCGGCAGGCCAACGATATTGAAATAGTCTCCCTCGATCCGTTCCACCAGAAGGGATCCGATCCCCTGGATCCCGTATGCTCCTGCTTTATCCATCGGTTCACCGGTGGCAATGTACGCCCGAATCTCCTCCGGAGACAGATCCCGGAAGAACACCCGGCTGACTTCATGTTCTGAAACGCTAAAGTTTCCTTTCCGGATCGTTACTCCTGTATAGACCTCATGCATTTTTCCGGAGAGTTTCCGCAGCATGCTCCAGGCTTCCTTCTCATCGGCAGGCTTTCCGAGGATCGCTTCATCCGCATAAACCACAGTATCGGCCGCAATGATCCAATCATCCGGAGAACATTTTCGAGCAATCTCCCGGGCTTTCGCTGCGGAAAGGATCTCCACAGCCACTCCGGGTCCGGCATCCGCAGGAGCGATCTCTTCTCCTGCAGCCGGAAGAATCCGCAGATCCTTCAGTCCGAGCATCTCCAAAAGAGCTTTCCTTCTCGGAGAGGCAGATGCCAGAACGAACATCAACTCAGTCAACTCCTCTGTAATACAGTCCGCGTGTCAGCACATTCGGCCGGTATTCGGACTCTCCAAGATAGCCCTTTGCCACTTCCACGCATTCAAGCGGGCTCTCCGTGGTGAAGAGAAGTCGGATGCCCCAGACGCCCGTTGCATAAATATCTTCTTTCTTGTCTGCCAGATACAGCTTGTGTGCATTGTAAATCACATTGCGACAGCCGTACTCTTTCGTGATTGGAAACACAGACCCCATCCGGTCCGCAAGCTGTCCCGGCGTTTGGCAGGTGCAGCGGCCGGCGCTTTCACGCATTACGCACTGGTCCGAAACCATCAGCGGCAGCCGCCCGTAAGCAATCAGTTCCGTGTCGAGCGGTTTGCTCATGTCTTTGATCTGTGCAAGCCGCAGTTCGAATGAGGCAGTTGCCGAAAGAAATCCTGCTTTCCGGAGCACTTCAAGAGCGCGGGAGTTAAAAGTATTCAGCCCGAAATCCCCCCGAAGTTTCATGCCTGCTTTTCTGGCGAGAAAAATATGGCCCAGATTTCCTACAAGTGCCTCATTGACTCCCATGGAGAAAAGCGCGGCAAGCGCTTCTTCCACCTCTCCGGCCTGATCATCCGTGATGATCCGCGGAAGCACGGCAACAAGCTTTGCGCCGTTTTCCAGAAAAGGTCCGGCCACATCAAAATCACGTATCAGTTCCATAGCCGGAGCATAAAGATATTCCGGCTTCAGTTCCGCGAGTTGCGGATCCATCTGTTCGAGCGTACGAACCTGGAAAATGTTCACCGGATCATTCACCACCGGTTTCGCTGCAGGAACAGGAGGGCATGGCAGGCTTCGTCTCACGGGCGGTTTTGCCCGTTCCTCGGTAAGGTCGTTCAGCAACTTCCGGCGCAATTCATTGATCTCGGAACTGGGCAGATAGAGCCCCGGGTCCGTTTTCGCCCGGTTTTCAACGCAAAGGAACGGCGTACCGCCGGTTTTGTACATCTGTTCTTCAAGGAATTCTCCGGAGACTCCTATGTTCTTAGCTCTCTCCGGCACCGATCCGGTCGCTACAGCGCGGTTTCCGTCGTCGTCGAATGCGATCGCCCGGACATTCTCTCCCTTCCGCGCGACGGTATAGAAATGGACGGGAACCCGGCGCATTTCACCGCTTCCATATTTTTTTCGGGCATCAGCAAACAGACGTTCGCTCTCGCGGTCCGGTTCTCCCCTTGTACCGAGCATGTCCGCTTTGTCCCCGTTGAAATATCCCTGTGTGAAGCCTCCGCGGGAGAATACTCTCTCAAGCATTTCCATCTCTTCCACGGACGGTCTGCGCTTCTCCCGGATGGCTTTTGCATAGATCCCCGTAACGATGCCCGTATACTCCGGGCGCTTCATCCGCCCTTCGATCTTCACACAGGCAACACCAGCATCCTCAATCTCCTTCAGTCGATCGACCAGGCAATTATCCTTCAGAGAAAGAGGGTATTCATCCATCCTGCCTCCCAGGCTGTACTGCATACGGCATGGCTGAGCACACATTCCGCGGTTTCCGCTCCTTCTGCCGATCAGCGAAGACATGTAGCACTGGCCGGAATGGCAGAAGCAGAGCGCCCCGTGCACGAAGATCTCAGTCTCGATGGAGGCATTGCGCGCAATCATGCGAATCTGTTCCAGCGAGAGTTCCCGGGCTAACACAGCCCGTGTGATCCCCATCTGGGCAGCGGCTTCAACCCCCGCCAGATTATGGATACTCATCTGTGTACTGGCATGGATCGGGAGATCCGGCAGTGCTTCACGGATCGCAGCGGCAAGACCGAGATCCTGTACAAGAACCGCATCCGCTCCGCAGTCCGACACCATCCGGGCGGCATCCACCGCCTGAGTAAGCTCCCTGTCGCTCACCAGCGTATTGAGCGTCACATATACTTTGCAACGGCGGATCCGGCAGTAGCGGACCGCTTTTCGAAACTCCTCCGCTGAGAAGTTCTGCGCACCTTTTCGCGCATTGAAATCGTTCAGTCCGAGATAAACCGCATCCGCACCGTTCTGGACTGCCGCGATAACGGCTTCCGGGGTCCCGGCAGGGGATAAAAGTTCCAGCATGTTTACTCCATTCCAGATTCTCTGTGAGCGGCCGGAACGGCCGCAATCACGCAAGATTACAGATTATTATACCACAGATCTCGCACTTGCTACAAGTGTCTTTTGATGATATAATCGTAAACGATTCCAAGGGAAGATCCTAAACTGCAGAGGAACAAAATGGCATCAGATAACAGGCAAAACAGAATACCGGAAGATGATGCCCGGCGTCTCATATCCGCCCACGACGGGGATATTGCGCTGCTGTACATATGGCAGCTGCTCCATCCCGCGTTCGATGCGGAGCAGGCTGCCGCGGACCTGTGCCTGACAAGCCTGGAGATCCGTTCCGCGAAAGAAAAGCTGGACCGTCTGTTTTCTTCCGCCTCTCCACACACACCGGCCGATCCTGTTCCCCAGAACGTTTCTGTTGAGCCTCCGCGCTATTCGGAGCAAGATATCCGACGCATGCTTCAGGACGGCAGAGAATTCCAGACCATCGTCGGAGAGACAGCACGCATCATCGGCCATACGCTCTCTACTCCTGATCTGGAGATCCTTCTCGGGATCTACGATCATCTCGCCCTTCCTCCGGAAGTCATCATGGAGCTTATCAACTACTGCGCAGAGCGCAACATGGAAAAGTTCGGTCCCTCACGCCGCCTTTCCGTCCGCACGATCCAGAAGGAAGCCTACCGCTGGGCCGAAGAGGAGATCCGTTCTTTTGAGGCGGCGGAGTATTATATTAACCGGCAGAAAATGCTCCGGAAAGATGTCAGCGAACTGGCAGACGTCCTCAGCCTTCACAGGGAAAGCCTCACCGCTACGCAGGAAAGGTATATCCTTTCCTGGATCGCCATGGGCTTTGAAACAGAAGCCGTTGCCGAAGCTTACGACCGTACGGTGCTGAATACGGGAAAACTCAGCTGGCCTTATCTGGACAAAATCCTTCAGGCCTGGCACAGGAACGGCCTTCATACCATCCGCGAGATCCGTGAAAAGGACGGGCGTCACTCCGAACGGAAGCAGAAAAAAAGCAGTTCCGTCAATCCCGTCAATCCGGAGGATATCTTCATCTTTGAAAAAAATGAGAAAAAGTGAGGTCTGCAATCATGGCCTATGACGGAAAACTTCTTTCTCAGGCGAGAGACGAACTGAACAGGCTTCGTCTGAAAAATGAGGCAGAACACGAACGCCGCCTTCGCCTCGCTTATGAGAAAATCGAGGATCTGGAGATGATCGATTCCCGTCTCCGTTCTCAGATGACCGATACGATCCGGCTCACGTTGTCCCGGGATCCAGATCTGAAAGCAAAGATCGCCAGCATCGAGCACGACAATCTGGAACTTCAGGAAGTTAAAGCCGAGATGCTCTCTGCGGCAGGTTTCCCCGCAGACTATCTGGATGACATCTTTTCCTGCCCCGCCTGCCGCGATACCGGCTACATCGGACAGAAAAAATGTGATTGCCTGATCCGCATCTACAACCGGCTTCTGACGGAAGATTTGAGCTCACTCATGCTCAGCGGGAACGAACGCTTCGAGAATTTCGATCTCAGTCTTTACCCTGCGGAATATGATTTCAATCTCGGCACAACTCCGCGGGAATTCATGCGCAAACAGATGGAGAGCTGCCGGAACTATGCCGCCAGCTTTCCTGGACGGCTTCCGAGCCTCCTCATGCAGGGCGGAACCGGTCTGGGCAAGACTTATCTTTCTGCCTGTATCGCACGCGTGGTTTCAGAAAAGGGCTGCAGCGTATGCTACGATACTGCCGTTTCCGCTTTCGAGGCCTATGAAAAGCAGCGCTTTTCCAAGGATCCGGAGGAGACGGACCAGTATAATGCAAAAATACGCCGCATGCATGACTGCGATCTGATGATCCTCGACGATCTCGGAACAGAACTTGTCACTTCCGTAACGATAAGCGCACTGTACAACCTCATCAACACCCGCCTTCTCAGCGGGAAACCCACCATCATCAGTACAAACTGCACCGATGAGGAGCTGGGCCGAAAATACAGTCCGCAGATCTGCTCCCGCCTGCTTGGAGAATTCCGAAAAGTCCCCTTCTGCGGAAACGATATCCGTCTGCTCCGGAAGGGGCGCTGAAAAGACACTTGTATTCTTTTTCTTTTGCCGCTATAATCGAATAAATCATTCAAAACTCTGAATCATTCAGGAGGCTTCTTATGGCTTCTCCCAGACGTGCCGGGGATCGGAAAGACGGAAGACTTCTCCGTTCGCTGCCGGCTTTTTCCAAGTTTATCCCTTATATCATGCCCACGAGAAACGACGCTCTGATCCATTACGAGGAAAGTCTGGAGGTCTCCAATCTCGACCGCAGACTCCGCCAACTGCGTGTGGACGGCTATAAAGGCATCGGCATCCTGCATTTCTGGATCGCTGCCTATATCCGCGCCGTCTCCATGCTTCCGGCGATGAACCGATTTGTCGTAGGGAGAAGGATCTATGCGCATAACAACATCGAAGTTGTTATGGCTGTAAAGCGTTCCATGAGCATCGAAGCAACCGAGACCACCATCAAGGTCGTCTTCCAGCCAACGGATACCATTTTTGACGTCTACAACAAACTGAACGAAAAAATCGAAGAAATCAAAGCAGACGACGGCAACAACAACACAGAAGATGTCGCGGATTTTCTCTGCAAACTGCCGCGTTTCATCCTTCGCTTCGCCGTATGGCTCCTGCGTGTACTGGATTATTTTGGCTGGATCCCCACCGTCCTCACAGATGCAAGTCCTTTCCACGGTTCGATGATCATCACCGACCTCGGCTCTCTTCGTATCGGGCCGGTATATCACCACATCTATAATTTCGGGACTCTGCCTGTCTTTATCGCTTTCGGGGCAAAGCGGCATGCCACCGAACTGAACCGCAAGGGTGAAGTCGTTGATAACAAATATCTGGACTGCAAGATGGTCATGGATGAGCGCATCGCTGACGGGCACTATTATGCCCAGTTTCTGCGCGCCATCCGCTATCTGTTCGAGCATCCGCAGGTCGTGGAAACACCTCCTACCCGTGTAGTAGAAGATGTTTTCTGATCTGTCTTCTGGCTTTCCAAAAACCAAAAGCCCGGTCTGATCAGACCGGGCTTTTTACTATCCGTTTTCAGTTCTGCTTTACCAGATTCTCTCCAATCTTATAGACGTCTCCCGCTCCGACCGTGAGAATCAGGTCACCGGGTCTGGCAAGCTCTTTCAGAACGTTTTCCAGTTCCGTAAAGGTGGCACAGAAAAGTGCACCATCGATCCGGGCTGCCAGGTCTGCCGAAGAAATGCCAATGGTGTTTTTTTCACGCGCGGCATAGATCTCCGCCAGAATAACCACATCCGCCCTTTTCAGCTGTTCCACAAAGTCCGTGAACAGAGCCTGGGTGCGCGAATAGGTGTGCGGCTGGAAAACCAGCACTGTCCGCTGATAGTTCAGCTTTTCCACGGCGTTCAGCAAAGCTTTCAGTTCACCGGGATGGTGGGCGTAATCGTCATAGACATCCGCTCCATTGTACTTGCCCTTGAACTCAAATCGTCTTCCCGCTCCGTTGAAACCGGCAAGTCCGTATTTGACTGCGCTGGGACGGATGCCGAGGCAGATCGAAGCTGCCGTGGCAGCCAGCGCATTCTTCACATTGTGTTCACCGGGAACATGAAGCGTAACGTCCGTGAAGAGCTTACCGCGGTAATAAACATCAAACTCTGTGACGGCGCCGTGGTAGACGATATTCTCCGCATAGACATCCGCAGATCTGCTCATTCCGAAGGTCATCACCTTCCGCTCAATCCCTGCAACAGCCTCCATAGTATTCCGGTCATCTGCATTTGCCACCACCGAACCGAATTCCGGCACCTTCTCGGCAAACTGACGGAAAGAAGACTGAATATCCGCCAGATCCTTGAAGAAGTCCAAATGATCCTCTTCGATATTCAGGATCACAGCGACCGTGGGATAGAACGAAAGAAACGAATTGCAGTATTCGCAGGCTTCCATGATGATGGTGTTGCCGCTGCCCACACGGTGCCCGGCATTCAGGAGCGGGAGCGTTCCGCCGATCATGACTGTAGGATCCTTCTCCGCAGCCATAAGGATGTGGGTGCACATGGAGGTCGTGGTGGTCTTTCCATGCGTACCGGAGATGCAAAGCGAATTGGCATAGCCCCTGGAGATGGCTCCCCATGCCTGCGTACGCTCAAAGACCGGGATACCCCGGCGGGACGCCTCGATGATTTCCGGGTTATCATCGTGCACAGCAGCTGTCCGAACGATGAAATCCGTGTCGTCCCGTATATTCTCTGCCCTGTGCCCGATCAGAACTTCGATGCCCCCCTCGCGAAGCGCCATCACGTTCGGTCCCTCGTTGATATCCGAGCCCGTAACCTCAAGTCCCATCCCTTTCAGCACTTCGGCCAGAGAAGACATGGAAACACCGCCGATCCCGATCAGATGTCCTTTTCTGCCCGGGGACATATAATTTTCAAAATCCGTCATATATTACTCCAAATAGTAAAAAATGGTTGATGGCGGGAAGACAACATGCTAAAATCTTAACCGCATGTATTATAAACGTCATGCAACTCCAATGCAAGTCAAATGTCTTTCGATCAGGAGGAAATAAATTGTCTGCCCTGATAAAAATGGAACAGCTCCGCGCAGAATGCGCCGGCTGCCTGCGCTGTGCTCTCTCCGACGGGAGGACGAATCTTGTATTCGGGACCGGAAATCCTCAGGCAGAAGTTATGCTGATCGGTGAAGGCCCCGGTGAACAGGAGGATCTTCAAGGGATCCCCTTCGTCGGTCCAGCCGGGAAACTGCTGGACACAATGCTCGAACTCATCGATCTGGATCGGGAGAAAGTATACATCGCCAACATTGTGAAATGCCGTCCGCCGCATAACCGTGACCCCCGTGATGAGGAGATCGAGGCCTGCCGCCCCTGGCTGGAGGAACAGATTTCTGCCGTTTCTCCGAAAATCATCGTCTGCCTCGGCAGGATCGCAGCCTGCTCGCTGATCCGGAAGGACTTCCGTATCACACGGGAGCACGGAGAATGGTTCACCGCAGGCGGGTCCGTATGCACTGCCGTCTATCATCCGTCTGCGCTGCTCCGGGATCCGGAAAAACGTCCGGAGGCCTTTGAGGATCTCCGAGCTATACGCGCAAAAATCAAAGAACTTTGTGTGAGGACATATGATTCAGTTTCAACCAGTCACGCTTCGCTCTAAAGCATGGATCGACCCGATCGTACAAGCCGAAAACAGCCGGAGCGCCGACTTCAACTTCGGGAATATCTATATTTGGGACAAACACTATAAGCAGCTGGTATGCCGATTTGAAGAGCGGATGATCACCAAGCTCCGCTATGAGGGGAAATCGACCTTCGTTTTTCCCATCGGCAGCGGACCGCTGTGCCCGGCAATTGAAGCTGCCCGGGAATATGCCGATTTCAAAGGCTATCCCTTCACTCTCCGCGGAATTACGCAGGAAAACCGTGTTCTTCTGGAAAAGGAGTATCCGGGTGGATTTTCCTTCTCGGAAGATACTGTCAATGCCGATTATATCTACGATATCGAAAAGCTCTCGACTTACGCCGGAAAGGCGCTGCACAGCAAGAAGAATCACTGCAACCGCTTTGAAGCCGAATACAGCTGGAAATTCATGCCGATCTCCCGGGAACTGATCCCTTACTGTCTGGATATGCTTTCCGAGTGGAGTGAGGATAACAGTGAGCGTCTTGATCCCAGCATCGCGTTCGAGCACGATGCAATCATCCGTGCTTTTGCCGCGTATGAAGATCTTGGCCTCTTCGGCGGAGTGCTGGTAGCCAACGGGTCCATCATGGGCTTCACGCTCGGGGAACTCACCTGCCGCGATACCTTCGATGTTCACTTTGAGAAAGCGGTCGCCACCGTCAACGGTGCCTATCCAATGGTCTGCAGAGAACTGAGCCGTTTAGTGAAAAGCACCTATCCCGACGTGCTTTTCATGAATCGGGAAGACGACATGGGCTTCGAATCGCTCCGGCGATCCAAGGAGTCCTATAAGCCGGAGTATCTGCTGAAAAAATACACTGCGAGATGGAACTATGACTGAAACTCAAATCCGGGAGTTCACCGAATCCGATATCCCACGCCTCATCTCCCTGTGGACGGAAATATTCGGAGACACCCAGGCGCTTGTTGAGACTTTTTTCCGCCTTTTGCCGCATTTCGGCTCCTGTATGGTTGCTGAGAGAGACGGCGCGATCTGCGGTATGGCCAGTATGCTGACAGATTTTCTCCTGACAGACGGAAACAGTGCTTTCAGCGATTCGGAGAAGCGTTTCGGATATCTCTACGGAGTAGCTGTCCAGCCTGAGTCTCGCGGAAAAGGCATCGGAACTGCATTATCCAGGGCAGCCGCAGAATATGCCCGTTCGAATGCCTGTGAATACATAAGTACTCTTCCGGCGGATACGGGACTCTATTCGATGTATGAGAAGACGATCGGAACCGTCTGCAGATTGAAACGGACAAAGGTCGAATATGTGCGAAAAGCACTTTCCGAAATACCGTTCAAACTTCTTCCTGCCGAACCAGAGCACTATTTCCGGAAACGGGAAACCCTGCTTCGAGATACCGTACATCTGCGTGTTTCGGAAGACTCCATCACTTTTCTGAAAGCCCTGTGCGTTGATGGAGGCGGAGATATATATGCTTCAAAAGACGGTTTCGGTTTCTCTGCTTCTTTTACCCGCAGCGGAGATACTCTCCGCTTTACTGAAATCATATGTGAAGAAGAGCATCGTGAGCTTCTGCTGGACTGCTTTCTTACCATACTGGATGCTGAAAAGGCCGTTTATTATCTGCCCTCCCTCTCCGGTGAAGACTATCTGGCCCACAACTGCAAGAGTCTTTCCCCCGACACATTCTGGAACCTTACCTTTGACTGAATCCCTAACCGGCGGACCGTTTTCCATTTAACATTTATGTAACATCTACAGTATTGTTTACGTAACATCTCCGCTGTAGACTATAGTCAACAGTGAGTGATTGTTTTTCATCTTTTTCATTTTGTCCTCAATATATAGCGGGAAGGAACGGGTCAAACCGTTCCTTCTTGCTTTTCCCCAACATACATTCATGTATCATATTACCATAATTTTGTTAACGTAATATTGTTCTTCCGATCTGTTTCTGTTATACTGAGTCAAATCATTCGATTCTTATCCAAGGAGGTTGCATCATGCCTGACCTGTCAAGATTTCTGGACGCGCAGCGCCACTCCTACCCTGCCGCACTTTCCGAGATTCGGAACGGCAGGAAGCATAGTCACTGGATGTGGTATATTTTCCCGCAGATCGCCGGTCTCGGCTTCAGTTCAACTGCTCAGTACTACGCAATTCAGGATCTTTCTGAAGCCCGCGCCTATCTTGAAGAACCGACTCTCCGTTTCCGTCTTCTTGAGATCTCACAGGCTTTGCTGGAACAATCCGGTCATGATGCCGAAGCGATCCTCGGATGGCCGGACAATCTGAAACTTCGCTCCAGTATGACTCTGTTTCTTCACGCCGATCCTTCGATCCCTGTCTTTCAGAAAGTCCTCGACAAGTTCTACGACGGCATCGAAGACGAGCGTACAGTTGCTCTTCTGGATGAGTAAATACATCACAATAAAAGAGGAAGCCTCCCGGCTTCCTCTTTTTATTGCAGCTCCTTCAAATCGAAACTGCTTCCTCCGCATTTCCTGCAGAGCACCTTCGCTGTATTTCCGAATTCACCGGCATTCTGCTGCAGCAGTTTTACGATTTTTCCCGCTTTGATGTAATACGTTACAGCACCGCAGGAACGGCAAGTCACACGGTACTTTGCACTGTTTTCCAGATCCGTCTCTGAGGCGCCGGGTCTCACCGAACCGCGAGGCATACAGCCCACCTCCCGGCAGACCGCTTTCCACACCGCATCATGGCCGTGGCGTACGCGCGGGTGGCGGAGAAAAACCACAGCATGCGCATATTCATGGCGGATCGTGTCCAGAAACAGGGACTCGTCTTCCATCGCTCTTCGGGAGATCGTGATAACCATCTTCCCGTCCGGGATATCCGCTCTGCAGGAGAAACTGCCCAGACGCCGCTGTGCATTGTTTACCCGGATTTCGATACAGCTCGTGTCGACGGAACAGATGCGGTCAAGCCGCTCATATTCACGGCGGATTTCCTGCATCGTGTGCATCAGCGTTCCTTCCCGACCTGCCCCGTCCTCTTCGAAATCACAAAACGCGGACGGCGCTTGGTCTCTAAAAAGGTTTTCCCGGCATATTCGCCCAGCAGCCCTGTGGCGCTGAGATGCAGCCCAGAAAGAAAAACCAGAACGGCAAGCAGGATCCAGACGGAATCATGAAGAAGTCCGAAAGCCTTGAGTACAATCGTTGCAATCGTGCCAGCTGAGCCACCCATTAACAATACCAGCCCGACTATCAGAATCAGGCGCATAGGCCGGACTGTCAGTCCTGTCAGTCCGTTCAGTGCAAGATCGAACATCTTCCTCAGCGAATAATGCGTTTTCCCTGCTATCCGCTCCTGCCGGACATATTCTACCGTGCTGCTCTGAAATCCGACAAGCGGAACCATCCCACGCAGATAAAGGTTCACTTCCTCATATCTCAGCAGCTCCCGCAGCGCGCAGGAGGAAAGCAGTCTGTAATCTGCGTGGTTATAGACCACGTCTGCCCCCATGCGGGAAAGGAACCGGTAATACGCCTGTGCGGTGCAGCGCTTCAAGCGTGAATCGGAATTACGTTCGGAACGTACTCCGTAGACCACCTCCGCACCGGCTTTGCGCTCCTCCAGCATCCGATCAATAGCATCAATGTCATCCTGACCATCGCAGTCGATCGAAACTGTTATATCAAAGTGATCCGCAGCATCGGTGAGCCCAGCCAGAAGTGCGTTCTGATGACCGCGGTTCCGGCTGAGGGCTATTCCCTCGAAAATGCTGTCCCCTTCAGCCAGCTCACAGATTATCCGCCAGGTGGAATCCGTGCTTCCATCGTCGACAAACAGAATCCGGCTTTCTTCCGCAATACGTCCATCCGCGATAAGTTCCGAAAGCTTCTCACGGAAAAGCGGAGCAGTTACCGGAAGTACTTGTTCTTCGTTGTAACATGGAACGATCAGGCATAAAGCTTCCAAAGCTGATAATCCTTTCTTTTGCCGAACAGGGAACAGGAGCTGACCTGTTCCCTGTTCATTCTGTGTTTCTTTTCAGGCGGGCCTATCCATCGTCTCAGAGGAGAAAGCAGTCCAGTTCCGCCACTGTCTTGAAGTAATTCCGGCAATTCGTCCGCATGAAGTCTTCTATAAAAGCAATATCATATGACCAGCCCGCGGCGGCAAAATCCGCGCCGCAGCGAACCGCCATATCAAAGCCGGGCTTGAGATCGTCGATCACGAGGATTTCCTCCGGAGCCAGGCCAAAAGTCTCCCGGATCTGAAACAGTGCCCATGGATCCGGTTTTCTATGTTCCGGCGGCAGCTCCCATCCATAGACGAGATCCGGTTCCGGAAGTCCGTTAGCCCTGAAATCCCGAAGGATATTGGTCCGCATCGAATGGGAAACAACACAAAGCAGGCCCCCCTCTTCCTTCTGCCGGAGCATGATTTCCCGAATCCCCGGATAGGCAGCGGGTACATGGCCCCGCACATAATCCAGCCAGTAGTCTTTCTCCCGTTCAAGCATCGCATCATCCATGCCATACTCTCTGCGGCACATTTCGACGAAACCCGGCGTGAAATTCTGGATGAAATACTCTTCAAGAGAAATGTCTCTGCCAGGATAGTATTCTTTCAGGAATTCCCGGAAACAGGGGTGATGGATCGTTGCCGTTGAATTCACGACAGTATCGTCATGATCAAAGACCAAACAGCGGTACTTCATATCCGTACTCAGTAGAACGTTGCGACCGGATCGTCCGGGGCTACGCTCGGTATCGCGGAAAGATAGGTTAATACCGGTCCTTTTTTGCCATATGCACGGTTGAATTTGAAATTGATCCGTGCTGTCAGGATCATCCATGTATCGTCCTGCACTGTCTTCGCTTTTTCCCACTGGCAGACCAGCGCGGCAAACTGTATATCCTCAACACAGCAGGTCATCACATGACGCCCAACCACAAAAGTACCGGACGGGAGTTTGTTCCTTACCAGCGCACGGCACTTGAAGGTCACGGTTTTGTTTTCATAGACGGACGGATTCTCCGAAAGATCCCGGTAAAACAAAGCATAGTCCGAGTCTCCTATGACGATCTCCTTTGCGTTCACATCATAGGGAAGAGGATCTTCGATATCATCGTATGCAACGTTTCCTTCCGGGCTCTCGTAGGCGATGTCCGTCCTGCGGGAGGCTCCGCGAACAATCTTATGGAATTCCATCTTGTCCATTCCGGGACGGAAACGGTTGAAAACAACCAGTTCACAGCTTATCAGCTTGTCATAGACCAGCTGACGCATATTTGTATTATAACTCAGAAAAGTACCGGAATCGGCAAACATGAATTCCTGATAAACCATCCAGTTCCGGGGCATCTGCGCATAGAGGGAATCAAGCATCCACATCCCGTTATATTCAATGACAACGCGCTCCGCATTCGTTTCTTTCTGCCAGGCCAGGAGTTTTTCCTGCTGCAGATCCGCCTCTCCGTCCACTGTGCGGATAAAGACCGACGCATCTGCAAACTGGTCCGGCGCATACTCCTCTTCCCCTTCCTCGCAGACCACAAGAAGGGTGCGTTCTCCGTTGCAGAAACGTCTGTCCTCCAGCGTCTCCTGTATGAAGCGGGTCTTTCCCGAATCCAGAAATCCGGTGAAAAGAAAAACAGGTATTTCACGCTGCTCAGGCAATTTTAAACAGCTCCTTCAAAGCGGATTCTTTTATCTCGGAACCGATCACGCAGAAACGTCCCGTCACTGCAGCGCTGCCCCGACGGATATCAATCTCCCCGGGCACATAGTCGAAATAGATCCATTCCCCATCGCTGCTGTCTACGATCCCCTTAGCGCGAAGGATCATGCCGAAGCGGTCTGTTTCTTCCAATGCAGAGAGAACGACGCGCAGTTCTTCTTCGGAATACTTCCTTGCCGTCTCCATTCCCCAGGAAGTAAAAATCTCGTCCGCATCGTGATCGTGATGATGATGGTGCTCGTGCTCCTCCTCATCTCCGTCCTCATGATGGTGGTGATGGTGGTGCTCATGCTCCTCCTCATCCCCATCCTCATGATGGTGGTGATGGTGGTGCTCATGCTCCTCCTCATCCCCGTCCTCATGATGGTGGTGATGGTGGTGCTCATGCTCCTCTTCGTCCCCGTCGTCATGATGATGGTGCTCGTGGAGCATCTGCTCCATCTCCCTGTGAAGAGAGTTTTCTTCCATCTCGGCAAGAATCTGAGCTCCGGTCACTTGCTCCCAGGGACTTGTGATCAGCGCAGCTTCGGGATTGATCTCCCGCAGCAGCTCCACAGCGGCAACGGTCTTCTCCTCGCTGACTGTCCCGGTACGGCTGAGAACGATCACATCCGCATTGGCTACCTGATCGTTGAAGAATTCTCCGAAGTTCTTTGCATAGAGTCTGCATTTACCGGCGTCGACCAGTGTAACCTTTGAACCGATCACGATTCCCTCCACACGTTCCACAGCGTCCGCCACTTCACTGAGTTTACCGACGCCGGAAGGTTCGATGAGGATCCTGTCCGGAGCGAAATCCGCTACCACTTTCTGCAGAGCCTTCGTAAAATCGCCTACCAGAGTACAGCAGATGCAACCGGAGTTCATTTCTGTGATCTGGACCCCGGCATCCTGCAGAAAGCCGCCGTCAATCGCGATCTCCCCAAACTCGTTTTCGATCAGAACGAGTTTTTCATTCTGATAGCCTTCCGCAATCAGTTTCCGGATGAGCGTCGTCTTGCCGGCGCCGAGAAAACCGGAGAAAATATCTGTCTTTGTCATTCTTTTCCTTTCTATATCAGCAGAGCTGCGCACCTACGGGAATATCATCTCCCACAATCATCAGATGCAGAGTTTCCTTTCCGTCTTCCTCAGCAACTGCGGAAAGCAGCATACCGTTCGATTCCATCCCCATCATTTTCCGCGGAGGAAGATTGAGAATCGCGACCGCTTTCTTTCCAACAAGCTGCTCCGGTTCATAATACTTCCGGATACCCGAGAGGATCTGCCTCTCTTTCCCGCTTCCATCGTCCAGTGTGAACCGGAGAAGCTTGTCCGATTTTTTAACAGCCTCGCAGGCAAGGATCTTACAAACACGCATATCGCATCTGGCAAAATCATCAATGGAAACATCCGGCAGAACAGGAGGTGTTTTCGGAGCAGCCGCAGTAGCATGGATCTTCTCCAGCTCTGCCAGTTCCTTTACCGCATCGATCCGCGGGAAAAGGGTTTCTCCCTTGTGGATGACTGTACCGGCGGGCATACCTCCGTAAACAGCACTTTCCCATGTCTGCGCTTCAGCGGCTGCGCCAATCTGACTGAACGCTTTTCCGCAGCTATCCGGCATGAAAGGAGTAAGACAGATGAGGCTCACACGGAGCGCTTCGACCAGATTGAACATGACCTGCGCCAGCCGCGGACGGTTGGCTTCGTCCTTTGCAAGGACCCATGGAGCGCTTTCATCGATGTATTTATTGGCGCGCTGGATGAGTTTAAATACTTCCTCCAGCCCGAGATGGAGCTGGAAGGCATCCATCTGAGCTGCGTAGTTTCCCGGAGTCTCCCGGATCAGGCGAATGAGTTCCTCGTCTGCCTGAGCAGGCTCCCGCTCTTCAGGGATTACGCCTCCGAAATACTTTTCCACCATGGCCGTGGTACGGGAGACCAGATTGCCGAGATCATTTGCCAGATCAGTATTGATCGTGCTGATCAGCAGTTCATTGGTAAAGTTTCCGTCCGACCCGAAGGGGAATGTACGGAGAAGGAAGAAACGGAGAGCATCCACTCCGAATTTTTCCGCGAGCACATACGGGTCCACCACATTGCCTTTGGATTTGGACATCTTGCCGCCATCGATCACCAGCCAGCCATGACCATAGACCTTTTTCGGTACGGGAAGGCCCAGGCTCATGAGCATTGCGGGCCAGATGATCGAGTGGAAACGGACGATCTCCTTGCCCACGATGTGCGCATCTGCAGGCCAGTATCTGTCAAAATCATGATACCGATCGTTGTAGAGACCAAGCGCCGTGCAGTAATTGGACAGCGCATCCACCCAGACGTAGACCACATGACCGGGATCGAAATCCACCGGAATCCCCCAGCTGAAACTGGTGCGTGAGACACAGAGATCCTCCAGGCCCGGCTTGATGAAGTTGTTGATCATTTCGTTCACGCGGGAGGCAGGCTCCAGAAAAGTACCGGTCTCCAGCAGATCCTGTACGGGTTTTGCATACTTGGAGAGGCGGAAGAAATAAGCTTCCTCTTCCGCATCATGCACTTCCCTGCCGCAATCGGGGCATTTCCCGTCCACAAGCTGGCTTTCGGTCCAGAAGCTTTCGCACGGTGTGCAGTACTTGCCCTTGTAAGCTCCCTTGTAAATATCTCCGTTCTCATACATTTTCCGGAAGATCTTCTGGATCGATTCCACATGATAATCATCGGTTGTACGGATGAATCGGTCGTTGGAGATATTCATCAGCTTCCACAGATCCAGAATCCCTCCCTTTCCGGTGACAATGTCATCCACAAACTGCTGGGGGGTCTTGCCGGCTTCCTTCGCTTTCTCCTCTATCTTCTGACCGTGTTCATCGGTCCCTGTAAGGAACATGACGTCGAAGCCGCGCAGCCTCTTATACCGGGCGATCGTATCCGTCGCAACGGTGCAGTAGGTATGCCCGATATGAAGCTTGTCCGAAGGATAGTAGATGGGCGTTGTAATATAAAAGGTCTTTCTGTTTTCCATATCATCTCTCCTGTTGAGTGAATGTATTCTGTCAGCCGACATCGCCTTCGGTCTCAGCGGGCGGTGTGTAATAATCCTCCGGCATCACCACATCATGGCGGAGGTACATGCAGTAGTCGTTCTCCTGCGTATAGATGATTTCGAGAAGGTTGCCGTCTTTATCGTAGTGCTTGCCTTCAGACTTGTAGATATCTCCGATCCATGTGTTGAGATATTCCTCGCTGTGCTCCGTTTCTCCGGGATTATACTGACCCCACGTAAATGCCGAATAATACGTGTTCACGATCTCGATGTAGCTTCCGTCCACATCTGTCCCGATGATCTGAATCGTGACTGTCAGGGCATCGTTGTCACAGAAGGCATGGATCTTGACCGGGTAATCCCTGGTGTTTTTAAAGGTAAAGTCCCTGTTCGGCCAGTCGACCGTGGCATCCAGTCCGGCATCCATGTAATTGACGCGGAACTGGTGGCAGGCTCTGTGATACTCGAGATTCGCATAACGTACCGCCACACAGAGCGTGGAGGAGACCTGACAGATCCCGCCGCCGATCGCTTCTATCACTTCTCCGTCATTGTAGGCGCCGGCCAAAAGGTATCCGGCTTCCTCCGTGCGCTCACCAAGCGTCTGGTTATAGGAAAACGTCTCTCCCGGAAGGAGGATGATGCCGTCGATCGTACTGACGGCAAGATTGATATTGGAACAGCGGTTCGGTATACTGCCCGCAAAGCTGGTGGTGAATTCACCCAGCACATCCCGGAAGAGGACTGCGCGCAGATCCTCCCCCTTTATTTCAGCATACGTAGCTTCGATCGGAACGGTCACATAGGTAAGCGGCTCCGCGGCATTCCAGATCCTCGCTGCCGTCTCCACATCAAAATCGACACCGATGACCTCATCGACTACTGTATCGTTCTCTCTGTCATAGTATGCGTCCACTGCTTCGGAGTAAACCTCCGCCCGTACCGCTTCGAAGTCCGGCATTGTCAGCTGGACGTCCCCGATCCGGTAGATGACCGCTTCCTCATTTGCTTTCAGCGCATCCATCACTTTTTTCTTCAGGGCATCCCGATCAATCCGAATCTCCCCGGCTCCCTTGAGAACGATAAACTGTTCTTTTTCCCGGTCGATCTTATATGCTGAATCCGCTGTAAGCTCATCAAATTTCGCCACTGCCTGATCCAGGATCTGATCCACATACTCTTCGTTGATCTCAAAGGTCCTGTCATCGGCTACATCGTGTGGCATAATCAGCGCATTCACATAAGCATAGAGGCGCTCATACATATTTCCTTCCCGCCCGTATGCTTCTGCATCATTTATAGCCGTAGCGGCCGTCAGCCTCAGTCCCGCCACCGTATAATCAATCGAAGCGGAAACATCCATGGGCAGGCGCACTTCCAGTGCTCCGCTTATGCTTTTGTCCCAGTTGCAGCTCTCCAGCATGTCCTCGGCTTCTTTCCTGCTCATGCCGCCGAGATCAATCCCCGCGACATATACGTTCGGCAGGATCGTATCGCTCTGAGACACCCGGTAAGCCATGTAGGTCACGCCGCCCACGACAAGCAGGATGATAAACAGCACTACGCAGAAGGGAAGGATCCATCTGCGGCGCTTTTTCTTCGCCAGTCTGTATTCATATTCCTCATCGTCATCGAAGAACTGCGGCAGTTCATCCTCCATGTCCGCAGATTCTTCCGCATCTTCTTCCTCAACGGAAATCATCGGTTCCGCAGGTCCTTCGGCCGGCTCTTCCGGAAGATCTTCATCCTTCGGTGAAGAGGATTTTTCTACCTCAGCCGTGTCCTCCATACGGAGATCCGTTTCCTCCTTCTCTTCCGGTCGGTCTGTCCCTTCCGATGAGAACTCCCGGAGGATGCTCTCGAGGTCGTGTTCATTTTCCATGTTCACAAACGATTCTCCTTATTCTTCGGGTTCATTGTCTGTCTTTTCCATCTGCTTTTCATACACTTCCCGGAAAAGTTCCTCCTCGCTCGGAGGGATGGAAGTCTTTTCTTCCGCATCGAGTGCGTTGCTGAGCCATGGTGTTCCTTCCACACGGCTGCTGGCCTGCGTCTCCAGAAGGATCCCAATCAGTGTGTTCGAAATCAGAAATCCCGGCACTGTAAAATGCCAGCGTTCTCCGCTGAGTTCCGTCCACCCTTTTTCCCTGAATGCCATCAGCACGTGCTCGATCGGCTTCCAGTCGCAGCGGCAGGTACGCCGGTAGTCCTCCGCAGACATTCCGCGGGTCGTCCGCATGGCCAGCATGATATACTCCACGGCTTTCTCAAATGGGGTCAGCGTCTCATATTCTTCGATGATGCTCACACCCCGGTCAATGCCGGCGATGTATCCCTTCAGATCCCTTATATAGCTGTAGCGAAGACTTCCCACACAGGAATGCGCTCCAGGCCCGAATCCGATATAATCCTCCAGATTCCAGTATTTGAGGTTATGTTTCGATTCAAACCCTTTCGCAGCAAAGTTGGATATCTCATATTGCCTGTAGCCATAGCGGTCAAGCTGCTCCGCGGCATAACAATACATATCGGCCTGCTCGTCATCGTCCGGGAGTACAGGCGATCCCCTGTAGTTTTCATACATGGGTGTCCCCTCCTCCAGCTTCAGGCCATAGCAGGAGATATGCTCCGGATGAAGTTCCATCGCCTTGGAAAGTGTCTCCGCCCAGTCGTTTCTCGTCTGCGTCGGAAGGCCGTAAATCAGATCGAGACTGATGTTATCGAATCCGGCATTCCTTCCCTCACGCACAGCCCGCTGTGCCTGCTGGAAATTGTGGCGCCGCCCGATAAGCTTGAGCAGATTGTTGTCGGATGCCTGCACTCCGATGGAGAGGCGGTTCACGCCGCTCCGCCGAAGCATTTTCAGCGTATCAGGCGTAACACTGTCCGGGTTGACCTCAACAGTAACTTCCGCATCCGTCCGGACATTCCCGTTCAGCTTGAGCAGTTCGAAGACCTCGCAGAGCCTTCCCGCTCCGTAAAAACTCGGAGTGCCTCCGCCGAAATAGATACTGTCGACCTCGTAGTTTTTTATGGAATCGGAGGATTCCGTAATATGCTTCAGCAATGCTTTCTGATACTCCGGCATCAGATAATCGCAGTCAGCGAGCGAATAGAAGTCGCAGTAGGAACATTTGCTGGCGCAGAACGGTATATGGATGTAAATTCCGAGGCTCTGACTCATAACATCTCCAACTGATTCAAGGATAGGTGTGGTCCGGATGCGGTCCTGTCAGAACAGTTTGCTGACCAGCCCCACGAATTCGGCAGGGTCCTCCACCTCGACACCGGCCATCATCTCGGCCAGTACGAGAAGGACTTTTGTCAGGGAAGCAGCCTTTTCCTTATCGCCGGCATATGCCGCCTGGAGAGCTTTAACCGCCTCGTGCTCCGGATTAAGTTCGAGGACTCTGTTGGCTTTGATGGAACGCATCTCTTCGTTGGGGCCGTTCCGGAAATACTTCTCCATTTCCAGCGTGATGCCACCCTCGGTGGTAAGACAGCACGGCAGAGACCCGGGTTTGGAAGAAAGCTTTGCCTTCACGATCCGTCCGTCCGACGAATCTTTCACAAAATCGAGAAACTCCCGGTTCTCAATATCCCGTTCTTCTGCTGCTTTTTTCTCTTCTTCCGTTTCAAAGCCAAGGTCATCGGTGACAACGTTGCAGAAGCTCTTGCCGTCCTGCTCCCGCAGGTTCTCAATCACCATCTCATCCAGTGCGCTGGTCAGATAGATCAGCTCATAGCCACGGGAACGGACCAGTTCGCACTGCGGCAGGCTCATGGCATGCTTCACCGAATCCGAGGCCGCATAATAAATTACCTTCTGGCTTTCGGGCATGTTTTCCACGTATTCCTTGAGCGTGATCTGTCGATCTTCGGATGTATAGAAAATCAGCAGATCCCGCAGGAAATCCTTGTAACGGCCATATTCATCACATACTCCGCACTTGAGATGGACACCGAAGTTTCTGAAGAAGGTCTCGTATTTCGGCTTATCCTCTTTGAGCATCTTCTCCAGTTCGCCTTTGATCTTCTTCTCCAGATTCTGTCCGATCACGCGAAGCTGGCGGTCGTGCTGGAGAATCTCACGGGAAATATTCAGGGAAAGATCCGGCGAATCCACGATGCCCTTGACAAACTCAAAATAGTCATGGACCAGTTTGTCGCACTTTTCCATGATCATAACGCCGTTGGAATATAGAGTGATCCCGCCTTTCGCATCTCCATAGAAGACGCCCTCGTTCTGCTCTCCGGGAACAAAGAGCATGGCTTTGTAGGAGACAGTCCCTTCCGCATTCACACGGATCAGCGCGCAAGGATCTTTCCGGTCGTGATTCTTTTCTTTATAATACGCGATGCAGTCATCATCGGTCACTTCGCTCTTGCTGCGCTGCCAGATGGGTACCATGGAGTTTACGGTCTCATTTTCTTTGACCATTCTGTATTCGACCTTCGGCGAACCGTCATCGTTCTTCTCTCCGGTCTCATATCTCTCCTGGTGCTCGATATCCATGCAGATCGGCCATCGGACATAGTCTGAATACTTTTTGATCAGGGCCTTCAGCTTCCATACTTCCAGATAGGAACCGTAGACCTCTTCCTCGGTGTCGGGTTTGATGTGCATGATCACATCTGTACCGACTTCTGCGCGGTCAGCTTCCGAAACCGTATAGCCGTCGGCGCCGCTGCTCTGCCATTTCACCGCTTCGTCGCTGCCGTATTTGCGGGTGATGACGGTAACTTCATCGGAAACCATGAATGCAGAATAAAAACCGACGCCGAACTGTCCGATGATTGAAAGATCCTCCTTGTGTTCTTCGTCCATGGTATCGCGGAATGCATAGGAACCGCTCTTTGCGATGACACCGAGATTGCTTTCACACTCTTCACGGGTCATGCCGATCCCGTTATCACGAACGGTGATGGTGCGGGCTTCCTTATCCGGAATCACTTCGATACGGAAATCCTCCCGGTTCATTCCCACCCCTTCATCAGTCAGCGAAAGATAGCACAGCTTATCGATCGCATCGGAGGCATTCGATATGATCTCGCGAAGAAATATCTCCTTGTTTGTATAGATAGAATTGATCATCAGATCAAGAAGTCTTTTTGATTCTGCTTTGAACTGTTTCTTTGCCATGTTTTGTTCTGGTCCTCCCGGTTTGCATAATTACGTAATCATAGATTATATCACAAATACGCAACTTTTCAATATTGACCTTCGTTCTGATTATGACTCTTTTGTAAATGTTTCCCGCCTCTCTTTCGTTGACGGAGCTGGTCGGTTATGGTATATTTTAATATATGTGATATATGAATTGTACAGGAAAAACGATCCCGTTTTCAGAATAAGAAAGGAAGTGATCTCTTGGTTTTAACCCCGGAACAGCAAGCCCTGCTGGACGGCAGCAAAGGCGAGGTCATGGCAAAGATCGTAAAAACTCTGGTAATGTACGGTGACACCTTCGGAGCCGAGCGTATGGTTCCCGTTACCGGCAAATACGGCCATACTGTCATCAGCTATGGTCTTAAAGTTCTAGGTCCGGTACTGGATGTTTTTGACGAGATCATCGATGCCGGTCTCACAGACGGGCAGAAGTTCACGGCTGACCCGCGTCCTCTTGACAGGAATGTTCCCTCTAATCTCCTGGAAGATCTTGTATTCAAGAAAATCATGTACACGGATCAGGGCCGATATGAAAAACAGATGGAAAAGCTCGGAATCCTGAATGATGATGCCTACACCTGCACCTGTTATCTTGATCAGGTCGGAAACAAACCCGAGAAGGGAGAGATCCTCTCCTGGGCGGAGTCTTCCGCCGTCGTATATGCCAATTCGGTGCTCGGTGCCCGCTGCAACCGCAACTCCGGCATCATCGAACTCTTCGGTTCCGTTGCGGGATTTGTCCCTGAATTCGGTCTGCTGACCGACGAGGGGCGCAAGGCGAAATGGATCGTGGAAGTCAATTGCGAAAAAAAGCCGGAACCACAGCTACTCGGATCCGCCATCGGCATGAAAGTCATGGAAGACGTTCCCTATGTGAAGGGGCTGGACAAATGGCTCGGCAATGAACTGACGGATGCTGCCTGCACTTATCTGAAAGATTTCGGTGCAGCCACAGCCTCCAACGGAGCAGTCGGTCTTTACCATATCGAAGGCCTTACCCCCGAGGCAAAGGAGTTGGGTGAAACTCTCATCTCTGAAGATGCCCAGGTCTATGTTATCGATGATGCCGAACTGGAACGCGTCAAAGCAAACTATCCTGTAATCTGGAAAGACAAGGAAGCAAGGCCTGAACTCTGCTTTATAGGGTGCCCGCATCTTACATTCAAACAGCTTTGTGACTGGACAGATGCGATCGACAAACGGCTCGAGGAGAACGGGCTGACAAAGCTCTCCGTCCCTACGGTTTTCACCGCCTCTCCTGCCGTGATCAAAGAATTTGAAAAGACAGATAAAGCCAACATCCTCAAGCGCTCCGGCGGTATTGTGAGCTACATCTGCGCTTTGATGTACATGAACAACCCGCTCTGCAAGAAAAAAGCTGTTATCACCTGCTCGAACAAGCTGCGCACCTACACCTCCGCGAGGTATTACACAGAGGACGAAATCCTGCGCATCATCACCAGGAAGGAGGCCAGACCATGAAACAGTTCAAAGGGCGCGTCATTGTTCCCGGGACCTGCACAGCAGAAGCACTGGTCTCACACAGCGGCTTCAATACACTCGCCTCATTTCAGATGGCGATCATGTTCAACAAGAAGGGCATTCCCTGCGGAGATCAGAACAATCCCGATATCTACAATCAGAAAATGCAGGGGAAGGCTCTCTGCCTTCCGATCACGATCGGATCCACCACAGGCGGCATGATCCTCTATACAGTCCTGGCAGCCGGAAAGGCTCCCGCCTGCATGCTCTTCTCCGAATCGATCGACTCGCTGGCCGCTTCAGGCGCCATCATGGGTGATGTATGGACTGACTCCAGCATGCCCGTGATTGACCGGCTCGGTCCGGAATTCCTCAGTACTGTTCAGACCGGAATGAAAGTGACAGTCAAAGAGGACGGGATCGTCGAAATCGAATAACCTGAGCTTTATATGAGACCGCAGCCTGCCCGTGCAGGCTGCGGTCTCCTTTTCTTGACACAAACTGACTCGCGGTGGTACAGTATAGCCATCATTTTACCCATACGCCGGTGTGGTGGAATGGTAGACACCAGGGACTTAAAATCCCTTGGGAGCAATCCCGTACCGGTTCGAGTCCGGTTACCGGCACCAAAAAACAAAACAGGAGATCGGCACAGTATTTCGATCTCCTGTTTTGTTTTTCTTTGCAGATGTAAGATCAGCCTCCAAATCCCTTGCAGGGATTCTTTCCATACCCCGTCTGCAGATAATGCAGTATCCGTTCGATCTTCCAGGCACGAGACAGTAGACCGCTCACAGCGCCGTGGCTAATCGCAAGAAGGAAAAGGCCGACCATAGACGGGCTGTTGAAAAACCTCATTCGGCCTTTTAATCCAAAGAACGCCTTCTCCCGGTGATGGCACCGTGAAAACAGCCGGTTGAGCTGCGCATAAACCGCCTCAAAATCCGTGGCTTGAAGGTCTTCCCTGAAAACATTCTCTCCGTTATACCGCACCGAAGCGACAGCATCGATGCTCTGTGCCAGATTTTCACTGTTCAGTACAGGCGGTGCATTATACTCCAGCAAGATCTGCATATGATCCCGCCTGCCGAGGATCTCATGCACAGATTCCGATTCAAGGCCGTTCCGGAACGGCCGGATCGCGATATACTCCTGTTCGCTCCCCTCTGTCCGCCCTTGCGCGGGAAGTGTTCCGGCAAAGGAAGAACAGGCGCTGAGGATCTCAAACAGGTGCAGACATTTTACATCCGGCGCAGCGGATATCTTACTGCCGAGTTCTGTGAGAGGAATACCGGCCAGTTTCTCCCCGCAGAGTGTTTCCAAACAGGTGAAGTCACAGCGGCTGCCCTGGCTTCCCCTGCTCTGTCCATCGATCTTCAGGCTGCGGATCAGCCCTTCGCCATCCAGCACAATGCTTATCATGATCGGCACCTCACGGTTCAGCCCGCCGAAATGGTAAATACTTTTCTGCCAGCCTGTGACCGTGAACCCCGATGCTGTCCGCTCGACCACCGTTCCGCGATAACGCGTGATCAGCTGCTTTCGGTCATGGTTATGCGCATCAAAGACAAAGCTGTGATCGGATCTGACCGATGAAGGATCAAGGACTGGAAGCCCGTTCAGCTTCATAACGCATTCTCCTCCCGGAGGATACGGACGATATCCCCAACTGTCTCCATCTCGTGAAACCGCGCATCCGGTATTTTCACGCCACAGGCCTCTTCCAGACTGACAACTGCATCGGCAAGGTCAAAAGAGCTCATCCCCAGTTCTCCGACAAGACGGGTGTCCTCATGCAGTTCCGACAGCGGAACTCCGGACACCTCGGAGAGTATCTCCCTTATTTTTTCCTCCATGGTTTATCCCCCTTCCAGTTTATAGCGTTTGATCTTTCTGGTCGCCGTCTTTTCAAACTCTGTCTCCCTCAATATAATTTCCGCAATCTGTTTGAAGGAGGCCAGAGTCCTGTTGATGGGACTGACGATCTTCCATGCGGCGGACAGATCCGGGATCAGCATCCGATCCACGAAAAGTTCCGCTGTGATCCGGCCGTTTTTCTCATAGACGACTGCATCCAGGATCCCATCCGCCTGATAAAGTTTTTCCTCCAGTTCCTCCGGAGATACATTCTCCCCGTTTGCCAGAATGATCAGGTTCTTGATCCGTCCTTCAAAATACAAATTGCCTTTCCGGTCCAGCCGGCCGAGATCTCCGGTATGGAACCATCCATCCCGGAAACTCTCTTCCATGGCTTTCTCATCTCTGTAATATCCGGGCGATACACTCTCTCCGCGGACGCAGATTTCCCCACCGATAATCTTCACTTCACAGCATGGCAGGCAGGGTCCGACCGAGCCGATCACATTCCTCCCCGGCCGGTTCACCGATACCACAGGCGAACACTCCGTAATCCCGTACCCCTGGAGAATCTCTATTCCGAGTGCCCGGAAAAAACGGATCAGTTCCGGGTCAAGCGCCGCTCCGCCGCAGATGACGGTGTGCAGCCGGCCTCCGAGGAGTTCTCTGATCTCCCTGAAGAGATATCCGCTCAAATCAATCCCTATCCTCTGCATTGCTCCGCTGAGACGGACAGCTTTCCGCAGTTTCTCCAGCTTTCCCTGCCGTCTTGCTGTATTCAGGATCTCCTTTTCCAGCGTCTGCAGAATCAGCGGGACTGTGACAAGGATGGTCGGCTTCTTTTCACGAAGATTCTTTTTTACCGTCCGTATACTCTCGTTAAGGTAAAGCCTTCCCCCGCAATGCAGCGCTCCGGCGATATAAGTCATCATCTCAAACGTATGACTCAGCGGGAGAAGCGAAAGTCCCGCATCCGTTTCCGATAACGGAATCACTTCAAAGATCGCGCTGATCTGAGATCCCATATTCCGATGTGTAAGCATGACACAGCGAGGTTTTCCTGTTGTCCCGGAGGTAAAGTACATGGCGGCTACAGAATCCGGTTTTAATTCCGGGAGCGATTCGCTCTTTTCCTCCCTCAG
>JAGBQR010000010.1 GCA_017632775.1 Oscillospiraceae bacterium | reverse complement strand
CGCGATCATACGGATCGTCCCGTTCAGTTCCGGCGAAACCTCCCCGCCCGCCTCGATTCTGCGCAGTTCCGCAAGGACCTCGGCCAGCGTGTCCCGGAGGGCTTTGAACACCCGGGTGTTCCCCTGCACCACCACATCCCGGTTGAGAACACGGTCCGTGATGTACTCCTGCTTGCTCTTGCCCGACAGCTTCACATATACGGAAAGCTGCGCAAACTCTTCTTCCGACAACCGGAAGGACGTCTGACGGCTCCGCCAGCGGTTGTAGTCATCCTTGTTTTTCTGTGACATTTCCTAAACTCCTTTCGCATTCCAGCTTGTCCGCCATCTCAACCTGCTTTGACGGGAAGAGATGGGCGTAAGTGTATGTAATATCGATGCTCTCGTGACCGACCCGGTCCGCGATTGCCGTTGCCGAGAATCCCATGTCGATCAGGAGGCTGATGTGGCTGTGCCTGAGGTCATGAATTCGTATCCGTTTCACGCCTGCCGCTTTGGCCCCCTTGTCCATCTCCCGGTGAAGGGTATTCTTCGTCAAAGGGAAAATCCGATCCGTGTCTTTAATGCCGTAGAGCTGGCTCAGATAATCCCGGATCTCTTCGGTCAGGAACCGCGGCATCCAAATCGTCCGATTGCTCTTCTCGGTCTTCGGGGTCGTGATACAATCCTGACGGTTGATTCTCTGATAAGATTTGTTGATGGTGACCGTTCCCTTCTCCAGATCAAAATCCGCGGGCGTCAGGGCCAGCAGTTCCCCTTCCCGGATACCGCACCAGTACAGCATCTCGAAGGCGTAGTAGGCAATCGGATTGTCCATCTCCGCGTCCGAAAATTTCAAGTACTCCTCCTTCGTCCAGAAAGCCATCTCGCGGCTCTTGTTCTTCCCCATGCCGCCGGCCTTCCGGCAGGGATTCTCTCTGAGGTTATAGAACTTTACCGCATGATTGAAGATTGCGCTGAGCTGACTGTGCAGGGTTTTCAGGTAGACCGGGGAATACGGATTCCCCTGCTCATCCCGGTAATTCATCAGCTCATTCTGCCATCTGATGATCTGCTGGGCCGTGATGCTGTTCATTTTCAGCCTTCCGAAGTACGGAACCAGCTTCGTGCGGATGATGTGTTCCTTCATTCCCCATGTGTTTTCCTTCAGCCTCGTTCGGACGTCCAGCTCGTACTGCTCCGTGAAGCTCTTGAAGGTCATGTCCAGATCTCCTTTGGCCATGGTCAGCGTCTCGCGTTCCCAAGCCACCGCCTCTCTTCGGGTCTTGAATCCCCGCTTGGTGCTCTGCTTTTCAGCACCCGTCCAGTCCGTGGTCCGGTAAACCACGCGCCATGTGCCCGAGTTTTTCTCCTTGTAGACAGACACTTACTGCATCCCCCTTTCTTTTCCGTTGTAGCAGACCTTTTCCATGAAATACTCGCGGCTCACCCGACCGGAGATGGTCAGGTATCCCTTCTTCTTCAACTCTTCGTTGAGAATGCGGACGATCTTGTAGGCGTAGGACTTGGAGACCCCCAGTTCCTCCGCCACTTCTTCGACCTTCATGAACGGCTGTTTTTCCATCTGATTTTCACCTCCTTTCTTGTCACTAAGCATTTCTGCTTAGTTTTGCCCACATTATACTAAGCATTTCCGCTAAAGTCAAGGGGTTTCCGAAAAATAATTAAACTTTTTTGTTTAATATCCCTTGACAGGCATTCTCGTATCTGTTATACTTCTGTTAACAGTCAATCGATAAGGAAACGAAGGATAGAGAAAATGGCCATCGGTGAGCGAATCCATTTCTTCCGCTGCCTGCGCGGCTTGACGCAAAAACACCTCGGGACGCTTCTCGGATTTCCCGAAAGATCGGCGGATATCCGGGTTGCGCAATATGAAATGGGGGATCGCACGCCCAGATCAGATTTGACCAAAACGCTTTCCGACGTGCTGGATGTGTCGCCGCTTGCGCTGGATGTTCCCGATATTGACAGCTATCTCGGTCTGATGCACACCCTGTTTGCCATGGAGGACCTTTACGGGATGACCGTTGAGAACCGGGACGGCGAAGTGGTTCTCCGTATCGAT
>JAGBQR010000009.1 GCA_017632775.1 Oscillospiraceae bacterium | reverse complement strand
ATGCGGCGGTGGTTCGGCTTGTTCATGATGCAGAAGAACTCGTTGTGGATGCCGAGGTGCACGCCGTGGTCCTCGGCCACGCGGCCCATCTCGTTCAGGCAGTCGATCGTGTTGAGGATGCCGTCCTCATCCAGGGGACCGCCGTCGCAGAAGTCCACACCGGGGCAGAGGTTCAGATGTTTCCCTCCGAGCGCCTCGATGGTTTTCACTGTCCCCTCGATTTCCTTCACGCGCGCGGGAATGTTCGCTTTGATATGGCCGTTATCCATGCCGGCAAATCCGCCGCTGATCTCGAGGCCTTTGGAATGGACGAAGTCCCTGAAATCCTGCAGGGTTCCGAAGGTCTTGAGGATGGCTGCGGGCGGGCGGACCAGCATGAGCTCCATGCCTTCGAACCCGCAGCCGGCTGTATAGTTCAGGATCTGATCCCAGCTCTGGTAATAGACACCGCTGGTCTTGTCCTCATAGTAAAATTCGCGGAAATTGGGGATCGTCTTATAGGGGAGACCTCCCCAATGGTTCATGAACGAATAGCGGATATTCTTTTCCATCGTTATCCCTCCCTTCCTGTACTCCGTGCGGTTCGCATCGGGCTCCTGCACCGTCCGGTTGACGATGTCAAGACTGAACACGATTTTCATGATGCTTTTCCCTTTTTTGTGAATCGGGTCGTATGATCCGGACAATTCATCCTGATCCTCTCCATTTTAGTCCGTGCAGACTTTTGTTGCAAGCCTTCCCGCACGGCGGATGAGAGAAAATACGAACGGGGCATCGGGACCCGCTGCCCTCCCTTTTCTTCGGAAGGATCTCGTTTTTCTCTTGTTCTGACGGCCCCGCCTTGCTATAATCTATCCATATTCTGCAAGCAGGGGAAACAGCCATGAAAAATGCGGTCTGGATCTGTAAAACGCATCTGTTCGAACCGGATGAATACTTCTGTTCCGCCTGCGGCGCCGAAGCGCGAAGGGCTTTCCGTTTCTGCCCAGTCTGCGGGGCGAGGATGGCACGCACGAAGTCCGACCTCACCTGGCTGGACGAGGCGGAGGAACTGGACTTCATTCTGGATGATGATGACGACTGAACAGAGAGGTTGATCCAAACCTGAGGAGATCCTGCCATGAAAGAATCCGTCATTCTGCAGATCACAATCTTTTCCATGATGGCCCTGGGTTTCGGCATCCGCAGAGGTGGCCTCGTCACCCATCAGGGGCAGCGCGATCTGACCAATCTGGTGCTGTATCTGATCCTGCCGGCGAACATCGTCACCAGCTTTCTGGCGGACTTCGATCCGGCACTGCTTCGCGACTGCCTGGTCATCCTGATGATTTCCGTGGTCATCCAGATCCTCTGCTATTTCTGCAGCCGTCTGCTTTACCGTCATCAGCCGGAGGACCGGAAGAAAAACCTGATCTATGCCACGATCTGCCCCAACGGAGGTTTTCTCGGGAATCCCGTGGCAGACGGGGTATACGGCTCCACCGGCCTCATGCTTGCGAGCATCTACCTGATCCCTCAGCGGATCATGATGTGGTCGGAAGGGCTGGCGATCTACTCTGAAACGCAGGACAGGAAAGCCATCCTGAAAAAAGTGCTCACCCATCCCTGTGTCATCGCCTGCGCGGTCGGGCTCGTTCTTTTTCTCACGCGCGTAAGCATGCCGGATGTAATCCTTACACCGCTGAAGACTCTGGGCCGCTGCAACACCGCCCTCTCCATGCTCGTGATCGGCATGATCCTGGCGGAAGCGGACCTGAGGACCGTGTTGGACAAGACCATCGTACGCTTCACCCTCCACCGGCTGGTCCTGATCCCGCTGGTGATCTATGCGGTGCTGCGCCTGCTTCCGGTGAGCGGACTGGTCCGCGGTGTGAGCGTGATCCTGGCCGCCATGCCCGCCGGTGCCACCACCAGTATGCTGGCCGCCAAATATGACAGAGATCCGGCTTTCGCAGCAAAGCTGGTGGCCTTTTCCACCCTTTTCAGCCTGCCCGCCATCGTCCTCTGGACCTGGATCGTAAGGCTGTAAAGAGATCTATGACTGTGCCTTTTGTGTGATATTGTTTCTGCTATACTGGCCCCATACTGAAAAAACGAGTATTCGGAGGAGGAACCGACATGGAAAACAGCAATATCCCGAATGAAAACCTTGAAAAGACCGCCCGCAGGAACACTGCCCGCGCATGGGGCAAGTTCATCATTGCCCTTCTCATTTCCTATTTCGTCGCGCCAATGCTGGTAACCGTCTGCATCATGGTGGGAGGGACCCTCATGCCCCGCATCCCGCAGCTGGGTACCGGGCTTGCTGAGCTCGTCGCAGGTCTTGTCGCCGCTCTTGCAATGATATTCCTCGGCGGAAAGAAATGGCTGCGCTTCAGCGGGAAAGGTCTGGGACACGCATTCCGCCTCAGCTGGCCGATCCTGGCCGCAGATGTGGTGCTGGTCATTTACACCCTGATAGGCCTGCTGCGCTCCGGCACAGTTCCCGCCGGCATAGGTTCTCTCCTGCTGGGTGTCTTTGTTCTGTGCATAGGTGTCGGCGTGTTTGAGGAGACCGTCTTCCGCGGAGTGCTTCTGAACGGGGCACTCGCCCCTCTCGGAAAATCCCGCACCTGGGTACTGATCTGCGTCATCGCCGTTTCTCTCTGGTTCGGCAAGGTTCACGTAGGCAATCTGGATGCCAGTGATACCACGGCGCTGATCCTGGCCATCCTGAAGATCCTGCAGGCCGGCTTCTTCGGTGTGATCATGAGCGCGATCGTGCTGCGCACCAGACAACTGGGCGGAGCCTTCCTCGTCCACATGCTCCACGACTTCCTGCTGATGAGCGCCTCCGCCTTGCAGACCAGCCGCTCGTTCACCGCAAATTACACGGACTCTTCCGTCGGCTACACGGGCTTCATCGCTTACGGGATTTTGCTGCTCATCAGCCTTCCCGCTCTGATCTGGGCGATCCGCTCCATCCTGAAAAACGGAGACAGCGATCACGGCGCCTTTATGCCGGCAGAGCCCGAAACCCAGGCTGTCGCCTGATCTTTCCTCCGGGAGAGAGTAGATGAACGACGTCTCCCTGCAGGAGACAGAAAGAGGTTTCCATGAAAGAGCTCCGGCGCATCATCGTAAAACGCAACGCCGTTTACGGGAACGAACACGAAGCTTATATGGATACCCTCCGCATTGATGCGGGCAGTATCCGTTATGAGCACAAGCCTGTCTTCTACAGTGAAAAGTTCCCGACCGCCCGCACCTGGGAATACATCACCAACAATCCGGAATTTGCGGAGCTCTTCCGCCCCGCGGCCGCGGAAGCGGAGGCGATCCTCGACGGGGAATCGCCGGGCAGCGAGAAAAACATCGGAAGCATTTCCTTCACCGTGACCTATACGAACAACACCCGCCGCACCCGTACCTTCTTTCTCACTGCAAAGTCCTTCCCGGTCTTTTTCGCCGCAGTACGGAAAATGGTTCCGGACTGCGAGGAGGTGTTCATGCTGCGGGATATCCTGTCCCTGCAACCACGCACGGATAACGTAAGCTCTCCGGGCGGGGAAGACTCCCTGCAGGACTGAAATCTTGTTCCAGCACAGATCCATCAGATTTCAATCCGGTCCTGTAAAGTGAAAAACCACGTTTCATTTCGTTTCGTGTACTGTACACTGTATTCCATCACAGCCCCGGCGCACGCCGGGGCTTTCGTCCTAAAAGGAGCTGCCCGTGAATCATAAGCTGAGAACTGATGCCGAGAAGGCCGCTTATTCTGCCATAAACGCTGTCTTGCCCGAAGACGCTGTGCGACGGGCATTGCATGGAAAGCGATTTTCCGGCCGCGTTATACTGATCGCCGCAGGCAAAGCTGCGCCACCCATGGCAAAGGCCGCCCTTTCTGTTCTTCCCCTCCCGGTCGCAGACGGGCTGGTCATCAGCAAATACGGCCACTTTAACGGCCCCATCGCAGATCTTCGCTGCTTTGAGGCAGGGCACCCCGTGCCGGATGAGAACAGTGTTCTTGCCGGAGAGGAAGCGCTGAAGCTGACGGAGGATCTAAACGAGAACGACACCGTGCTCTTTCTTCTCTCCGGGGGAGGAAGCGCCCTGTTCGAGAAACCGCTGATCCCCTTGGAGGAGCTGCAGGATATCACCGGTCAGCTGCTGGCCTGTGGGGCGGACATCGTGGAGATCAACACGATCCGCAAGCGGCTATCCGCCCTAAAGGGAGGGAAATTTGCCGCCCTTTGCGCTCCTGCAAACGTGGAGGCCGTTATCCTCTCGGATATTCTGGGTGATCCGCTGGATATGATCGCGTCCGGTCCGGTCAGTCCGGACACTGCAACAACAGCAGATGCTCTGGCCATCGTGGAAAAATACAGCCTTCGGCTCAGCTGTGACGCGGAAAAGTGCCTACGCATCGAGACGCCCAAAAAACTGTCCAATGTTCATTCCCAGGTGGTGGGAAGCGTCCGTGAACTCTGCCGCGCAGCCGGTGAGGCCTGCCGCAGCATGGGCTATGAGCCGGTATTCCTCACGGATCAGCTCAGCTGTGAGGCCCGCGAGGCAGGACGTTTTCTCAGTTCCATTCTCCGTTCCCATGCCGCAGAAAACAAAAAACTGGCGTTCCTTGCAGGAGGCGAAACGGTCGTCCACCTCACAGGAAAGGGTCTTGGGGGACGCAACCAGGAACTCGCTCTGGCCGCCAGCGAGGGACTGCGCGGTCTGCGCAACGCCGCGGTGATCAGTGTGGGTTCCGACGGAACAGACGGCCCCACCGACGCAGCAGGCGGTTATGCAGACGGTGACACCTGGAACGAACTGACGGAAAAGGGTTTTTCCCTGCACGATATCCTTCAGAATAACGACGCCTATCACGCTCTGAAAGCAGTGAACGGGCTGATCATTACCGGTCCTACCGGCACCAATGTGAACGATCTGTATCTCGGTCTGCTTGATCCAGAGCAGGGAGACTGAAACATTCTGATAAACCGCCCTGAGTCTTCGCTGAGACCGGCATAAACCTGTAAAACAAAAAGACCGCAGCGGCAGTACCGCTGTGGTCTTTTCCTGTTCAGAACAGATCCTTTTCAACCGGCCGGTCTTACTTCGATCACGGCTGTTCCGGTCGCCTTCTCAAGGCAGATCGCCTTCACGAGGTAACTCCCCGCAGGCAGCGTTCCGGATACTTCGACTCCCTTGCTGAGATTTGCCGTGAGGACCGGTTCGGTATCGAACGAGGGGATCTCGTCGATGCTCTGCTCCGCGGGCGTACCGATCACTTCCACCCGGATCTCTCCCTTCTCCAGCCCGGATGTGATCACGACCTGCTCTCCCTCATCCACTTCCAGCGAACCGACCATGAAGAAGGCATCTTTATCTGCTTTCTTCGCCGTGATCGTCATGCGCTTTTCTGTATTTTCACTCATTCCGAATTCATACGTGCCGCAGGCGGCAAGCGACAGAACCAGCAGAAGGATGAGCGCCGTCACGAAGATCTTTTTCATCCTGTTCACCTCTGAATCAGTATTCTTTCGGCATTATAGCACGGAAAACGCTTTTTTCAAGGGTCTCCGCGCAAACGGGAAATCCTCTGACCGGTTCCGTCAGATGCTTCTGCCCTTTCTCCGCTTCAGATCAGGATACCGTTGCAGTGATCGATCTCATGCTGGATGATCTGCGCAGGGAAGCCGGCATAGCTTCTGCGCTGCTTACGGAGTTGCTCATCCTGATACTCCACCCGGATACTGCGGTAACGGGTAGTCTTCCTCGTACCGGGCAGGGACAGACATCCCTCCTCCGTCTCGAAGGGCGCGGACCGGCTGATGATCTCCGGGTTGAACATCACCACAGAGGTACCGTTATCATCAAAAATGATGATCCGCTTCGCCACGCCGATCATGTTTGCCGCCATGCCCACGCAGCCTTCGCGGTGCGCGGCCAGTGTATCCCGCAGGTCGCAGGCGACAGGGAGATCCAGTGCTGTTGCCGGCGCAGACTTCTGCGAGAGAAAGACAGGGTCTTTTACAATGGGCCGGACCATATCCGCTCCTCCATTTCTCTCAGAGTTCCGCCAGGATGGCTTTTCCCTCGTCCACTTCGGAGCGGTACTGCCGAACAAAAACGATGCGCAGGGCATACTCCGGATTATCATTGATCCAGTCTTTGCAGGCAGTCAGCGCAACCCTCCAGGCTTCGTCCACCGGATATCCAAAGATACCGGCGGAGATCAGCGGGAAGCCGACGGAACGGCAGCCGTTCTCTCTGGCACGATCCAGCGCCGCCCTGTAGCAGCTGTAGAGCTGTTCAGGTTCTCCGTTCTTACCGCCCCGGTATACCGGGCCAACGGCATGGATGATGTATTTGTTGTTTGTCATGCCGCATGCGGATGTAATCACGGCTCCGCCTGTTTCGCAGCGGCCGATCTTCGCGCATTCGGCTGCGAGAAGCCGTGTCCCTGCCGCCTTGAAAATGGCCCCGCAGACTCCGCCGCCTTCGGCAAGCCAGTTGTTGGCCGCATTCACCACCGCGTCGGTATGCAGGTTCGTAATGCTGTTCTTATGGATCTCGATCGTGCTCAGGGGCTGCCTGGCGACGGGAGCCTCTTTCCCGTATTCCGTGTATTTCGCATTGCTGCCCCGGGCTTTCTCCACCGGGTACTTGGCTTCGTTCTTCGTCATTTTGGCCAGGACGATCTCATCCTCATCCAGGTCCAGCGCATCCAGCATGTCCCGGCAGTAGACCAGCACATCCGCCAGTTCCTCCTTCACATGCTCCGGATCATATTCCGTCTCGCTCCACTGGAAGCATTCAAGAAGCTCGCCCGCTTCGATGGCAATAGACTTTGCAAGATTCGCCGGGGTGTGAAACTGCTCCCAGTCCCGGTCCGCCGTGAACTTCCGGATACGGTCGATGGTTTCCTGTTTCATATTTCCTCTCCGTTCCCATTGATTTGCGTATTATTGTAGCAGACCGGACTGCGCTTGTACAGGTCCGGCAGCCTGCCTGCGGAGACCGCCCTGCCTTTCGCCCCGCAAAAAGTGTTCCTCTGTGTGTTGACCTGCGCAGAGAAAAGATGATAGAATATATTTGTTAATCTGTAAAATAACTGTAAAGGAGAACACATCCATGTCTGAATACGGATTCAACATTCTGCGCGACAACGGGTTCAAGAATGTGGTAGAGGACGGGAAGGTCACCGGATTCCAGATCCGGGTCACCGTCAGCTATTACAGGGGCATCCAGCTCTCCCAGGTGGGCGGCTACCGGGTGATTGTGGACGGCGAAGAATTCACGATGGACAAGATCTGCATGTCCCTTGACGGCGAGCATTTCTACAACGCCGAGCAGCTGGCGAACATGTCCGATGTTTCCTGGGATTTCGGCGTCAGAGCCTATCTGCGCGTCGCAAAACCGGGCGGGCTCACCCGCGGCCGGCATATCATCAAGGTCATGGCAAACGTCATGGTCCCCTACCTCGGGCCGAACGGCATCTGGAGCTGGCAGACCCGCGACATGACCATGGTCGCTCCGGAAGCATCGGAGCCGGACAGTCCCATCCAGTACGGCGTTTCCCTCTACAGCTACCAGATCGAGCAGCTCAACCGCCAGCTCACGCTGGAGGAGATGTTCGAAGAGGTGCGGGATATCGGCGCGGACGGAATCGAGATCATCCCGCAGGCACAGATCCCCGATTTCTGGAACATGAGCGACGAGTTCGTGGAGAACTGGCACTATCTGCTGAACAAGTATAACCTGAAACCCATCGCCTTCGACTCCTTCTGCGAGGAAAATACGCTGTACAAGCTCTCTGGCCGCGTGCTCACTCTGGATGAGAAGATCGGCATCCAGAAGAAGTTCATGGACCAGGCCGTGAAGCTCGGCTTCCACAAGACCCGTTCCCAGATGTGGGACCCGAAGATCCTCGAGGCCATGATCCCCTATGCAGAGGAAAAGGACCTGGTCATCGGCATCGAGATCCACCAGCCCATGAAAATCAAGAGCGACCGGCTCCAGGGCATTATTGACATGATCGAGAAGACCGGGAGCAAGTATCTGCGTCTGGTGCCGGACTTCGGCATCTGGCAGAAGATCGCTCCGCACATTATCCTCGAGATGCATACGCGCGACGGCGCTCACTGGGAACTGATCAAGCTGGCGCAGGAACTCACCGACAAGGGAGTCAGCCGCGACGAACTCTTTGCGAAGATCCGCGAGAAGGGCGGCTGTGACGCCGATGTCGAGGCTGCCGGACGCATCTTCGGCAACTCCTACGACAATCCCGAGGATCTCAAGGATATCGTCCCCTACATCAGCCACATCCACGGCAAGGTCTGGCAGATGGAGGAGGATCTGGAAGAATGCAGCATCGACTACGCCAACCCGCTGCGCGTGCTGCTTGAGAACGGATACCGCGGCTATATCAACTCGGAATACGAGGGCGGCCGCCATACCCAGGGTGCTTACGAGGTCCGCGGCATCGAGCAGGTCCGCCGGCATCAGGCCATGATCCGCAACTACGTCACAAAATACACTCGCTGACCCCTGCCCAAAAGCACATCGGCCTGCCCTTGAAGGGCAGGCCGATGTGCTTTTCTGACTGTTTATTTACTTAATTTCCCAGATGTTGTCGACATATTCCTTCACAGCGCGGTCTGCAGCAAAGATGCCGCTGCGTCCTGTGTTCATGATGGACATCCGGGCGAATTCCCCGTCATTGCGGATGGTGTCGTAGAGTTTCTTCTGGCAGTCAGCGTAGGCGCGGTAGTCTGCGATGAGCATATACGGGTCGCCGCCGTAAACCAGAGAAGAGACCAGGTCGGAATAGTTCTTTCCGTCCGAAAAGCCCGCGCTGATCCGGTTGAGCAGGCGCTCCAGGCCCCAGTCGCGGCGAACGATTTCGCCGGGGTTGTAGCCGGAGGATCTCCAGCGGGCGATCTCATCGGTATGCAGGCCGAAGAGGAACATATTTTCGTCGCCGAGCTGCTCGTACATCTCCACGTTCGCGCCGTCCAGCGTTCCGATGGTCACGGCTCCGTTCATCATCAGCTTCATGCAGCCCGTGCCCGAGGCTTCCTTGCCGGCCGTAGAGATCTGCTCGGAAACCTGTGCCGCTGGAACGATGGCTTCCGCCGCGCTTACGCGGTAGTTCTCTACAAAATATACCTGCAGGCGGTCTTTGCAGACCGGGTCGTTCGCCAGTTCCTTCGAGAGGGAGAGCAGCAGCTCGATGATGCGCTTGGCCGTCTTATAGGCCGCAGCGGCCTTAGCGCCGAAGACGAAGGTACGCGGCACGAAGTCCATGTTGGGGTCGTCGTGCAGCTGCAGCTGCATTTCCACAATACTCATGGCACACAGCAGCTGGCGCTTGTACTCATGCAGGCGCTTGATCTGAACGTCGATCACACTGTCGGGGTTCAGACGGTAGTTGTCGTTGTGCAGGGCAAAGTCCGCGAAGCGCTTTTTGTTTTCGAGCTTTATGCGGTTCACCTGCTCGCGCACTGCGGTATCGTCTGCGAAATCGCAGAAGCGGACCAGCTGTTCGGGTTTCGTGAGGTAATCCTCGCTGCCGAGCGTTTCGCGGATGAGTTCATGGAGTCCGGGATTGATCTGGGTAAGCCAGCGGCGGTGATCGATGCCGTTGGTCACATAGGTGAACAGATCCGGCTTGATCCCGTATACATCCTTGAACAGATCATTCTTCAGGATATCCCCGTGCAGGCGGGAAACGCCGTTGACCCGGTAGCAGGTGGCCAGACACATGTTCGCCATATGGACCTGATCCCCGTTGATGATCAGATTGCGGCCGACCCGCTCGTCGTTTCCAAAGGCAGAGATCAGCTCGTCACACCAGCGACGGTTGATCTCGCAGATGATCTCCCAGAGACGCGGCAGCAGCTGCTGCACCAGAGTCTGCGGCCATTTCTCGAGCGCTTCGCTCATGACGGTATGGTTCGTATAGGCCACCGAGGCACGAACCAGTTTCCATGCTTCGTCCCAGCCCAGGTTGAACTCATCCATGAAGATGCGCATCAGCTCCGGGATAATGAGCGTGGGGTGCGTATCATTGATCTGGATGGTATGGTGCTCAGGGAAGGAGCGGATATCGCCCCAGGTCTTCAGATGCTTGCGTACAATGTCCTGCGCCGTGGCCGAGACGAAGAAATACTGCTGCTTCAGGCGCAGTGTCTTGCCCTTGATATGATCGTCCGCCGGATAGAGCACCTTGGTGATGACTTCGGCCAAGGTGCGCTGCTCCATACTCTTGATGTATTCTCCTTCGGAGAAGAGAAACATGTCCAGCGAACTCGGGCTCTTCGCCTCCCAGAGGCGCAGTTTGTTAATCTTGTTCCCGCCGTAGCCTGCGATCAGCATGTCCTGCGGCAGTGCGGTGACGGAGGTATAGTCGGTGTGCTGGAACGAATAGTGCCCGAACTGGTCCCAGTGGGGAGAGATCTGTCCGCCGAAGCGCACCTCCACCGCGTCCTCATACTCCGGGACAAGCCAGCTGTGCATACCGGTGGTCCAGGAGTCCTCGGTCTCGGTCTGCTTGCCGTCCTGGAATTTCTGCTTGAAAATGCCCAGCTCATAGCAGATGGAATACCCTGTAGCTTCCACACCGAGTGAAGCAAGACTGTCCATGTAGCAGGCGGCCAGTCTTCCGAGTCCTCCGTTGCCAAGGCCTGCGTCCGGTTCTTCCTCAAAAATATCCGAAGCGTTCCGGCCCATTTCCTTCAGCGCTTCCGTCAGCGCCTCGCCGACACCCAGGTTGAAGGCATTTTTCATCAGGCTCCTGCCCAACAGGAACTCCATGGACATATAGTGGACCTCTTTGCCTGGCTTCCTCTCAGGCTCCACAGCCCGAAAGCGGCTCATGATCTCCCGCAGGACCTGGGCCGAGGCCTGAAAGACCTGGTCGTCCGTGGCATTTTCGTTTGTCACGCAGAAATACGCGCAGAGTTTATCCTCGATCGCGCCTCTGATTTCGTCTTTGGATATCTGACTTACCATTCTTTCTATCTCCTTGAAAACCGGAGCAGGGCGGATTCCGTCCGCCCTGCGCCCGGAAATGTCTGATTCTCTTTACTCAGATCTTTGACTCCTTCGGGACCACGATCGGCAGCCGGCTGCTTCCTGCCAGCACCTCCTCGTCTGAGAACTGAGCGAATTTGTCCGCAATCACATAACGAAGCTGCGTGTTTTTGCCCACAGTGCATCCCCGCATGAGGATACAGTCTTTGACTTTCGCACCCTTTTCGATGCGGACGCCCGGGCAGATCACGCAGTTTTCCACGGTTCCCTCGATGCGGCAGCTGTCCGCGAGCAGGCAGTTGCTCACTCTGGCATCCTCGCCGTAGAATGTGCTCACGCCCTCGTTGTTCTTGGTTTTTACCGGCCGCTCCTTGGGGAACAGGCTCCAGCGGTTCGCTGGAACCATCAGGTCCATGTTCGCCTGGAAATACTCTCCGATCGTTCGTACGAACGAGACATAGCCTCTGTGAACATACACCTGCATTTTCCCGCCGTCAAGCAGAAAATCGCGGATAGCCTCTTTATGGAACTGGTACTGGTTCTTCTCCGCTGCCTTTCGGACAATATCCAGCAGGACCGGAGTCTTCACGATATAACACTCCAGAGAGGTCAGTCCTTCGGCGCTGCCGGAGAATTTCGCCTCTTTCACAACACCGTCTCTGTCCGCCACATATTTGTAATGCTGGCTCGGAAGTTCTCGGTCGCTGCAGATCGCCGTGATATCGGCATCTGAAGCCGTGTGCTGCGCCAGTGCTTCAGTCAGGTCGATGTTTGCACACAAACTGCCCAGCATGAGCACCACGTTGTTCTGGCGGATCTCCTCCAGATAGGTGAACACCGCATTCATGGCCTCGATGGTGCCGGAGTAGTTGCCGCGGTGATATTCCGGAAGTCCGAACGGCGGCAGCAGGCGGAGTCCTCCTGTTTTGCGGTCCATGTCCCAGACCTTGCCGCTTCCCAGATGATCCAGCAGCGACTGGTAGTCCCGCTGCATGATGACGCCTACGTCAAAGATCCCGGCATTCATCATGGAGGAGAGAGCAAAATCGATCAGGCGGTAGCGCCCCGCGAAGGGGATGGAGGAGGCAGTCCTCTTTTTTACAAGTTCTCCAAGATCCGGAGATACATTATACGCAAAGATGATCCCTTTTGCATCAGTCATTGCCGAAGTCCTCCTCTCCAGTATACACCATAGCGCCTGCCGGAATATGCGCGCCTTCCTTTATGATGATATCGGGTCCGCAGGTCGCCACGCTCCAGCCGTCCGAGCCGTCAGGTGCCGATCCGACCACGGCATTCTCTGAAATCACGGTATTCTCGCCGATGATCGCATACTGCACCGTCGCTCCGGATTTGACCGAGACACCCGGCATCAGCACACTGTAGAGCACGCTGGCCCCTTTCTCCACCGCCACAGAGCTGGACAGGACGGAGTTTTCCACATGACCGTCGATCTTGCTTCCCTCGGTGACCATGGAATAGATGACCTCCGCATTCTCACCGATATAGTGGGGCGGAACCGTCTCGTTGCGGGAACTGATGGGCCAGGCCGGATCGAACAGATCCAGCGTGTTGGCCGAAAGCATATCCATGTTCGCATCCCAAAGGCTTTCGATGGTACCGACATCACGCCAGTAGCCCTTGAAGCGGTAGGGCCAAAGCTTCTCACCCTCATTGAGCAGCTTGGGGATGATGTTTTTCCCGAAGTCGTTCGAGGAATCCGGATCCGCCTCATCCTCGATCAGAGCTTTGCGCAGTTTCGGCCAGTTGAAGATATAGATACCCATGGAAGCCAGGTCACTCTTCGGATGTTTCGGTTTTTCCTCGAATTCGCACACATAGCCGTCCTCGCCAAGGTTCAGGATGCCGAAGCGGGTCGCTTCCTCCATCGAAACCTGAAGCACCGAGATGGTACAGGCGGCATCCTTTTCAAGATGCTCGCGGAGCATGTCCGAGTAATCCATCTTGTAGATGTGGTCTCCGGAAAGAATCAGAACGTTTTCCGGATCATACTCCTCGATGAAATTGATGTTCTGATAGATCGCATTTGCTGTTCCCGTGAACCATGAGCCTTTCTCGCCCGGACCGAGATAGGGCGGGAGGATATAGGCCCCGCCGGTCGAGGTATCCAGATCCCACGGCTGTCCGTTCCCGATGTAGCTGTTGAGTTTCATGGGGCGGTACTGCGTCAGCACACCGACCGTGTCGATCCCCGAATTCATGCAGTTGGAAAGCGGGAAATCGATGATGCGGTATTTTCCCCCGAACGGCACACTCGGTTTCGCGACCTTCTGTGTCAGCGCATACAGACGCGAGCCCTGCCCTCCTGCGAGGAGCATGGCTATGCATTTCTTTTTCATGGCCTGCGGTTTCTCCTTCGATGTATATGTGTATTGTATTAAGGTCAGTTTCAAGCCCCGTTGAACCGGTTCATCGCTTTTTCGGCCCCTTCCCCGATATAGCATGCTGCGGCTTCCGCCGCCCGCCGCGCGGCATCCGCAATGTCCTCCGCGTCCTGATTTTTGAACGTGGAAAGCACCCAGTCACGCGTGTCATAATCCGGGTGCGGCGGAGAGCCTACTCCGATGCGGATACGCGGAAACTCCTCGGTACCGAGGCAGGCGATGATGTTTTTCAGCCCGTTGTGGCCGCCTGCGGAGCCTTTGCTTTTCACGCGGATCCGACCGACAGGCAGCGCCATCTCGTCCGAGATAACGATCACCCGCTCCGGCGGGATCTTATAAAAGCGCGCGGCCTGGGCAACCGCTTCGCCTGAGAGGTTCATATAGGTCTGCGGCTTCATGATCAGTACCGGCTCACCGCCCAGAACGCAGGCAGCCGTCAGCGCCTTGAATTGCAGGCGGTTGATCGGAATGCCCGTTTTTTTCATGATAGCGTCCGCCGCCAGGAAGCCTGCATTGTGTCGGGTCCCCTCATACTTCGGACCGGGGTTTCCCAGACAGACGACCAGCCATTTCGGGGCACTTCTTCTTTCAAATAGCGGACTCATCCTTCGAACATGTTCCCCAGCGAGACTTCCTCGTAAATGCGGCGGATCGCTTCAGCGAAGACAGCGGCCGAGGACATGTAGGTGATTTTCTCGCAGGGCTCCGTGCCCGGATAGGGGATAGTGTCCAGCAGACGAAGCTCCTTCAGACAGCTGTTGCTGATGCGTTCGAGAGCCGGTCCGGACAGGACTCCGTGGGTCGCGCAGGCATAGACTTCCTTCGCGCCGCCGATCTCCACGATGGCTTTCGCCGCCCCGCAGAGAGAGCCGGCCGTATCCACGATGTCGTCGAGCAGGATGCAGGTCTTCCCTTCCACATTACCGATCACGTTCATCACTTCGGACTGGTTCGCCCGCTCGCGGCGCTTGTCCACGATGGCAAGGTTCACTCCGAGCTTCAGCGCAAAACTGCGTGCCCGCGCCGTGCTGCCCACATCCGGGGAAACGACCATCACATCTTCGTTTCCTTTCCCGAAGACTTTAAGATAGTGCTTGGCAAACAGATACGCACCCTGCAGATTATCCACGGGAATATCGAAGAACCCCTGGATCTGTGCCGCATGAAGGTCCATCGTCAGGACCCGGTCCGCTCCGGCCGCGGTGATCAGGTTGGCTACCAGCTTGGCGGAGATGGGGTCACGGCTCTTGGCCTTGCGGTCCTGCCGCGCATACCCGAAATAAGGAATGACCGCCGTGATGCGTCCGGCTGAGGCGCGGCGCAGCGCGTCGATCATGATAAGCAGTTCCATCAGGTTGTCGTTCACATGGTTGCAGGTCGACTGAACGATGAATACGTCGTTCCCGCGAACCGGTTCATATACGGAAATGGAGCATTCGCCATCCGCGAACTGGCCGACGGATGCTTTGCCCAGCTGCGTGAAAAGCTGTGCGCAGATATCCTCTGCCAGTGCGGGAGTTGCGTTGCCGCAGAAGATCTTGAGTTCTTTGTTGCGTGAAATCATTCGTTTTCTCCTGTTTTTCTTTATGGCCGGTGCCCGGTCCCCCCGGAGCAGTGCATACTTCTACACTTATATTCTAACATACTTGTACAGGGAAGGAAAGCGGAACCGTCTGAAAAAACAGATAAAAAAATGAATTGCCAATCCATTTGTATTTGGTTATAATATGTAAGTTGACATCAAATCGGTTATCTGAGGAATGAAACGATATGCTGGAATTTGAAGAATATAAAGGAAAACTGAATGCCGCGAAGCCCACCCTGGATGTCCTGAAGACCGCTCTCAAACTCGAGGCGGCCGAAAAGGAGATCGAGGAGCTGCAGACCGCAGCTGAACGCGACGGCTACTGGAACGATGTGGAGAAATCCCAGAAGGACCAGAAACGCCTGAAGACGCTGCAGGCAAAAGTTGCGAACTACAGCCGCCTCTGCGCCGCATGGGATGACATGTACACGCTGTGCGAGATGGCTATTGAAGAAAACGACGAGAGCATGCTCGATGAACTCCGCAGCGAATACGACAAGTTCACCGAGAATATGGAGTCCACCCGGCTGAGCACCCTGCTCAGCGGCGAGTACGATGCCAACAATGCCATTCTCACGCTGCACGCAGGTGCAGGCGGGACCGAGGCACAGGACTGGGCCTCGATGCTCTACCGCATGTACAGTATGTGGGCTGACCGCCACGGATACAAAACACGGGTGATGGACTATCTTGACGGGGATGAGGCCGGCATCAAGAGCGCCACCCTGATGATCGAAGGAGAAAATGCCTACGGCTTCCTCAAGAGCGAGCACGGCATCCACCGGCTGGTAAGGATCTCGCCGTTCGATGCCGCAGGCCGGAGACACACCTCCTTCGCCGCCGTTGAGGTCATGCCGGAGATTTCCAATGACAATGAGATTGAGCTGCGCGAGGAGGACATCAAGATGGATGTTTTCCGCTCCTCCGGAGCAGGCGGCCAGAAGGTAAACAAAACCTCCTCTGCTGTCCGCCTCACACACATCCCGACAGGCATCGTGGTCTCCAGTCAGGTCGAGCGCAGCCACTTCCAGAATCTGGAGAACTGCAAAAACATGCTCCGCGCACGTCTGGCCGAGATCAAGGAGCGCGAGCACCTTGAAAAGATCAGCGATATCAAGGGCGTGCAGATGAAGATCGAATGGGGAAGCCAGATCCGCTCGTACGTATTCATGCCGTACCAGCTGGTGAAGGACCATCGCACCGAGTATGAAAACGGCAATATCCAGAACGTCATGGACGGGGACCTGGACGGCTTCATCAACGCCTACCTCTCCATGAAAGCTGAAAGCTGAAGAGAAAACCGGGAGACTTCAACCATTTTTCCTTGAAAACCCCGCCCTTCTGCAGTATAATGGGCAAACTCTCCGCATTATCAGGCAAAAAGCCGAGAAACATTAGTAATAAAAAAGGAAAACAGGGCAATGAGTGCAAACAGCATCAAACAGGAGCGCATCGCCGCAAGAGAAAGCAAAGAGAACAGGAAACGCGAAGCGGAAGAGGCACAGGCCAAAGTCCGCAGACGCAACCGCACCGGCTGGATCATCGGGATCGGACTGTTCGTCCTACTTATCGTGTTCGGGATCCTCAATACCAAGGGTCTGCTTCCCGCACTGCGGGTGAACGACCGCACCTATTCGACGCGTGAGGTCTCTTACTACTATGCCAATGAGTACTGGCAGTTCGTCAACAGCTACGGAAGCTTCGCCTCATACATGGGTCTCGATACGAGCAGCGGACTATCCTCCCTGGGCAGCCAGGCCTATACCGCCAGTGAGGACTACACGACCTGGCGGGAATACTTCCTCAGCGGGGCAAAGAGCACGATCGCCTCTCTGCAGGCACTGGATGATTACGCCCGTGAGAACGGAATCGCCCTGACGGAGGAGGAGATCGCCTCGGTCGACGCAGAGCTTGAGTCTCTCGAGCAGAACGTGATCGCAGGAGGCTACAAGAACCTGGACCTTTACTTCTCCACCGCCTACGGCTCCGGCGTGAACCGGAAGATCGCCCGCGAGGCTTCTTTGCTTCAGGCGCGCGCTTCCAAGGCATATGACCACGCCACCGCCCAGTTCGAGTATACGGACGAAGAACTCGAAGAATACTATGACTCACTCGAGGGCGAAGTCGACAAGTATGACTACTGGTATTATTACGTGGCTGCGGACAAGGTGGACTCTGAACCGGATGCGGACGGCAATGTGACCAGTGACGTTACGGAAGAGACGCTTGCCGCCGCGAAAGAGAAGGCGGATGCCATCGTCGCTGCCTTTACAGCCGGCAGCGATAACGAAGAAGCCTTGAACAGTGCTCTCGCTTCAGCAGTGCCCGGCGCCCTGTGCACTCCCAAGAAAAACACCACAGCCAGCAGCGTCACCGATGATTATGCGGACTGGGTGACCGATCCCGTCCGTACGGAGGGCGAGATCGCCGTGATCCCCAACTCCACGGAAACCGGCTACTATGTGGTGGTCTTCGGGCGCCATGATGACAACCATTATCCCACGGTCTCAGTCCGTCACATCCTGATCAAGGCTGTCGCGGACGAGGACGGGAACTACTCCGATCAGGCTCTCGAGGAAGCCCGCGTGAAAGCTGAAGGCGTCTACACGCAGTGGAAAAACGGTGAGGCTACGGAAGAGAGTTTTGCCGCCCTGGCGACCGAGTATTCCGAGGACGACGGCTCCAAGACGCTCGGGGGCCTCTACGAAAACGTCTACAAGGGTCAGATGGTCGAAAACTTCGATGCGTTCTGCTTTGCGGATCATCAGCCCGGCGATACGGATATGGTCTCGGCCGTCGCATCGAACTATGCCGGCTATCATATCATCTACTACGTCGGCGAAGGTGAACTTTACAGCAACTATATCGCCCGCATCCGCAAATCCAGCGAGGATACCGAGACCTGGTACGCTGCACTCACAGAGAACTATCAGGCCAGCGAACTGCTCGGTTTCGGCCTGGCCGGGAAATAATCCCAAATACTGCTCTGAAACGCCATTCCGGGCTTGTCCCGGAATGACGTTTTGCATGTCTGCGGTTTTAAGCACAGGAGGTCCGCCGCTATGGAAAAACGTTTCATCCGCGCTGCCTCGCTTCTCGGTGAAGAAGCGATGGCCTGTCTTGCCGGGAAGCATGTGGCTGTGTTCGGTCTGGGCGGAGTGGGGTCCTGGTGCGCCGAGGCACTGGCCCGCTCCGGAGTCGGCCGGCTGACGCTGGTGGACCGTGACGTGGTGTCCGAGAGCAACATCAACCGCCAGCTCCCCGCCCTCTCCTCCACGATCGGACAGCTGAAGACTGCGGTCATGGCTGCGCGCGTGACAGATATCAATCCCCGGTGTGAAGTACGGACGCTCGCCGGGACCTACGATGCGGAACACCGGGAAGAATTCCTGCAGGATTACGACTACGTGGCAGATGCGATCGACCTTGTCTCGAGCAAGCTGGACCTGATCTGCAGCTGTCTGGAGCGGGGCATTCCGATCCTCTCCGCGCTCGGAACCGGCAATAAACAGGATCCGACCCTGCTGCGTGTTTCCGACCTGTCTGAAACGCAGAACGATGCGCTGGCGCGTGTTGTCCGGAAGGAACTCCGCGCCAGAGGCGTGCTGCACACGGAAGTGGTCTGGTCTCCGGAAGAGCCTATGGCGCCCATTCCCTTTGAGGCTCCGGACCCCGGCAGGCGCAGTGTTCCCGGTTCCCTTGCATGGGTGCCTTCCTCCGCGGGTCTGCTCATGGCCCGCCATATCGTCCTGCGCCTCGCCGGCGTGAAAGATCCGCAAAAGAAATTCTGAATCAGGAAACCTTTCTGGCGCGTCTCCCGTCTTATAGGTTGAACGCAAAAAAACGATCTCCGAAGGAGGATAAAAAATGAAGATGAATAAAATCCTTTCCATCCTGCTGGCTTTGATGCTGGTTCTTTCCCTGTGTGCCTGCGGCTCCTCGGGAAAATCTTCCTATGCCGCCCACCAGACATCCCCCGCGGAATCCGGCCCGATGCCGTATCCGATGACGGAGGAGCCGGCCGCCGCGTACGATGACTATGCGATGTATGACTGGGACGAGGCTGAACCGGAAAGCATGTACGGCGGTTTCTCCGCAGGAAGCAATTCCGTTGCAGCCGCGGGCAAGACAGAGGAAAGCTCCTCTGCCCCGGCCATCAACCCCGAGAAGATCATCTACTCCGCGAACGCCCAGCTGGAGACCACCACATTTGACGACACGGTCGCCGCCATTGCCCGGATGATCGAGTCCTACGGCGGTTTTGTGGAGAGCAGCAGCGTGAACGGCGCGAACTACTACAACCGCGCCCGCGGCACCGCATCGCTCCGCTCCGCCAGCTACACCATCCGCGTACCGAGCGAGAATTTCCTGGCTATGATGAACGCGCTCCCCACCCTCGGGAACGTTCCCTATACCAACACCTATACGGAGAACGTCACCAGCCAGTATTATGATGTGCAGGCCCGGCTGAAGGCCTATCAGGCACAGGAAAACCGGCTGATCGAAATGATGACGGTAGCCGAAACAGTCGAAGATATCATCACCATCGAAGACCGGCTTACGGAGATCCGCTATGAGATCGATTCCATGCAGTCCCGCCTGAACAACTGGGACCGTCGGGTCAGCTTCTCCTCGGTGTATCTGGATGTGTCCGAAGTGAATGAGTACACTGCTCCGGAGACTGTGAAGGTCACCTACGGTCAGAAACTCGCAGCGGCGGTGAAGAGCGGACTGAAAACCGTGGGAGATTTCTTCTCCGACTTCCTGCTCTGGTTCCTCGAGGCTCTGCCTACCCTGATCCTGCTGGCTGTGATCGTGGTCATCGTGCTGATGATCATCCGCCGGATCCGCGCGACGAAAGGCGTCCGTCAGGAGAAGAAAGCCCGCAGGGCAGCTGAAAAAGCCGCGAAGAAACAGCCGTCTGCACAGTCCTCTGTTCCCTCTTCCGGTCAGGAACCTCCCGCCGGGAACTGATCAGCACCATCTTTAATCCATAAACAGATGAATCCGAAGAACGGAGACGGTCTGCAGACCGTCTCCGTTCTTCGGTTCTGCATGCCTGTCAGTTGCTTTCTCAGTGCTTCTGCGATAAAATAGAGAAAAATACGGGAAGGAGGCATGCCGGATGAGAAAAGGCGGCGATATCATGCACGCGATCGCTTCGGCGATCGTGAAATACCGCTATATCATCCTGGCAGTCTTTGCCGTCGCCTGCGTGTACTGCGGCATGTCACTGGACCGTGTCCGCGTGAATTCGGACCTTACTGCCTTCCTTCCGGCCGAAACGGATACCCGCAAGGGCATCACAGTCATGGAGAACGAGTTCGTCACCTACGGCTCGGCTGAGATCATGGTCTCCAGTCTTACGCTGGAGCAGGCGCGGATTCTCGCGGATGAGATCGCTGCTTTCGACCATGTGACCGCCGTAGCCTTTGACGATACAACTGCTCACTTTGTAAATGCCTCCGCGCTGTTTACCGTGGCCTTTGACGGGGTCTCTCAGGATCCCGCCGTGGTGAGCACGCTCACCGAGATCACGGATTTCCTGTCGGATTACGATGTCTATGTCAATTCCGAGATCGGCAAGGACCTCCTCGGACAGATACTCAGTGAGATGTTCGGCGTCATGGTCATTGCGGCTGCCGTCATCGCAGTCATCCTTCTGCTTACCTCCCGCAGCTATTTCGAAGTGGTGATCTTTGCCATCGTGTTTGCGGTAGCCGCCCTTCTGAACATGGGCACGAACTTCTGGCTTGGTGAGATCTCCTCCATTTCCAACGCGGTCGCCGTGATCCTTCAGCTGGCGCTGGCCATCGACTACGCCATCATTTTCAGCCACCGCTATCAGGATGAAGCCCTTGACGCCGAATCGGACCGGGCCGCTCTGATCGAGGCGCTCGCCAAATCCATCGTGGAGATCTCTGCCTCCAGCCTGACGACCATTTCCGGACTGGCCGCGCTCATGCTGATGCAGTTTCGTCTCGGTTATGATCTCGGCATCGTGCTGAGCAAGGGCATCGTCTGCAGTCTGCTGACCGTATTCCTTCTGATGCCGTGCCTGATCTTTTTCTTCCCGAAAGCTCTGAAGAAGACCGCACACCGGCAGCTTCTTCCGGATCTGAGCCCCTGGGGCCGCTTTCTGATGAAGACGCGGGTGGTCTATGTGATCCTCTTCCTTCTGGCCGTGCCGATGGCGATCTGGCTCTCGTCCCGTACAGTCTATTCCTTCAACGACAGTTCCATCGATGAGATCGTCCCTTCGGCAGACCGCTCGGCCATGCACCGCATCGCCGATACCTTCACCAGCACCTCCACTGTAGCCATGATCGTGCCCGCGGAGGATTTTGAGGCCGAAAAGGCCATCCTGAAAGAGGTCTCCTCCTATGACACGGTCAAGGACGCGCTGGGTCTGGCAGCCATCGAATCGGAGCCGGGCCGCGTGCTGACGGATGAATACAACGCGCGCATGTTTTCGGAGCTTCTCGGGATCACGCTCCAGCGTGCCACACTCCTTTATCAGGCCTACGGAGCCGAGCATCACCAGTATCAGGCCATCTTCGGCGACAGCAGCAGTTATTCCGTACCTCTGATCGACATGTTCCTCTATCTCTTTGAAAAAGTGGACCAGGGCATCGTCACGCTCGACGCCAAAAATGCGGAAAAACTTGCCGAACTGCGCGATCAGATCCGCATCGGCACCGATCAGCTGCGCGGCGAACACTATAACCGCATGATCTTTACCGCTGCGCTCCCTGGCGAGGGTGAGGAGAGCACCGCTCTGGTCGACCGCATCCGCGCCGTAGGTGAGCGCTATTACGGGGAGGGCAATGTCCTCGTGGTCGGCACCATCACATCCGCAAAGGACCTGGCTGATTCGTACAACAGCGATTCCCTGAAGATCAACCTTCTCACCATCGCAGCTATTTTCACGATCCTTCTTTTCACCTTCCGCTCCGTGGCCGGGGCGGCGGTGCTCGTATTCGTTATCCAGGGAAGCATCTGGATCAATTTTTCGTTCCCCTGCCTTCTGGATTCCCATCCGTCTTTCGTCACCTATATGATCGTATCCGCCATCCAGATGGGTGCGACCATCGACTATGCCATCGTGCTCATGAACCGTTATCTTGCCTTCAAGAAGGACCTCCCGAAACGCGAGGCCATGGCGCAGGCTGTCGCCCACTCGTTCCCCACCGTGTTCACCTCCGGCTCGATCATGACCCTGGCAGGCCTGCTGATCGCCTTCCGGGTGAGTGATGTGTATATCGGACATATCGGACTTGCCGTAGGGCGCGGAGCTCTCACTTCCGTGATCCTCGTGCTCACGGTGTTGCCCCAGCTCATCGTCCTGTGTGATCCGCTCATTGAAAAAACCACATTCCGTCTGCAGGGAGGTGCCGCCAGATGAGAAGACTCGTTTTCCGCGGCCTTGCCCTCCTGCTCTTGGCCGTCTTTCTCTTCGCGCTCTTCCCGCTTTCCGCTTTCGCAGCGGAACCGGAGAGTGCGGAAGTGCCGGAAGCTGCCTCCGGAACGGATTTCTTTGAACATACGGTCGAGATCTCTTCGCCTGAAGAGTTCTTCGCTTTTGCGGAGGGCTGTTCACTGGACAGCTTCTCCCAGAACACCCGCTTCGTCCTGACCGCGGATCTGGATCTGAGCGGTTCACATGTTGCGCCTATCCAGCTTTTCCAGGGTTCCTTTGAGGGAGGCGGCCACAGCATCCGGGGCCTGGATCTCACAGGTGACGGATCCCGCCAGGGACTGTTCCGCCGTGTCCTCGCTCCCGGAGAAGTGAAGGACCTCTTTGTGTACGGCTCCGTCCGCCCGGGAGGGACCGCGCAGTTTGTCGGGGGCATCGCCGGAGAGAATTCCGGCACCATCCATAACTGCGCCTTCATCGGGGAAGTGGCCGGCAGACGCTTTGTTGGCGGCATTGCCGGAAAAAACGCCGGCACCCTTTCTCACTGCAGCTTCAGCGGCACACTGACCGGGGAAAGAGACGCCGGCGGGATCGCCGGCACCAGCACAGGCGCCATATGGTCCTGTGCTAACAGCGGCGCGGTCTGTTCCACGCCGATCGATGTCCTTACCGAAACGGAATTCAACATCAATACCTTTGATATCTCGCAGCTGACTACGGAGGACTTTGTCAATATCTCCAACATCGGCGGAATCGTAGGCTCTTCCTCCGGAACAGTGATGAACTGCGAGAACCAGGGGATCGTCGGATATAAATACCAGGGCTTCAACGTCGGAGGCATCGCCGGCAAGACCAGCGGATATCTCTGCACCAGCCGGAATCTGGGCCCGGTATGGGGCCAGCGGGATGTCGGAGGCATCGCCGGGCAGCTGGAACCCTATGTTTCCATGGTTTTCTCGGAAGACCTGCTCAATGAACTTCAGACGGAAATGGATGCGCTGAACCGTTCGGTCAATGCCATTTCGGGGAGTATCAACAGTTCTCTCGGCGCAGGGGCCGAGACGATCTCGCAGATGGCTTCCTATTCACGGGCACTTGCCGAGCAGATCGTTTCGATCGTTCCGACGGAGGGGATTCCGGATCTGCCCGACCTGCCGACACCTGGCGATGGAGAAATCAATTTCCCGGACTTTCCTGTTATCGACACTCCCGACTTCAGCCAGATCACCGCAAACCTCGATCTCCTGATGAACGGGTCCACGCAGCTGATCTCCCTGATGGGCAGCGCCGCTTCGGGAGTCACAGGAGCTCTGCGCTCCGTAAACACCCATGCCAACGCCATCCAGGCGATCCTGCGCCGCGCTGTGGAAAACGCTTCTCCGGACCGGGATCTCACCGAAGACATTTCGGTGCAGGAAGCATACAACATCGATACCGGAGCGATCGCAGACTGTGAAAACACCGGTACGGTCCTGGCAGACACCAACGCAGGAGGGATCCTGGGCATCTGTGCGGTCGAACTGAGCTTCGATGTGGCGGGACAGCTGGACTTTTCGAGCTATCTCTATACTGACACCAAGACCACTTTCTTTTCGGTGGTCCGCAGCTGCCTCAACACCGGAGACGTTACCGTACGCGACAGTTATGCCGGAGGGATCGCCGGGCGCATGACCCAGGGGGCTGTCGCCGGATGCGGAAACTCCAGCGCCGTTCGCTGTGAGAACGGTGATTACTGCGGAGGCATCACAGGCCTCTCCAACGGAACGGTCTTTGACTGTTATGCCCGTTCTTCGGTGAGCGGAAGCAAATATCTCGGCGGGATCTGCGGATCCGGCGTGAACATCCTGACCTGCCTGAGCCACGTGAAGTTTACCGAGGGCAGCGAGTTTCTCGGCGCAATCGCAGGCTGGGCGGAGGGAGATCTTTCAGAGAACCGCTTCCTGACCAATCCGGCCGGGGGCATCGACGGAGCAAGTTATGCCGGAAAGGCGGAACCCATCGACGTCCTTCAGTTGAGAGAGCTGGAAGAAGTCCCGGATTACTTCCAGACCGTTTCCATTCGCTTCATACATCCGGACGGGACTGAAACAGTGCGCAGCGTCCGTCTGGGAGGGAAACTCCGCGGGACGCCCCGTGTTGCGCGCGATTCCAAAGGGCAGCCCTGGGAATGGGACGACGCCCCTGACGGTCCGATCTATGAAAACGCCACCGTCACCGGACACTACGCGGTGCCGATCCCGGTGCTCACCTCGCAGGAAGACCGCCCTGTCTATCTGGTGGAAGGCGTTTTTTCCGAAGAGCAGACCCTCTCTGTCCTCGATCCTGAAAGTCCATGGCCTGACTCCGTACTTCCCGATCCGATTCTTCTGCGTTCCGCTGCCCTTCTTGTGGAGGGCTACGGGGCCGATCTTACGGTACACATGCTGGCGCCCTCGAACGGGACGCTGCATCTGCATCGTCCGGACGGCAGCTGGGAACCTGCAGACTATGAGGCGGACGGAAGCTATGTCGTATTCCGTCTGCCGAACGGTGGCACTTTCGCCTATACCGAGATCTCGCTGCGTTCCTTTCCTCTGGCTCCGGTCTGTATCGGCGCAGGTGTACTGATCGCAGGCTCTGTCACGCTCCTGCTGCTCCTTCGGAAGAAGCGCCGGAAAGCTCTTCAACGCTCTCCTGAAGAGTCTCTGACAACAGACAAAACCGACGGCAGCAAAGAAGAAAAACCTTCTGTCTGAAAAGGCAGAAGGTTTTTCTTGCATCCGTTCCTTTCCGCATGGTACAATTCCGCCTTGGAAAGGATGCGCTTCCATGAAAACAAAAGCCTCAATATCCGTTATCCTTGCAGGTGTCCTGTGGGGATGCATCAATCTGTTCGTCCGGCGCCTCTCCGCAGCCGGGCTTAGCTCCATGCAGATCGCGCTTGCACGGCTGGCAGTCGCTGCGGTGCTGTTCTGCACGTTTCTCCTGATCCGCGACCGGTCACGTTTCCGGATCGCCTGGCGGGACCTGTGGATGTTTTTCGGGACCGGCGTCATCAGCGTGGTTTTTTTCAGCTGCTGCTATTTCTACACCATGGTCCACGGACAGGCGTCCATCGCCGTGGTTCTGCTGTACACCTCCCCGGTCTTTGTCATGCTGTTTTCCGCCGTACTCTTCAAGGAGTCGATCACTGGCCGGAAGCTGCTCGCGCTCTGCCTCACGGTGGCCGGATGCGTCTGCGTATCCGGGCTCCTCTCGGGTTCCCTTTCCGTGACACCTCTCGTTTTCCTCTCGGGCATCGCCTCCGGTCTGCTTTATGCGCTGTATACGGTTTTCGGCCGTTATGCGCTGAATAAGTACGACACCTTCACCGTTACGGCCTATACATTTCTCTTTGCCTTCGCCGGTGCCCTGTTCGTCGGGGATCCGGGCGGACTTGCTGTGACGATTGCGGCACAGCCGGGTCTTCTCCTCCCGCTCGCAGGCATCGCGGTGGTGAGCACCGTGCTGCCTTATTTCCTCTATACATGGGGTCTGCAGCATATCGACTCAGGAAAAGCCGCTATCCTTGTCGCCGTTGAACCGGTCGTGGGTTCCCTGATCGGAATGACCGTATTCGGCGAGCCGCATGATCTTCCCAAGCTGATCGGTATCGCACTTATCATTGCCGCCATCATCACACTCAACAGCCGCAGCTGTTCCGGACAGGATTTTGTCTGAAACGGAGCCTGCATCAGCAAACGGAGCCTTTCCCGTATGGGAAACGCTCCGTCTTTTTTCTTTATGTTTCCGGCTCTGCACTCACATCACCGGAGTCCAGTAGTTCTGTCCGTAGATATCCGTGAACCGGTACACGGCATTCGCCATGGATACATCCGGCAGATACACATAGCTGACCTCCAGATCTCCCCTCACGGTCAGGCTGTCACCGAAGACATAGCTGTCGAGGTATTCTCCCGCGTAACTGTAATAATCGCAGAGGAAATCGATTTTATCGCCTGCGGCAAGTTCGATCAGCCCCTTCGAGATGGTGTCCGTTTCACCGTCCTTATAGACCCTGCGGGCACCGGCCACGTAACCGTCCGGGTTTTCTTCGTCGAAAATGAGAACCAGTTCAGCCCGTTCCCCGTTCAGCAGGACCGGGACACGTCCGGTCATGGTCCAGAAATCTCCGGTGTCCACCGTGTCCTCATGATAATAGGCCACAGCCCTGCCGTTGATCGCTGTCCACGTCCCGTCATAGCTGCCCGCAAGCACTCCGTCTTCGGAGATTTCGAAGCTGTTGTCCAGTCCGAGATCCACAAACCCCTCGCCGTCATCATAGAATACATTCAGTTCCAGGTCATGGACCAGAGCCCACTGATCTCCTGTAAGCGTGATCGTTCGGTTTCCGGCCGCATCTTCCTGCCAGACCAGGGCATCATAATCGAAATGATTCTGCAGGATATACTCCGCAGTATCCTGTACCGGAATAGACTTGCCGTACCAGGAGGTGCTTTCACTGTCAAAGCCGCTGATTCCGCTGTAGCTGCCCGAGAGGAGCTGTGAGAGAAGTCCGGTGAGCAGGTCGGAGGAGGAATAGGTGTCATAGCTCGAAGTGCCCGACGAATATCCTCCGGAGTATCCGGAATAGCCGGAGCCGTAGGAATTGCCGTAAGAACTTCCCGAACCGCTGCCGTAGGAACCGTACGAACCCGAGGAATAGCCGGAATAATCGCCGAACAGGGAATACAGCGGGCTCGTGCTTCCGCCTGATACTGCCTGCCCGCTCGTCTCGATGCTGGCAAATTCCTGGCAGGCTTTCATGTAATCATCGTCCAGACCGAGGCTGTCATACAGGGACGTCGCTTTGTTCACATAGGAGAGCTTCTGATAAGGGAAGAAGATGGAGAGGCCGTAGGCGTCCGTCATATTGGCGGATGTCTGGTTGTACTTCACTGCACCGAGCAGTGCGTCCACCAGTTCACCTGCTTCCTCCGTACCGACCTTGTTCGCAAAGCTGACAAGGTCGATCTGGTCTATCCGGCTGGAAGTGGCGAATTCCCGTGCACCGCTGCGCGCATCGGAAACAGTCTTGTAGTCATCCCCCTTCAGCAGTTCCGAGAGCGATGCGGCAAATCCCTTCAGACTGTCCGGGGCTGTTTTGGCCAGTTCCGCCAGATCCACTACTGAAAGGGTCGCTTTCTGTCCCTGCGCGTAGCGCGCACTGTAGGCTACGAAGTCATCCACGATCTGCTTGCCGAGTTCAATGGTCGGCAGCGAGGTGTTCCTCGAGAGATTCGTGATCCATGTGGTGTAGTACCAGCCGTAGCCCGGTTCCGTCTCCTCGGACGCGATCAGATAGTCCGCGTAGTCTGAACAGACCAGTCCCGTCTCTACCGTGGCCATAAGGCACGCGTCGAACCCCACCACGTCAAATTTGACTTTGCCGTCCTTCAGGGCTTTCTGAATGCCCTGAAGGGTCATAGCCGAGGTGGAGGAGGTCTTTTCGTCATACCCGTAACCGCTGATGGAACCGCCGCCGTGATCCCACAGAATCAGCATATTGCGGTTCGCGGGGAAATTCTTAGCGCAGTAGCGGATGAATTCAGAGAGGGTATCCGGGTTCGTCATGGCCCCGGAACCCATATCGTTCTCGAGCCGTTTGATAGAGCCCGCGCCTACCTGATAGATCTGGTTGACCGTGCTGCTGATGCCGCTTGTCTGCCAGCGCCGGCATCCGCCGGTGTAAACAAGGATGTTGACATTCTCCCCGATTTCCGCAGAGGCCATTTCCTTAAGATCGGAAGAGGCCATGCCGCTGCGGGATTCCAGGTCGGTCCCGCACATATAGATCATCACCGTCACGACATCCTTGCCGCCGCCCTTGATGCTGGTGAGTTTCTTCCGCGCGCCGGAAACAACACTGCCGTCCAGCTTGCCGGTGTTGCTTGAGAGGCTCCATCCGTTTGAAACGCTGCTGTTCGAATAGCCTCCGGAATTGCCGAACAAGCTGCTGTAGCTGTAGCCGTTCCCGTAGCCGTTGGAGGATCCGAATCCGGAATAGGATCCATATCCTGTTCCGTAGGCCGAACCCGCGCTCGAAGGAGCGGTGCCTGATGAAGAAGCCTGTCCCGAGGACGATCCGGCTCCGTAGCCTGAGGGTTTTTCCGTTGGGAGCGTCTCCAGGGGGCCTGTGCTGCTCTGCGAGCTGCTGTACGTACCGGCAGATCCTCCGTAGTCTACATCGGACGCCGAAGTGCAGCTGCGGATCAGGAGAAAGGCAAGTACGATAAGGATTACAATCAGGACGGGGCTGAGTTTTCTTCCCCTTCGCGCAGACGGCGAGGAGGTAACGGGAATATAGCTGTTCGCCGCACGGGAGGGTCTGTCAGGTCCCGGTCCGTTTGGTCTGTGCGGACCGCCGGGCAAATTCCCGCCATGTCCCTGATAGCCGCTGTGGCCGCCTTGCTGTCCCTGGGAAGAACCGCCGGAGGATGTCCCCGGCCGTCCGGCATAGCCCTGCTGGTTCCCTACCGGGCCGGTGCCGAGCCCGTCTCCCCGTCTGTCGATGTTTCCGCTGGTGCCGGTGATTTTTTTATTGCGTCCTCTTGGTGTGTCTGCCATTCTTCATCCCTCTCTTCGTGAAAGGTTCACCGGAGAAATCCGTTCCGGTTTTTTCATCATACCATCGAAGCCTCAAAAGTGCAATGCCGCGCGCCTTCCTTTTCCTTGAAGGCCCCTGCCCCCCTGTGCTATACTTGGTCTGATCGCTGAACGCTTTGATTACGGGGAGGTGTCCGATTGGAAAAAGAAAAACGCTTCGTAACGGATTTCACCTCCGGTCCCATTGCGGGCTCTCTCCTGCGTTTTGCCGCGCCGCTTTTCCTGGCCAGTCTTCTGCAGGCTGTGTACAACATGGTGGATATGATCATAGTCGGCCATGTGATGGGAAAAGTGGGGCTCTCAGGTGTCTCAGTCGGCGGAGACCTGATCAATTTCCTCACCTTCGTCGCCATGGGCTTTTCCAACGCGGGGCAGGTCATCATCTCACAGTATCTCGGAGCGAAAAAACACGAGAGCATCAGCATCTTCGTCGCTACACTCTTCTCGTTCCTTTTTTTATGTGCGCTCGGCTTCGGCACGCTGGCTTTCCTTCTGCGCTCCTCTCTGCTGCGCGTTATGAACACACCGGCCGAATCCTGGACCGAAGCCTATAACTACATGACGATCTGCCTGTGCGGACTCGTTTTCATCTACGGCTACAATGCCTCCAGCGCCGTTCTCCGCGGACTCGGAGATTCCCGGCATCCCTTCCTTTTCATCGGGATCGCTTCGGTGACCAATGTGATCCTTGACCTTCTGTTCGTGCTCGTGTTCCGCATGGGCGCCGCAGGCGCCGCTCTTGCAACGGTGATCAGTCAGGCTCTGAGTTTCATCTGCTGCGCGCTGCTCGTCGTCCGCAGGAAGGATCTGTTCGGCCTGCGCTTCACCGGAGCAGCATTCCTGCACCCGGACCGCGGCATGCTTCAGTCTCTGCTGAAGCTCGGCGTTCCTATGGCGCTCAAATCCATGTCCGTGCAGGTCAGCAAGCTGTTCGTGAATTCCTTTATCAATTCCTACGGTGTGGCTGTTTCCGCATTTGCCGGTGTGGCCAACAAGATCGCGATCGTTTCCAACATGCTGAGCAACTCCCTCAACACCTCCGGCTCCACCATGGTAGGGCAGAATCTCGGCGCGCGGAACTACGACCGCGTCCCGAAAATCATACGCACCATCCTGCTGCTTTCCCTTCTGATCGGCACTGCGCTCTCCGCCGTGCTGCTGCTGTTCCCGTCGCAGGTCTTCCAGATCTTCACCTCGGATCCGGAAGTCATCGCCATCGGCCTGTCTTATGTCCCCATCGGCATTCTCCTTTTCTACGGCGCAGCCCTGCGCACCCCTTCCAATGCGCTGATCAACGGCTCCGGAAACTACCGGGTGAATCTTCTCTGCGCGATACTGGACGCTGTTGTCATGCGGATCGGCCTGGCGGTACTCTTTGGTCTTGCCCTCGGGATGAAGCATATCGGTTTCTGGCTTGGCGATGCGCTGGCAGGTTACACACCGTTCGTGATCTTTCTGTTTTTCTTCTTTTCCGGAAAGTGGAAGAAGAACATCGTTGAGTCCCAGAATCCATAAGTAAACACAGCAGGAAAAAGAACGCCGCAGATGTCTCTGCGGCGTTCTTTTTTCCATTTTCTTTTTATGACGCCGATTCCGGCTTTTTCTCCCTGCGGCTGAACATGGCGGAAATCAGGACGCCGCCTGTGAACAGGGCCGCTGCTCCGGCATACACGGCGGGGACAAGCAGCTTTGTTTCCGGATAAAGGTCCTCCAGCACCCAGCCGGCCATTCCCACCACTGCGCTGTAGATCACCACGAGCACTATGTTGCGTTTTGAAAGGATCTTTTTCAGCGGAAGATCCGGGAACACCAGCTTCAGCGCAGCTGTGACCAGTCCAAGAAGCACCGCTGCAATGATCACCCATTTCAGGACTATGTTCAGCAGCGGGGGCAGCACCGCCTGAAACAAAGGCGTAAGCACCGCCATCAGAGCCGTGCCGATGCACCACAGCGGGAGCAGCAGCAGGACGCGCACGATCCGAGGCATGCGCAGCAGAATTTCACGGAAGCGGTCCTTCAGACTCTTTTTCCGCTCCTCTTCCTCTTCAGGCATATCCTCCGGTTCATCCGGGACCGGCTCCCTGTCCATCGTTTCCACGATCGCAGGCGGCACAAGCACATCCTCTTCTTTCACGATCTCCGCCGGAGTGTGAAAAAGCCCTGCCGTGATCAGGGATGCGGCCGTCGTCAGTGCTACTGCGGAGCGCGCGATCCTCTTTTTGACTTTTCCTGTTTTTTCTTTATCCATATCCTCATGCTCCGGCAGTCACGTCCGGAGTCCTTTTTTTCATCATATCATGCCTGCAGGCAATGCGCAATGACACAGTTGTAAACCTTTTTTCCTGCAGGTATCTCTCGGGTCCTTCTTTTTCCCTGCGGTTTCCTGTGCTATACTGTTGAAAATGACGATTCCGGAGGGTATTTATGAAAAAAACTGAAAAAAAGAAGAAAAGCGGCTTTCTCTTTTGGTTCATCCTGCTGGCTGTTCTCTTCGCTCTTGTGCTTGAGTTTTCCAGAAACACTGTTCCCGGCTGGATCCTCGCCGCCGGACTGTTTGCACTGTTCTTCCTCCTGCATCGCCGTTTCCTGAAAACGAAGCCGCGTGCCCTGCGCTTTCTCGGCTGGATCGTTCTTCTTGCGCTCCTTGTCCTGGATCTTGCCGTGACCGCACCTCCCTACCGCGCGATCCCTGCTGTGCGCGGGAAAGATATTGCAAAGACGGACGTGATCTCGGTCGCGCAGGGAGATCTGGTCGGTGTCTTCAATACGGAGAAGACCGTGGAAGTATACGCCGGGATCCCTTATGCGCAGCCTCCGGTCGGAGATCTGCGCTGGCGGGAACCGCAGGAGCCTTCCTCCTGGGAGGGAATCCGCGTCTGCGATCATTTCGCTCCCATGTCCATGCAGCAGCGAAATCCCGTTATCATGGACTCGCTCACACTGCTGGTCGGCTACCGGACTTTTACCGTAAGCCTGCAGGACAATTTCCGCGAGCCGGTGAGTGAGGATTCGCTCTATCTGAATGTTTGGAAGCCGGCCGGCGAGCAGGCAGGCCTCCCGGTGATATTTTTCATTCACGGAGGATCGCTGATGACCGGGCAGCCCTCATTCGGGGATTACAATGGCGAGAGTCTTGCGGAAAGAGGCGTGGTTTTCGTCAATTTCGGCTACCGGCTCAACGTGTTCGGGTACTATGCCGCCGAGGATCTGGCAGCAGAGTCCCCCAATGGAACGACTGGCAACTACGGCCTGCTGGACCAGATCGCGGCGCTTCGCTGGGTGAAGGATAATATCGCCGCCTTTGGAGGGGATCCGGACAATATCACCATTGCAGGCGAATCCGCCGGTTCCTCCAGCGTCAACGCCCTCTGCGTCTCCCCTCTGGCGAAAGGCCTCTTTCGCAGGGCTATCGCAGAGAGCAGCGGCATCACGGCCATTAAGCCCTACCACACCTTCCGCCCTCTGGAAAAGGCGCTTGAAATGGGCATCCGGATCCGGGAAGAGTTCGGCACAACGTCTTCGTCCGACCTTCGGGCCATCCCCGCGGAAAAACTGGTCGGCACCGCGTTTTCCAACAATTCCATGACCGTGGACGGCTATGCGATCGTCGAGGAGCCCTATCGGACCTATGAGAAAGCGGAAAACAACGAAGAGGCTCTGCTGAACGGTTTCAACGGACGGGAAGCGGATGTGTTCAACCTGACCATGACGGTCGGCAAAAACAACTATCCCGCTCTTGTGGAAAACATCTTTCACGGGGAAACAGATACCGTGCTGGCTCTTTACCCGGAGGCGACAAAAAAGAACATGACCACGCTGCTGAGCGCCGCCTGGTTCGCCTACAGCCACTATGACTGGTCCCGCCGTCTCTGTGCGCAGGGAAAACCGGTCTATGAATACTATTTTACACGTCAGAACCGCAGCCTGGGAGACTGGCATTCCGGGGAAATGATCTACGCCTACGGCAATCTGGAGAATGCCCCGCAGAACTATGATGCGGAAGACCGGGCACTCTCTGAGATCATGCAGCAGTACTGGGTCAATTTTGCACGAACGGGAGATCCGAACGGAGAGGGCCTGCCTGTGTGGCCTCTGGTCTCTGATGCGCCGGGCCAGGTTCTGAATTTCGACAGGGATGTCCGGATGATGGAGGATCCTTTCCTTCCTTTGGATGAAATCCTCGATCGGGTCCAGAACGCAGAAAAAGCGGAGTGATCACTCCGCTTTTTCTTTTTTCGTGTTTTTATCTGATCACCTGATTGTCTCCCAGAAGTTCCGGATGATCGCGCATGCTGTCCGCTTCGTTGATCGGGCGGATGACCCGGCACGGGTTCCCCGCTGCAAAGCTGTTGGCCGGAATGTCTCTCGTTACGACGCTTCCTGCCCCGACCACGCAGTTGTCTCCGATCGTCACGCCCGGGCAGATCACCACATTTGCTCCGAGCCAGCAATCATTCCCGATTGTCACCGGCTTAGCATAACAAAGCTGCCTTTTCTGCCCGTCCGCGCACAGAAGCAGCCGGCGTTCGTCCGGAAGCAGGGGATGGACCGGCGTCACAATGGTGACGTTCGGCCCGAAGTTGCAGTCATCCCCGATCGTTACAGCCGCATCATCCTGTACGGTGAAATTAAAGTTGATGAAGCCGTTCTTTCCGATCCGCGTATGGATCCCGTAGTGGAATGTCACCGGGCCCTGGAGAAACGTTCCTTCTCCGATCTCTCCCAGGATCTCGTGAAGAATCCTCTCCCGCTCTTTCTCCTGATCCTCATACAGTGCGTTGAAATCCTGATTCAGCTTGTGGGTGCGGAGCTTCTGCGCCCGCAGTTCGTCATCCAGGGGGCAGAAAAGCATCCCGTTCCGCCTTTTTTCGTCTTCCGTCATGGTTTCATCCCTTCCTCGGCTGTTTATTTCCCGCGTGGAATAAGAATCTCTTGCTGTATTATATCCCGCTGTGGTACACTTTACAACAGCCGCCGGACCGGCGGCTTTATTCTGTTTGATGTCAGGAGACAGACCATTGGAATCAATCACGCAGATCCTTGCCCGGGAACTGGACAAAAAGCCCGAGCACATCGAAAATGTCATCGCCCTTCTTGACGAAGGCAACACGGTACCTTTTATCGCCCGCTACCGCAAAGAACTCCATGGCGCCATGGACGACACCGCTCTCCGTACGCTTGTGGAGCGCCTCGAGTATCTCCGTTCACTGCAGGAGCGGCGGGAAACGATCAAAAAGACCATTGAGGAACAGGGGAAGCTCACGGAGGATCTTGCCGCCGCGATCGATGACGCCGCTACGCTTGCCGCACTGGAAGATCTTTACCGTCCCTATAAGCCCAAGCGCCGCACCCGGGCGACCGTGGCCCGTGAAAAGGGACTGGAACCGCTTGCTCTGCTGCTTTTCGCACAGGAGAGGGATTCCGCTGCTCCCGAGATCCTCGCCGAAGGGTACGTGGATCCGGAAAAAGGCGTGGCTTCTGTGGAGGAAGCGCTTGCCGGCGCTTCCGACATCCTTGCTGAGAGGATCTCCGACGATGCAGAGATCCGCCGTATCCTGCGAGAGTATATCGCAGCAGCCGGCTCGGTTTCTTCTTCCGCAGCAAAAGAAGAGGATTCGGTCTACCGCCTGTATTATGATTTTTCAGAAAAGATCTCCCGTATCAAGGGGCATCAGGTCCTGGCTCTCAACCGCGGAGAAAAGGAAGATTTTTTGAACGTGTCAGTCATTGCGGACCGGGACGCCTGTCTGCAGCGCATACGCCGGAAGGTCCTGATTCCCGGCAGTCCCTCCATGGCTTTCGTGCGGGCTGCCGCGGATGATGCCTTCGACCGTCTCATTTTTCCCTCGCTTGAGCGGGAAATGCGAAGCTCTCTCACCGACGCTGCAAATGACGGCGCGATCCATAATTTCGCGCTTAACCTGAAGCCGCTGCTGATGCAGCCGCCTGTCCGCGGAAAGGTGACCATGGGACTGGATCCCGGGTATAAAAACGGCTGCAAGGTCGCCGTGATCGATGCTACCGGCAAGGTCCTCGACACCTCCGTCGTCTACCCAACATTCGGGGAAAGCCGGAAAAAAGAGGCCATTCGCATCCTGTCCTCCCTGATCCGGAAACACGGTGTGGAGCACATAGCCATCGGAAACGGTACAGCCTCCCGCGAAACGGAGCAGATGGTCGTGGAGATGCTGCATGAGCTTCACGGCGCTCAGTCCTACGCTATCGTCAACGAGGCAGGCGCCTCGGTGTATTCCGTTTCCAAACTGGCTGCGGAAGAATTTCCAGAGTATGACGTCAATCTCCGTTCTGCAGTCTCCATTGCCCGCCGCCTGCAGGATCCGCTCGCGGAACTGGTCAAGATCGATCCTATGGCCATCGGTGTGGGACAGTATCAGCATGATATGCCGCAGGCCAAGCTGGAGGAGACGCTCAACGGTGTGGTTGAGGACTGCGTCAACTCGGTCGGAGTGGACATCAACACGGCCTCACCCTCTCTGCTGCTGCGGGTCGCGGGTCTGACCAGGACCACTGCGAAGAACATTGTTACCTACCGCGAGGAAAACGGAGCCTTTACCAGCCGGAAACAGATTTCCAAGGTTCCCAAACTCGGCCCTAAGGCTTTTGAACAGTGTGCCGGCTTTCTCCGTATCCCGGAAAGCCTCCAGGTGCTGGACAATACTGCCGTCCATCCGGAGAGCTATGCAGCCGCGGAAAAGCTTCTCGCGCTCTGCCGCCTCTCGCTGGACGATGTGAAAAGCGGATCGATAGGCGATCTGCGCAGTATCGTCGAGGCGATCGGCTGGGAGCGCGTTGCGGAGGAATGCGGTGTAGGTACCCCTACCCTGAAGGATATCGTATCCGAACTGCTCCGTCCCGGCCGGGATCCGCGTGATGACCTTCCTCCTGTGGTTCTTCGACGGGACGTGCTGGATATCCGGGACCTGAAGCCCGGCATGGTGCTGATGGGTACAGTCCGGAACGTCATCGATTTCGGAGTTTTCGTGGATATCGGTGTCCATCAGGATGGTCTGGTCCACATCTCTCGCATCTGCGACCGCTTCATCCGCCATCCAAGCGAGGTCGTATCGGTGGGCGACGTTGTGAAAGTGGCCGTCCTGGAGGTGGATGAGGTCAAACACCGCATCAGCCTCACAATGAAAGATATAAAGGAGTGATCCTCATGTCTGTACAGCTCATCGCCAATTACCATACCCACACTTTCCGATGCGGCCACGCCTCGGGAACCGAACGGGAATACATCGAAAATGCGATCCGGGGCGGTATCCGGGTTCTCGGCTTCTCGGACCACACTCCGTACCCCGGTGCCGGAGATCCTCCAAAGCCCATCCCCGTCCGGATGGATCTTTCAGAGCTGGACGGCTACTGTGAAACCATCCTTGCCCTGCGGGATGAATACCGGAACGATATTGAGATCCATCTCGGTCTCGAAGTGGAGTACTACCCGGCTCTGTTCCTTCCCCTGCTGGAGGAGCTTCGCAGGCGGCCGATCGAATATCTCCTTCTTGCGCAGCATTTCACTCGAAACCAGCACGACGGGTTCCACTGCGGCATGCCGGGACCGGAAGTCTTTTCCGATTACGTCAGTCAGCTCATCACCGGGATCGAGACCGGCCGCTTCACTTATATTGCGCACCCGGACATCGTGAACCACAACGGGGATCAGGAGGAGTACGACCGGCAGATGCGCCGTCTCTGCCGCAAAGCCAATCAGTACGGACTGCCGCTGGAGATCAATCTGCTCGGTCTGGGTGAAGGGCGCTCCTATCCCTACCCGGGTTTCTGGAAAATCGCGGCGGAAGAAGGCTGCAGGGCTGTTATAGGCTGCGATGCGCACCGGCCCGAAAACGTATTCCGCCCGGATGTTATCGAAGCCGGTCGTGCGCTTGCTTCCTCTTTTGGATTTGAGGTGCTGGATACCGTTCCTCTGCGGGATCCTTTTTCTCCGCAGCCCTGATCAAAAAAACACAGGGGCCTCTGTCTGCGAATGTTTTCCTCTCATTTTCCCGCTTAATACCCGATAAGAGAAATGTCCGGCTGAACGATCTGTTCAGCCGGACGTTTCTCTTATTCTTTTTCCTCTGCAGACAGAACGCGGATGATCCCGTTTTCTGCTGTGAAGCGGACCGTGATGCCTCCGAATTCAAATCCGTACTCCCGCTCTCCCATGCCGAGATAACGCGGCCTCGGGTCAAGTTCCAGCACCTTCCGGAGCACAGTCCTTTTCTCCGCGGGGATCTTTTCCTCCACCTCGGGAGGGATCTCCACGGGGATATGTTCTCCGGGATCTGCCGCAAATCCCGCGGATGCTTCCGGGATACAGTCCGCATAGGGGATATAGGGCTTGATATCATAGATCGGCGTGCCGTCCATCAGATCGGCCCCGCCCACGATGAGCTCCGGCATGCCCCTTCCGCTGTCCTCGATGCGGAGCAGGCGGACGCATGAGAGCCCAAGTCCGTTCGGCCGGAACGGGGAACGCGTGGCAAATACACCTTTCCGCACGTTTCCGCCCAGCCGCGGAGGCCGTACCGTCGGCGACCAGCCTTCGTTTTCCGAGAAACCCCAAATCAGCCAGAGATGACTGAAATCCTCGATTCCTCGAAGGGCTTCCCGGTCCGAGAAATCTTTTTCAAAGAGGATCTTACCCTCCAGATCCTCTATGATCCCGGCCTGCCGCGGGATCCCGAATTTTCCGGGGAAATCCGTACGGATCACGGCGATCGGGATGAGTGTCCGTTCTCTCTTCATAGCGAGCGCATTCCTTCCATTGCAGCCATCGATACTGCGTTGATCACCATGTGCAGAAAGATCGGCGTCCAGATGGAACGCGTCTTTTCATAGCAGCGGGCGAGAAGCCAGGAAACAGGGATATACTGGATCAGATAAAAAGCATACCGTGGTTCCAGCAGCGCATAACTCCATACATGATACACCGAGAAGGCCAGGATGTTCAGAATATGGGCAAGGGTCCGGCTCTTTTCCCGGACCGTTGCAAACAGTCCCGCACGGAAAAGAAGTTCTTCCACGATCGGAGCCAGAAAGATGCCCATAGCTTTGATCATTCCAGGACTCTTCTCCGCCAGATCGATGATCTGATCGTTATTCGGATTCCCCACTTCCGGACTTCCCGTCACAAGCATCAGCAGAACGGCAAACAGCGAGTTGAAAGCCAGCACGGCCAGATAGGAACCCCCGATCTGCAGTACACATCGGAGGATACTATCGCAGAAGGGGTCGAATTCCCGCCTCAGAAAGCGTCCCAGTGCGATGAACATATACAGGGTCCCTGCCGCATAAACCAGAAAATTCGCCAGGGATTCATCCAGGCTCCCTTTTTTGTAAAAGAATCCCAGAAGCAGGGGCAGCGCCAGCAGATGCACCGGGAAATATATGAGAAGCGCGAAACGTTCTTTTTTTGTCAGTCCGTTCTCTTCCGTCATCCCCGCGCTTTCCTCTGCAGTTCAAAAAGCAGGTTCATGGCTTCAAGCGGAGTAAGGGTGTTCAGGTCTGTTTCTCTCAGGATTTTTCCGATCTCGTCGCTCCCCACCTGCGCCAGGGTGATCTGATCGCTCTCCTCTTTCTCCTGAGGGAAGGCCGGTCCGATTCCACTGCTCTCCAGCTCTCTCAGATAGGCTTTTGCCTTCGTGATGATCCCGTCAGGAAGTCCGGCCAGCTTCGCCACTTCGATCCCGTAGCTGTCGTCCGCAGAACCTCGTACGATCTTCCTCAGGAAGACAAGGTTCCCTCCCTGTTTCTTCGCCGTGATGTTATAGTTTCGTACGCCCCCGATCTCACCCTCCAGGGCGGACAGTTCATGATAGTGTGTCGCAAACATGGTCTTGGCACCAAGTCTGCGCTTGTCCGCACAGTATTCCAGCACCGCTCTCGCGATCGCCATACCGTCAAAAGTACTGGTCCCGCGGCCGATCTCATCCAGAATAAGCAGGGACGACGTGGTGGCATAGCGCAGGATCTCCGCCATCTCATTCATCTCCACCATAAAGGTGGACTGCCCTGAAGCAAGGTCGTCCGAGGCACCGATCCGGGTAAAGACCCGGTCCACGATCCCGATCGTCGCGCTTTTCGCCGGCACGAAGGAACCGATCTGTGCCATAAGCACGATCAGCGCTGTCTGCCTCATATATGTGGATTTCCCCGCCATATTCGGACCGGTGATGATCGCCACGCGGTCGTCCCTCTCGTTCAGATAGGTATCGTTGGGAACGAAGAGCACATCCTTCAGCGTCTGCTCCACCACCAGATGCCGCCCTTCAAGGATCTCCAGCGTTCCCGATGCATCGATCTCCGGACGGGTATAATTGTTCCGTACGGCCACTTCCGCAAGCGAGCACAGCACATCCAGACGCGCCACCGCATCCGCGGTTGCCTGGATGCGGTCCACGTTTTCAGCAACCTTCAGCCGGATCTCAGTGAAAAAGCGGTATTCCATATCGTTGATCCGCTCACGGGCAGTGAGGAGCGTATTTTCAAGTTCCTTCAGCTCCTGGGTGATATACCGCTCGTTTGAGACAAGTGTCTGTTTGCGGATATAATCTGCCGGGATGCCGCTCTCGCCCGCTGAACGCGGTATGTCAATGAAGTATCCGAAGACCTTGTTATAGCCCACCTTGAGCTTTTTGATCCCGGTCCGCTCGCGTTCCTTCAGTTCCAGCTCCGCGATCATCCTGGCCCCGTTGTCCCGGATATTGCGCAGATAATCCAGTTCTTCCGAGTACCCCTCCCGGATGATGCCGCCTTCGCGCACCGAGAAGGGCGGATCGTCCCCGATTGCAGCGTCGATCATTTCCCGTACGTCTTCCAGCGGGTCCATGTCCGCGATTTCCCTGAGTCCGGCGCTCCGGCTGTCTGCGAGGATTTCCTTCAGCCGGGGAAAAACCGCCGCACAGTCAGCGATGGAGCGGAGATCCCTTCCCCCTGCTGTGCCGTAGACAGTCCTTCCGACCAGCCTCTGCAGATCACTGATCATCTTCAGCGCGACCTGCAGCTCTCCCCGCTTCACGCTGTCCGCATACAGTTCCTGCACCGAGGCATGCCGGCGGCGGATCTCCACCGCGGAAAGCAGCGGCCGCTCGATCCAGGTCCGAAGCAGTCTTCCTCCCATCGGTGTGTGCGTCCGGTCCAGTACCCAGAGCAGCGTGCCTTTCTTCTCCCGGTTGCGCAGCGATTCCGTAAGTTCAAGATTGCGTCGGGTCGTCCAGTCCATTTCCATGGTCCGCCCGTCCGAAAGCACGTTCAGCCGGTTGATGTGGCGCAGATCGAACTTCTGCGTCTCTTCGATATAGTCCAGCAGGGCTCCGACCGCCCGGACCGCAGCCGGACTGTTTCCGAGTCCGCAGCTGTCCGCATCCTTCAGCGCAAACCGCTCACACAGGCGCTCCGCACAGGCCGCATAGTCAAAGCGGTCTCCCGCGTGCTCCGTCATCGCATCGAGTTTTCCCGTCAGAAACCGGAGGATCTCCCCGTTCTGTTCTGCGCCGGGAGAAAGTACAGCTTCTTTCGGCGAAAAGCGGCCGAGCTCGTTGAGGATGTGGTTCACCGCATCCCCTTCCCAGGCACTGCAGCAGAATTCTCCGGTGGATACGTCGCAGAAGGCCGCGCCTCCGGCGTTCTCCTCCAGACAGATCGCGCAGATATAGTTGCTGCGGGATTCCTCCAGCATGGAGCTCTCCGTAACGGTCCCCGGCGTAATGATCCGGATCACATCCCGTTTCACGAGCCCCTTGGCAAGGGCCGGGTCTTCCGTCTGTTCACAGATCGCGACCTTGTAGCCCTTGGCGATGAGTTTGGCTATATAGCCCTCCGCCGCGTGGTAGGGCACCCCGCACATGGGCGTCCGCTCCTCCGGATCCTCGATCCCGCGGTCACGGGTGGTCAGTGCCAGATCCAGTTCCCGCGAAGCCACCTTCGCGTCCTCGTTGAACATCTCATAAAAATCACCCAGCCGGAAAAAGAGCAGACAGTCGCCGTACTGCTCTTTTATCTGGTTGTATTGTTTTTTCATCGGAGTCAGCTCAGCCATTTTTCATCTCACCATACAGCGCCCATGTGTTGCTTGCCGTGATTTGCACATCCACAAACTGTCCGATCAGCGACGGGTCTCCTTTCAGATGCACCAGCCGCCCTCCGTTCGTCCGGCTCGAGAGATTGTATTCCTCCCGGCCGGTCTCCCCGTCGACGAGGACTCTCAGGCTCTTTCCCTCATATTCCCGGTGCTTTTCTCCGGAAATGCGGTTTGCTGTTTCCGTCAGACGGTCAAAATGCCTCTGTTTTTCCTCGCGGGAATAGGGATCCGGCATCGAAGCCGCGGGAGTTCCGTTCCTCTTTGAATAGATAAAGGTGAACATCGCATCGTACCGCACCTGCTCGCAGAGGCGGATCGTATCCTCGAATTCCTCTTCCGTCTCGCCCGGAAAACCCACAATGATATCCGTCGTGACAACAAGATCCGGCATCAGGCGCCGCGCTGTCTCCAGCTTTTTCAGATAAGCGGCGTGATCGTAATTCCGGTTCATCGCCCGCAGGATACGGTCATTTCCGGACTGGACCGGAAGATGCAGGTGATGCGCGCACTTTTCGCATTCTGCCATCGTACGGAAAAGCTTCTCCGTGGCATCCTTCGGATGGCTGGTCATGAACCGGATCAGAAATTCCCCGGGAATGGCGTTGATCATTCGTATCAGATCCGCGAAATCGATCTCCCGGTCCAGATCCTTCCCGTAGGAATTCACGTTCTGCCCCAGCAGCGTGATGTCCTTGTACCCTTCCGCCACAAGCTGCTCCGCCTCGCGCAGGATATCCTCCGGCTGCCGGGACCGTTCCCGGCCGCGTACATAGGGAACGATGCAATAGGTGCAGAAATTGTTGCATCCGTACATGATGGAGAGCCAGGCCTTCACTTTCCCGTCTCTTCTGAGCGGGATGTTTTCCGCGACCGCACCTTCGTCCTTCTCCGTTGCGAAGACCCTTCCGTGCTTTTCGATCACACGCAGCAGCAGTTCCGGAAACCGCCACAGCTCGTGCGGGCCGAACACCAGATCCACGATCGGGTAGCTGCGGCGGATCTTTTCCGTCATGTGCTCCTGCTGGACCATGCAGCCGCAGACACAGATGATCTGCTCAGGCTTGGCTTTTTTTGTATGGTTCAGCGCACCGACATTCCCGAGAACCCGCATTTCCGCGTGCTCGCGTACCGCACAGGTGTTGACAACGATGATGTCCGCCGCAAATTCATCCTGTGTGAAACCGTAGCCCATTTCAGCAAGGTAACCTCGGATCTTTTCGCTGTCGGCCTCGTTCTGCTGGCAGCCGTAGGTGTCGACCAGTGCGAGTCCCGCCTGGCCGTCCGTATTCTTCATCGCGCGGATCCTGCTGCAGAGTTCGATCTGCCGCTGGATCTCTGCCTCATCAATAGTTTTTCTGATTGCCGGCATTGTTTCGTCCTTCCGTTCTGGTTGCTTTATATTAGCATAAAAGAAGTGGAAGTTTCAACTTCTATACGGTATAATGAGGCAGTATCTGGAACGGATCGGAGGTCCTGTCATGTCTGTGATCAATATCCTTCCCCCGCATCTGGCGGATATGATCGCCGCCGGAGAGGTCGTGGAACGTCCGGCCTCGGTCATCAAGGAACTCGTTGAGAATTCCTTTGATGCCGGAGCCCGGAACATTACGATCGAGATCCGGGGCGGCGGCTCCGTGTATATACGTGTTACCGATGACGGCTGCGGAATGGCTCCGGAGGATGCCGGCATCGCCTTTCTGCGCCACGCCACAAGCAAGCTTGCGGATGAACAGGGTCTCGAATGCATTTCCACCATGGGCTTCCGCGGTGAAGCGCTCGCAGCGATCTCCGCTGTTTCCCATCTCGAGATGCAGACCCGGCGTGACGAGGACCGGGAAGGCACTCTTGTCCGGGTCTCCGCGGGCGAAATCCAGGATATGCTCGCGAGCGGCTGTCCCAAGGGCACCACGGTCATCGTCCGGGATCTCTTCTTCAATACGCCTGCACGTCACAAATTCATGAAGTCCGACCGGAGTGAAGCCTCCGCCTGCCAGACGGCCGCCATACGCTGCGCACTCGCCCATCCGGATGTCTCCGTCCGTTTCATCCGGGACGGAGAAGAAATGTTTTTCTCCCCCGGTGACACCCGGATCTCTTCCTGCATCTATACGGTCCTTGGCCGCGACATCGCACAGGGAATGCTCGAATGCGCAGGAGAGGATTCCGGCCTTCGCGTGACAGGTTTCATCTCCTCTCCCGCAGCCGGGCGCGGAAACCGCGGCGGACAGTTCTTCTTCTGCAACGGCCGCTTCATCCGTTCCGCGCTTCTCCAGTCTGCGCTGGAACAGGCCTATCGCAACTCCCTCCTCACAGGGAAATATCCGGGATGCGTCCTGTATCTGGATATTCCCTTCGGAAGCGTGGACGTCAACGTCCATCCGGCCAAGACGGAGGTGAAATTCAGCGAAGAGAAGCGCGTGTTCGATCTTGTCTATTATTCGGTCCTCTCCGCTCTGGAAGGAGAGAAAAAGACCGCCGATCTCCCTGTCTCCGCCTCTACCGAGCAGGTGCTCGGCAAGAAGAGCGGCTTTTATCGTACGCTTTCCTCGGAGGAATACCGCAAGAATCTTTCATCTCCCCCTGCTCCCTCCCGGAAACACACCCGGGACAGCGCATTTTCCGCGAAGCAGGAGAGTTATCAGACTGTTCTGGATCTCTCTTCCGGCACCTCTTCTCCTGTCCCGGACCCGCGGCCGGGAAAGACGCCTCCGGCGGTCCTTCCCGCTGAAAAGGGAACGGGATCTGTTCCCGTCCGGACGGATCCTGCCCGCAAACCAGCCGAAAATGTGGAAATTCCTGTTCAAAATGTTGAAAAATCGCCCATTCCCGCCTACAAAACGGTCGGGGAAGTGTTCAAAAAATACATCATTATCGAACAGGGGTCCGATGTGGTCCTTATCGACAAGCATGCCGCACACGAGCGAATGATTTTTGACCGCCTGAAAGAAAATACCTCGGAGATCTCTGCTCAGGTCCTGCTGATCCCTGTTCCGCTCCGGCTGAACGGAGAGGATGCCGAAGTCCTTGCCGCCAACGGTGAACTTCTCTCGTCCCTCGGATTTGAGATCGAGCCGCTGGATGACGGCAATTTTGTGGTCCGCGCCGTCCCCGCAGATATGTTCCCTGCGGACGTTGTTCCTTCCATTGAGGAGATCTGTGAAAAACTGCGGTCAGGCAAGGCGCCGGATCCCGCCTCCGCGCGGGATGAAGTTCTCCACACCGTCGCCTGCAAGGCGGCGATCAAAGCCGGCTGGGATACCTCCTCCGCAGAACTGGAAGAGCTCGCACGCGCGGTCCTGTCCGGTTCTGTCCTGTACTGCCCGCATGGCAGGCCGGTCTCTCTCCGCATCCCGGTCAGGGATCTGGACAAACGTTTCCTGCGGATCGTCTGAAATGAGACAGCCCGTTTTTGTTGTTGCCGGGCCGACAGCGTCCGGAAAGACCGCGCTCTCCATCGCGCTGGCTCAGGCAGTCGGCGGGGAGATCGTTTCGGCAGACTCCATGCAGATCTACCGCGGCATGGATATCGGGACAGCCAAAGCAAGTCCCGAAGAGCAGGCTGCCGTACCTCATCATATGCTCGATGTGGCCGATCCGGGCGAGAACTACTCGGTCGCACGTTATGTTGAAGAGGCTTCCGCCTGCTGCGAGGAGATCCTTTCCCGTTCGAAAATCCCTGTCATCACCGGCGGGACAGGGCTTTACATCGATTCTCTTCTCTCCGGCCGTTCGTTTGCCGACTCCGGGGATCCGGGCCTTCGTGCGCAGCTTTCCGAAGACTATGACCGCCTTGGCGGGGAAATCATGCTTGAGCGTCTCCGCGCCGTTGATCCGGAGCGCGCCGCTCTCCTTCCGCCCTCGGACCGGCGCCGGATCGTTCGTGCCCTGGAGATCTATGCCCTCACAGGCAGAACGATGTCCGAGCATGATCAGCAGACCCGTTCACTGCCGCCCCGCTATGACTCTGTGCGGATCGTTCTGTCCTTCCGGGATCGGGCACTTCTGTATACGCGCATCGAACGACGGGTCGACCGCATGATTGCGGACGGCCTGTTCGACGAAGTCGGATCTCTGCTCCGGAAGGGTCTCGATCCGGGATCTACCGCACTGCAGGCTATCGGGTATAAAGAAGCTGCGCTCTTTCTGCAGGGCTCACTTGACCGGGAAGCTGCTGTCGCTCTGATCAAGCAGTCCAGCCGGCGCTATGCCAAGCGCCAGATCACCTGGTTCGGCCGATGGGAAAATCCCGTGATCCTGGAGCGGGATGATTCGCCGGATGCAGCGCATGACCTGTCATTTCTCCGTGAAAAGGGGGTATTCTGATGGAAATATCTGAACGGGCGGCCTCTGTTCTTGAACGGATCCGAAGCGCCGCTCTTGCAGCCGGGCGGGATCCGCAGGAGATCATTCTTGTAGCCGCCTCCAAAATGAACGACGCTTCCCGTGTCCGCGAGGCTTTTGAAGCGGGTGTCACGGTCTTCGGAGAAAACCGCGTACAGGAAATGCTGGAAAAAAACGCGCAGAATGCATATGCCGGAGCACAGCTACACTTCATCGGCCATCTTCAGCGCAACAAGGTGCGGCAGGTCGTTGGTCTGGCCGGCCTGATCCACAGCGCCGATTCACTGGAGCTGATCCGCGAGATCGACCGCTGTGCAGAAAAACGCGGACTCTGTCAGGACCTCCTGCTTGAAATCAACATCGGCGGAGAAGCCTCCAAATCCGGCTTCTCTCCCGATCAGCTCCCGTCCGTTCTTGAAGCGGCCGCCGCTTTTTCTCACGTGTCGGTCCGGGGCCTTATGGCGATCCCTCCGGCTTGTGAAAAGCCCTCGGAAAACATCCCGTTTTTTGAGGCTATGAGACAGCTTTTTGTTGACAACAGAGGGAAAAAATACGATAATGTCTCCATGGATCTTCTGTCCATGGGCATGAGCGGAGATTTCGAAGCAGCCATAGCCTGCGGCTCGAATATGGTCCGGATCGGTTCGGCTCTGTTCGGTCCGAGAAATTACAACACCTGATTGGGAGGACCCCGTTATCATGGGCTTTCTGGATGAACTGAAAAAGCTTACGCAGCCGTATGAGGATGATGACGATTTCTTTGAGGATGCCGAGAAACCAGCCCGCACTTTTTCCGTGAAACCCAAAGCTTCCGCTCCGGCTCAGAATGACGGGATCGAATTTGAAAACACCTTCGGCGCACAGACCGCCTCTGCCGCTGCTCCCGCTTCCGGTGATGCAGACGACGGGGACGAGGAAATGTCCGGCGGCCTCTTCGGGAACCTCGGGAAGCGCATCAAAAAACAAAGCGGTACGGTGCGCGAACGTACGGTGAATTTCGGCGGCCGGGAGTCCCAGGTCATTCTTTTCAACCCGAAAACTTTCGATGAGGCCGGCGAACTGGTCAATCACCTCTCCCGCAATCGCTCTCTGGTCATGACCCTTGAGGGTCTGCCCACCGAGACAGCCCGCCGTCTTCTTGATTTTATCTCCGGCATCGTCTTTGCGCTGCACGGGAAGATCACGCCCGTCTCCGCGAAAACATATTTTGTTTCCCCCGAAAACGTCGATCTCCTCGGAGCGGACGCTTCCGGAACTGCCGATACGGTCGGCGGTTCGCTTGAATAAATTCTGCAAAGTAATGTGAAAGGTGGAACCGTTATGATTACTGCTCAGGATATCCGTGAAAAGACATTTGATAAAGCCAGACTCAGCGGCTATGACATGGCCGAGGTCGATGATTTCCTCGAAGAGATCGCGGAAGATATCACCGCCACGCAGAAAGAGAACGCAGTATTAAAGAGCAAGATGAAGGTCCTTGTGGACAAGATCGAGGAATACCGTTCCAATGAGGAAGCTCTGAACATGGCTGTTCTTTCCGCGCAGAAGCTGGCTGTTCAGATTGAAAACGACGCCCGCACCCGTTCCGCTCAGATGCTGAGTGATGCGGAAGCGCAGGTCAAGACCCGTCTCGGAACAATCCCCGAGCAGATACAGATCCAGGAAAAGAAGCTGGCCGCAGCCCAGGAGTCTTCCGCTTCTTTCTTTGCCCAGATGAGGGAACTGTTCCAGGCGCAGCTCAGCAAGCTGGATGACATCGAAAAAGGGATCCTGAACAAGCCTGAAGCAGCAAAACCTGCTGCTGCCGAGCAGGATGTCGACGATGCGGTCCGTGCGATCGAGCAGAATGTTGCCCGCATCAAGCCCGAACCAGAATTCAAGATCGATCTTTCCGATACTTTTGACAGCGCCGCGCCTTCCCGGTCCAAACCCGACTTCGGCAGCACGCAGCCGTTTTCCCTCTGATCGCTGACAGTTAGCGATCTCGTCTGTCTCTTACAACGGGGCGGCGCTTGCGCGCACGCCCCGTTTGCCCCGTTTATCTCCTTTCATTCTACTTAACAGGAGTCCGTTTATGTCTAAAGATTTCAACAACACCCTGAATCTTCCGAAGACTGAGTTCCCCATGCGCGCCGGGCTTCCGAAACGGGAGCCTGAAATGCTCGCGCACTGGGAGAGTATCGATCTCTATAACGAACTGCTCAAGAAAAACGAAGGAAAGCCGCTCTTTTCCCTTCACGACGGCCCTCCCTTCTCCAACGGCGCCATCCACATGGGTCATGCGCTCAACAAAGCGCTGAAGGATTTTATTGTCCGTTCCTATGCGATGCGCGGCTACTATACGCCGTACATCCCCGGCTGGGACAACCATGGCATGCCGATCGAGAGCGCGATCATCAAGGAGCAGAAACTCAATCACAAAGCCATGAGCGTTGCGGATTTCCGTTCCGCCTGTCATGACTACGCCGCCCATTATGTCGATGTCCAGCGCGAGGGTTTCAAGCGCCTTGGCGTTGTTGGAGACTGGGAGCATCCCTATCTCACGATGAACAAGGGCTTCGAAGCCGACGAGATCCGCATCTTCGGCAAAATGTATCAGAACGGCCATATCTACAAGGGCTTCAAGCCGGTATACTGGTGCCCGAAAGACGAAACGGCTCTGGCCGAGGCGGAAATCGAGTATCAGGATGACCCCTGCACCACTGTGTATGTGAAATTCCCCATGCACGATGATCTCGGCAAACTTGCCCATCTCGATCTGTCCCGTCTCAGTTTCGTGATCTGGACCACGACCGTCTGGACGCTTCCCGGCAACCTTGCCATTGCCCTGCATCCCGACGAGCTTTATGCGATCGTCAAGGCTCCCAACGGCGAGAGCTATATCATGGCCGAACCGCTCGTTGACAAGGTCATGCACATCGGCGGCTTCAGTGAATACGAGATCCTCGAATCTCATCCGGGCAGCTTCTTTGAGAACATGCTGGCCTCCCATCCCTTCCTGGACAAAACTTCCCGCCTTCTCCTGGCTGACTATGTCACCATGGAGTCCGGTACCGGTTGCGTCCATACAGCCCCCGGCTTTGGTGCGGACGACTATGTCACCTGCACGAAGTACGGCATGGAAATGGTCGTCCCTGTGGATGATCAGGGACGTCACACCGAGTACGCCGGAAAGTATGCCGGCCTCGGCACAGAGGAATCGAATCCGATCATTCTCGCGGATATGAAAGAGAGCGGCGTGTTGTTCGCTTCAGAAGAGATCATCCACAGCTATCCCCACTGCTGGCGCTGCAAAAACCCGATCATCTTCCGCGCCACCCCGCAGTGGTTCTGCTCGGTTGATTCCTTCAAGGAGGAAGCGATCGAAGCCTGTGAACCGGTCCGCTGGCTCCCCGTCTGGGGCAAGGAGCGCATGGGTGCCATGATCCGCGAACGCGCCGACTGGTGCATCTCTCGTCAGCGCCGCTGGGGTCTCCCGATCCCCGTATTCTACTGCAGTGACTGCCATAAAGCTGTATGCACGGAAGATTCCATCGAATCGGTCGCTTCGGTCTTTGAGGAAAAGGGAAGCAACGCCTGGTTCGATATGGAAGCCTCCGACCTCCTTCCCGAAGGCTTCGTCTGTCCGCACTGCGGCGGGACGCATTTTACCAAGGAGACAGACACGCTTGACGGCTGGTTTGATTCCGGGTCCACACACTACGCTGCCATGAAGCGCGATCAGGGCTTCTGGCCGTCCACCATGTATATTGAAGGCGGCGACCAGTACCGCGGCTGGTTCCAGTCCTCGCTTCTCGTTGCCGTTGGTGCCCTGGGTATGGGCGCTCCCTACAAAGAGTGCCTCACCCATGGATGGACCGTCGACGGGGAAGGCCGCGCGATGCACAAGTCCCTCGGAAACGGTATCGATCCGTCCGATATGGTCAATGAGTTCGGTGCTGATCTGGTGCGCCTCTGGGCAGGTTCTTCCGATTACCATGTCGATGTTCGCTGCTCGAGGGATATCTTCAAGCAGCTCTCGCAGACCTATCTGAAGTTCCGCAACACCGCCCGTTACTGTCTGGGCAACCTCAATGATTTCAATGCCGATGACCTGGTGGCTCCCGAAGATATGCTCGAACTCGACCGCTGGGCGATCAGCCGGCTGAATGCCCTGATAGAGAAAGTGGCCGCTGCCTACAACGATTATGAGTTCCATGTGGTGTCACATGCCATCAACGATTTCTGTGTTGTCGATCTTTCCAGCTTCTATCTCGATATCATAAAGGACCGGCTCTACTGTGAGGAGAAAGATGGACTCAAGCGCCGCAGCGCACAGACCGCCCTCTTCCTGATCCTCGACAGCATGACCAGAATGTTCGCGCCGATCCTCGCTTTCACCTGCGATGAGATCTGGCTTGCCATGCCGCATCGCACTGCGGATGATCCGCGGAACATCCTGCTCAATCAGATGCACGCTCCTTTCACCGCCTATGCGCTTCCGGAAGAGACGATGTCCCGCTGGGACCGGCTCGTCTCTCTGCGCGACGATGTGAACGGTATCCTTGAAAATGCCCGTGCCGATAAGCGCATCGGCAAGCCTCTTGATGCCGCGGTCGTGCTCTCCGCTTCCGACACGGCTTCCGAAGAGCTGCTCGGCGAGGTCTCTTCCATGGATCTTTCCGATCTGTTCATCGTTTCAAAGTGCCTGATCGGCGGAGATGTACCCGTCGGTGCAGTAGAAGGGGCAGGCGTTCGCAACAGCGGACTCAGGATCTCCGTCTTTGAAGCGCCCGGAGCCAAATGCCCGCGGTGCTGGATCCACACCGAGCAGCCCGATCCCGAGACCGGTCTCTGCCCGCGCTGTGCCGAGGTAGTCCGCAAGCAGGCGTAACCTCGCTTCTTCATTCCCGTTGTCATCTGACTTCGGTTATCAGGAGGAATACTCATATGCTTTACGCAATTTTTGGCGTTCTTGTCATCATTCTGGATCAGTGGGTCAAATACTGGGCAGCCGGAAATCTCATCTACGGCGGAGATCCGAAGCCTCTCATCCCCGGGATCATCAATCTGCTGAATGTCCATAACGACGGCGCTGCCTTCAGTTTTCTGAGCGGGGCCAACGCGGGGAAGATCTTTGTGATCCTTGCAGTCGTATTTACCGTCCTTGTGATCGTCGGGCTGGCAACGAACTTCATTTCCGGAAGACTTGCCCGCTGGTGCGCCGTTTTCGTTGCTGCCGGCGGGATCGGCAATGCCATTGACCGCGCTCTGTACGGCTATGTGCAGGATATGTTCCAGTTTTCCTTCGCTCCGTCCTTCCCGGTCTTCAATGTAGCGGATGTTTTCATCGTCGTGTTCTGTCTTCTCTTCATCCTCTGCATCCTGTTCGGCGGACGGAAAGCAAAACAGACCTCCGAAGAATACGATGACGTCGAGGAACTGGAAGAGGAGGAAGCTCCTGCTCCGCGCCGTGCCCGCTCCGCTGCCCGCAATGCGCTCCCCGAGGAGGAGTATGAAGAAGAGGAAGAGCCCGTCAGAAGGCCCTCCCGCCGGGAAGCGCCTGAACGCACGGATACTTCCCCCCGCGCCGGACGTCAGGCCGCAGCGGCGGTTGAAGAAGAGCCCGAGGAAGAGGCTTCTCCGCGTTTCCGGAACCGGATGAACACCACCTCACATTCCAAGACCACCCGTAAAGAACGCCAGAACAGATACGATGACCAGTTTGAGCAGTATAAGGCCAATCGGGACGCCCGTCAGCGCAGCGCGGAGTACTCCGGCGTCAATCCCTCCTCTCCCGCCTTCGCAAGTTCCGTTCCTTCCTATGATTCTTCGGATCCCTTTGCTGAATGGGAGAAGACCAACGCGGCCATTTCCGCGCAGAAAGCCGCGCAGAAGGCGCCGGCTGCCGAACGCAGAGCGGAAGCTCCTGCGTCCGCAGCGCCTGAGTCCCCCCGCAGGAGGGAACCCGTCCCTGCGGCTCCCGCGGCAGCTCCCGTACCGCCTGCTTCCGAGGCCTCTGTTCCTGCCGCTCCTGCCAAAAAGGCGGAGGAAGAGTTCTCCCTGGACGATATCCTGGCTGAATTCCGTTGATGGACGAAAACATTCTTATACTACATGCAATGGAGAGCGGCGAACGGATCGACGCTCTCCTGGCGCATTCAGTCGAAAACCTGTCGCGAAATGCCGCTCAGCAGCTGCTTGCTGCCGGTGCGGTCCTTCTCGACGGCGTTCCGGTCCGCAAGAATTACCGATGCGACGGAACGGAATCCTTCACGGTCCTCCTGCCGGAAGTGCAGGATGTGCCGCTTACACCTCAGGATCTGCCGCTTGATGTGGTGTATGAGGACGATGACCTTATTGTCGTGAACAAGGCAAGGGGCATGGTCGTCCATCCTGCCCCCGGCCATCCGGACGGCACTCTGGTCAACGCGCTTTTGTACCACTGCGGTTCCTCGCTCTCCGGGATCGGCGGAGAAAAACGCCCCGGGATCGTCCACCGTATCGATAAAGATACTTCCGGCCTCATCATCGCCGCGAAGAACGATTTTGCCCATCAGGCACTCTCCGCTCAGCTCGCCGCACACACACTCCACCGCGAATATCTTGCTGTCGTTCGCGGCCGTCTGCGCGAGGATTCCGGGACCGTCGATGCTCCTATAGGCAGAAACCGTACCGACCGGAAAAAGATGTGTGTCTCTTCGGCGGCAGATGCCAGACCTGCCGTTACGCACTGGGAGGTCCAGGCGCGCTACCGCGCGTATACGCTGGTGAAATGCACACTGGAAACAGGCCGTACTCACCAGATCCGGGTGCATATGTCCCATATCGGCCACCCTTTGCTGGGTGACGGGGTCTATGGGGCACCATGCCCTGACAAAGGCCTGGAAGGGCAATGTCTGCACGCGGCGGCGCTGCATTTCATCCATCCGAGGAGTCTTGCTCCTGTATTTCTGCAGGTCCCTCTGCCTCCATATTTTCAGGATGTCCTCAACAGACTCGGTACACCGGTCGAATAGAAGAAAAAAGAAAGGAATCGCTATGAAAAAAGCCGGAAGATATATCCTGCCGATCCTGGCGCTGCTGGTGGTCATCGTGATCGCTGTTTTTGTGATCCGTCTGATCGCCCGCCTTGCCGGCGGCGTTCTGAACACGATCCTCGGGATCGCCGTGATCCTGGCGCTCCTTCTGATCGTGCTCTGGATGTTCCTCTACGCAAGGAAAAAGAGCCGCTGAGCCGCCCGGAGACAAAAAAGCGAAAGACCGCATGGAGGTTTGCCTCCGTGCGGTCTTTCCTTTTCAGGATATTAAATGACAAAGCCGTCCGTCCGGACGGCTTTGTGTTGGCATTGACCTATCTTCCCGGTCCGTCTCCAGACAAGTATTTTCGGCACTGGTGAGCTTAACTTCTGTGTTCGGAATGGGAACAGGTGGACCCTCACCGTTAAAAACACCAACTATCAGGGATGTACCCTGAAAACTGAACAGAGGAGACAAGGCAGAACCTGCACAGATGTAGGTCAAGCCCTCGGGATATTAGTATCGGTAGGCTGAACACATTGCTGTGCGTACACCGCCGACCTATCAACGAAGTAGTCTTCTTCGTCCCTTACTCCTTTCGGATGGGAGATCTTATCTCAGGGGGAGTTTCACGCTTAGATGCCTTCAGCGTTTATCTCGTCCAGACGTAGCTACCCGGCTGTGCCGTTGGCACGACAACCGGTGCACCAGAGGTCTGTCCATCCCGGTCCTCTCGTACTAAGGACAGCTCCCTTCAAATCTCCTGCGCCCGCAACAGATAGGGACCGAACTGTCTCACGACGT
>JAGBQR010000008.1 GCA_017632775.1 Oscillospiraceae bacterium | reverse complement strand
GATATCTTCCATGTTTCAAACGGGTTGAAATCACGCGGAAATTCCACCGGGACTTTTTCCAGCCATTATGACCCTCACGGACTGAATGCTGAATATGCAGCGAGGATCCGGTCCGTCCTGAAACATACGCTTGTATCCGTTATCGGCGGCATCAGCAGTCCTGAACTGGGTGAAGAAATCATTGCCTCCGGCAAAGCAGATCTGATCGCTCTCGGGCGGCAGGGTTTTGCCGATCCGGATTTTGTCTGCAAAACCGCTTCCGGGCAAGCAGACCATATCCGCAGATGTGTTCGCTGCTTCCACTGCTATCCCGGAGCTGCTGAGCATCCTTCCGACGTAGACTGGAATGAACGCGGACTTACGCCGGATCTTATGAGACAGGTCCTCAGTCCAGCTGCCATGGGAATCTGCGCTCTTAACCCTGACAGCGGTTTTGGACGGGTCCCGTATGATCAGCTTCCGCCGGTACAGGATAAGAAAAGGATCCTCGTAGTAGGCGGAGGTCCTGCCGGTATGCAGGCGGCCATCACTGCCTCAAAGCGCGGGCATGAAGTCACTCTCATAGAGAAACAGGAAAGACTCGGCGGTACCGTTCGCCTTTTTGCAGAAGCGGATCCGTTCAAGAAAGATTATCTGAGTTTTCTGGATGTTCTTGAAAAAGAGACCTTTGAGTCTTCCCGGGTGATCACCGGGCGTGCCGCAACGGTCGAATGGATCTCGGGCTTTGCCGCTGATGTCACCCTTATCGCCACCGGAAGCCAGCGCTCAGACCCTGACAGACTGGATGGTTCCGAGAATCTTACCGATATCCGGTGTGCCTATATTGACAAACCATCGAACAAGAGCGTTCTTATTCTCGGCGGCGGTCTCTCCGCGTGCGAAACAGCCGTATTCCTCGCCGATCGCGGCTGCACAGTCACACTTCTGCTCCGCAGCCGCTATCTTGCTCCGGCTTTATTCGGAGGTGAACGCAACGCGCTGCTCACCCAAATGGAAAAGCGCGGCATCCGTCTTGTTTATGAAGCGCGCTTTCGCTCCGTTATTCCCGGCACTGTGCACTGTGTTTTCCCGGGAGATATCGAACATGCTTTCCATGCCGACATCCTTTTCAGTGCCATGGGAAGCCGTCCGGAAGACTCGCTTTACCGGGATCTGATCCTTTCCGGACTGAGACTCTACACCATCGGCGATGCCTCCCGACCGGCCAAGATCGCAGATGCGATCCACGGAGCTTACGAACGCGCTGTCTCGATCGGTATCTGAATCAATTATACGAAAAGAATCCACCCTTTCGGGTGGATTCTTCATTCTTGCGGTCCTTACTCGATCGTGATCATTTTTTTCATGACTTCCGGTGCGATCTTACAGACCCTGCGATCGTACGTCATCAGTCCGTTCAATTCATCTTCCACATCTGTGATCTGTGTGTACACAGCAGCACTCAGTCCCTGTTTTACCGCCGGACGGATCTGTTCTTCATACAGATCATCGACAGCCAGTTCCAACTGTGCGGGGATCTCGAATTTTTTATAACCGAAATACTTATCATTGAACGTATGTCCGGCGACTTTATGGCTGTATCCGCCGAATTCACTGAGGAGAACAGCTCTTCCCTGGCGGTCGGGTTTGAACTGATAGGCCTTGAAATAGACATGATGGCTTCGCACGTTGCTTATTTTCTGATCGTGCCATCCAGAAGCGTGGTCGATGATGCGGGTCTGATCTATATTCCGGATCATCTGGCAGAGCTTTTTTGAATCGAACTGTCCCCAGCCTTCGTTGAAGGGCACCCACATCACAATGCATGGGCAGTTATATAGATGTTTCACCATTCCGGCAAGCTCATTTCGGAAAGAAGCACGCCCTTCCTCGTCCAAGCGGCCAAACAGAGCATAAGCGCTGTCTGAAATGCTCATTCCGGTAACGAGCGGAGCTGCGATAATCGCGGGATTATAACGACCTCCTCCGTTCGGCATATCCTGCCATACAAGCATCCCGATCCGGTCACAGTGATAGTACCAGCGCAAAGGCTCGACCTTCACATGTTTTCGGATCATGTTAAAACCCATGGATTTTGCGATTCGTATATCGAAGGCCAGTGCTTCATCCGAAGGCGCTGTGAGCAGGCTTTCCGGCCAGTAGCCCTGATCGAGCACCCCATTCTGGAAATACGGACGGTTGTTCAGAAACAGCCGGGGAATGCCATCCGCATCCTTGTTTACGGATATCTTCCGCATCGCGAAATAGCTCTGCACCAGATCCCTGCCGCATGTTACAGAAAAACCGTAAAGCTTTGGATGCTCCGGACTCCAGGCCTCGAATTTCGGGACAGGGATCTCTGCAGGAAGCGGGTAATCCATACCGTTAAAATGGGCAACTGCTTCACTGTCGCCTTCCACCGCCGCTTCGATCAAGACAGTTGCCTTGTCATAATTCGGGGTAATGCGGAGTGAACGGATATACTCCTCTTCAACGGCTTCAAGCCAGACTGTCTGCCAGATTCCGCTCTGCGGCGTATACCAGATCCCTCCCCGGGCTGTTTTTTGTTTGCCCCGTGTTCCGTACCCATGGTCTGTATCATCCGTTACCCGCACTGTGAGAGTAAGCTTGCCATCCGTTACCGCATCCGTGATTTCAGCATCGATCGGCAGGTATCCCCCGGAATGGGAAGCTACCTGCAGTTCATTTGCCCATACAGTCGCGTTCCGGTCCACCGCATTCATATGCAGAAGCAGGCGCTTTCCGGAGAACTCTTCCGGAAGGCGGAGCGTTCTGCGGTACCAGAGGAATTCATCTTTCTTCAGGCTTTTCCCTACGCCGGAGAGTTCACATTCCGGTGAAAAAGGAACAACGATATTCCCGTCATATTTTTTGGGATGACGTGATGATTTATTGATGGAGTATTCCCATACTCCGTTCAGATTGAGCCAGAGCTGCCGGGCCATCTGCGGGCGTGGGTACTCCGGCAGCGGAGCATGATAATCAAAGTTTTCCGACCAGGGCGTGTTCATCATTCCGCTCCGATCCGATCAGAACAATCCGGGGAAACCGCCCATGCCGCCCTGAAGTTTGTTCATTGCCTCGCTGGTCCGGTCATCACAGAGTTTGAGTGCTCCGTTGACGGCTGCCAGAACCAGATCCTGCAGCATTTCCACATCGTCAGGGTCTACCGCTTCCGGATCGATCTCAATAGACTGGAACTGTCTGGTCCCAGCTACCACTGCCTTGACTGCACCGCCGCCGGAAGAAAACTCAAAAGTGGACGCTTCCAGCTCCTGCTGCATTTTCAGAAAATCCTGCTGCATTTTCTGAGCCTGCTTCATCATGTTCATCTGGCTGCCGCCGCCGTATCCGCCGCGAAATCCGCCCTTTGCCATTGTTGTTTCCTCCTTAATTATCCGATAAATTCCACGTTTTCAAACTGCCGCAGTTCATTCAGATCCCTTATGGGATGCTTCTCTTCCTGCTTTTCTGAAAAGATCACCCGTATCTCTCTCCCGAGAAATGAAGTGACCGCTGCTCCGATTTTCTTCGCATCCTCAGCGTTGCTGAGAGCCTTATAGGTAAATCCGGGTTCGACCAGTATGCGAAGGATCCCGTTCTCGAGGATCCAGCTTGATGTTGCAGGGTCAGTAATAAGAGGACGTTTGCCTACGGGCAGCACAGAGGCCCCGATACGAATAATCTCCCGCATATCCGGGCTGTCTTCCGCCGCTCCTGCTTCGCGCTGCGTTTCCTCTTCCCTTCTCTCTGAAGCAGCAGAATGTTCCGGTTTTTCCGGAATCTCTTCCTCGTAAGGTTCGGTTACAGAATCCTCTTCCTCCTCTTCGATCCAGTCCGGTGATTCTTCTTGTGATGATCCATCAACCTGTGACTCCTGCAGCGCTTCGGCATGGTTCTCCTCAGCAGATTCCTCTTCCGGGTCCGGCACCTGCTTGGGGCTGACGACTCCCTCTTTCAGCGCTTTTTCCAGTTTTCCCAGTCGATCTTTCAATGTGTAAAGCGAATCCTTCGCCCCGTCGTCACACAAAGTGATAAGGCTGAGCTCCGCACCGGTCTTCGGATCGGAAGACTGATGCAAAGAAACCTCATGCTCTTCCAGTGTCTGCATCAATCCGAGGAGCTCCTCCGTCGAATGTTCTATTGCGAATCTCCGAACAGAAGCCGGATCGAAACTGCCTGAAGCGAGCCCTCCGCCGTCCGGCGGAACGACCTTCAGAAGCAGGACATCCCGCAGAAGCGAACGAATCTCAGCAAGGACTGAAACCGGATCTTTCCCATCCATCCAGAGTTCGTTGAAGGAACGTACAGCTGAAGAAGCTTTTCGGTCAAAAATATCTTCTGCAAGTCCGATGATCCGGACATTTCCCGCAAGACCGAGTGCAGAATACACATATTCTTCATCAATAACCTCTCCGGAAGAACACTGATCCAGCAGACTCAGAGCATCACGCATGCCGCCTTCCGCCATGTGGGCAAGAATATCCGCCGCGCCTTTTGAGAGCTTCAAGCCCTCCTCCTGCGCAACATGAAGCAGATACTCTGAAATCACCGCGCCCGGGATCCTCTTGAAATTATACCTCTGGCACCGGGAAAGAATAGTAGCCGGGACTTTGTTCAGTTCCGTGGTCGCCAGAATGAAAAGAAGGTGTTCCGGCGGCTCCTCAAGGATCTTCAGCAGCGCATTGAAGGCAGCTTTCGAGAGCATATGGACTTCGTCAATGATATACACTCTTTTTTTCAGGACTGCGGGAGAATAGATCGCCTCATCACGCAGAGCGCGAACATCATCAACGCCGTTGTTGGAAGCAGCATCGATTTCTACGATCTCAGGAGCAGATCCTTCCAGAATGCTCCGGCAGGCAGGGCACTCTCCGCACGGATCGCCGTCTGCCGGATGTGCGCAGTTCACCGCCCGGGCCAGGATCCTCGCGCAGGTGGTTTTCCCCGTTCCTCTTGACCCGATAAAGAGATACGCATGAGAGAGACGGCCTGATGCGACCTGATTTTTCAGAGTATCGGTGATGTGCTTTTGTCCGATGACTTCGTCAAATGTCTTCGGACGCCATTTTCTGTATAAGGCCTGATACATCCCGCATCTCCTTCCAAAAAGATGGCCCTTGACAAGACTGCACACCCGAATCCGAATATGAATTCATGCCCGGAACACCGGCAGCCGGCTCAAATCCGGCACCCTCGCGGCACACGAAAAGCACCGCTTAATGCTGCTCGGTTCCCCGCCTGACATGGTTCACGGGTTTCCGTTGCGCAAGACCGGATTCTCAACGCTGCTTTCCGGCGGCAGACGACACAAAACATATCCTCGTTCGGGGATTCATCCCTGCTATAGCGGATTGCAGGCGACAGGGCACCGCTGGCTCCCCGATTAGTGCAGCCTTGTCAAAAGCCATTTGTTGTATTTTACACCATCCCTACAGGTAAAGCAATAAATTTTTCCTTTACAATCAGGAAAACTGTGCTATAATAATGAAGCTTGAAAATGAAATAAGGGCTTGTAGCTCAGCTGGGAGAGCGCACGGTTCGCATCCGTGAGGTTCGAGGGTTCGATCCCCTTCAAGTCCACCAAAAGAAAAGCACTGATTTATTTTGAATCAGTGCTTTTCTCAATTTATATTTTTTCTCAACTATACCTTTTATTCTTTCCAGTACTCTTCTGTCCTGCGGTTTTGACTGCAGCAGAAAACACTTCATGGCTCGAACAAAAAGCATCTGCTGCGTCATCCTGTTCTGTTCAGGTGATTCTGTCCAACAAATCATGAAAACGATTTTCCCAACAGGGTTCAACTGTTGATCTGCTCGTGATGATTCGCAGTTCGTCTGTATCCTGAACGCCCCCTGCAGTGTTCTGTCCATTTATAGTCCTTCTCTTTCTGCTCAGTTTCACTTCAGGCAGATCGTTCCGGTAGCGATCTTTTCCGTGAAACGGCGATCATGTTCAACAAACAGAATCGTTGGCTGGCAAGTCAGAAGAAGGTCCTCGAGCTGCATGCGGGAGAGCACATCGATGTAATTCATCGGTTCATCCCAGATGTGCAGATGCGTGCGTTCGCAGAGGCTTGCCGCGATCAGTACTTTTTTCTTCTGCCCGGCGCTGTACTCAGCTATATCCTTTTCAAACTGTGTTTTTGAAAAGTCGAGTTTGTGCAGAATAGCCTTGAACAGGCTCTCTTCGATCTGCCGCTCCCGTGCAAAATCAGCCAGATTCCCGCACAAGAAGCCAGTATCCTGCGGTACATAGGAGATATTCAAGCGACTTCCCCGTTCCAAAATACCCGTATACGGGATCTTCTCGCCGCTGAGCAGCTTGAGAAGGCTTGATTTTCCGCTGCCGTTCGGGCCGAGCAGAGCCAGCCTGTCGCCCTGACGCAGTTCAAAACTCACCCCTTCAAACACCGGGCCTGACCCATAGTCTATGCTGAGTTCTTTTGCCCATATCATCCGGGAACTGTGATAAGGCGTCTGAATCAGCTTGAGCGCATCCGCTTCCTCCAGGTTCTTCAGCAGTTTGCTTTTCTCTTCGATCGCAGCCTGCTGCCTTCCTTCGATCGCCTTTGCACGTGCCATCTGCTTTTTGGACTTTGCTCCCTGCAAGGGGGCCCATCCTTTGATATTATCCACCTTTGTCCGATCAATACCTGTCTTCCGACGCTCAGCCGCATCCGACCACTGCGCTTTCTCCCGCGCCGCTTCTTTCAGCCGCCCTATTTCTTTTTTGAGTTTCTCATTCTCACCAAGTTCAAACTGATCCCGCTTCTCCTTGTTCTCCCACCAGCTTGAGAAGTTTCCACGCTGTACTTCTATATCCGCTTTATTGATCGAAAGTATGTGGTCCACGCAACCGTCCAGAAAAGCGCGGTCATGGCTCACCAGTATGAATCCTTTCTTGCTGTTCAAATACCGGCTGACGAGCTCTCTGCCACGAAGATCCAAATGATTGGTAGGCTCGTCGATCAGAAGAAAACAATTATCTCTTGCAAAAAGGAGTGCCAACAGAAACTTCGTCTGTTCCCCGTTCGAAAGGGTCCTGAAAGGCCGGTAAAGAAGCTCCTCATCCAGCTGAAGCGCAGACATTTCTCTCCGCAGCCGCCAGGACGGCACTTCCGGGCATACCTCTTCCAGCGCTTCACCGGTGAACCACTCTTCATGCGGAACAGTAAAAGGGAAATAATCGAATGCGACACTAGTCGAAATACTGCCCTGATACGGATATTCTCCCATCAGAAGCCTGAGCAACGTGGTCTTACCCCGTCCGTTCCGCCCGGTAAAACCAAGTTTCCACTCCGTATCGATCTGGAATGAGGCATGTTCAAAGACGTTGTCGTAGCTGCCCGGATAAGCAAAAGTCAAGTCGTTTATCTTAATCAGAGACATATTGTGCCCTCCAAAAAACAAATGATGGCAGCAGGAATTCTTCCCGCAGCCATCAAAAGGGCATGTTTAGATATGCTCTCATTAAGGGCGTTTGAGAGATGCATCCTGCGCTTCAGCAGGCACGACAAAACCGCGGTCCGACCGACCGCATCATTCAGTCATACCCATAGAATCAGCAGGAAATGCGCATCTTCCCAACTCCAATCTAGTCCGGATGTTATCAAAATATCACAGTTTCCTATTTATGGCAAGGTTTTCCTTCTCTTCCCGATGTCCTTTCTTCCGGCTCAAGAACGACAATACATCTGTCGAAAAACTGCGTTTCGTGCTATACTTTCTTCTGACAGCAAGCTGTTCGAGAGTGCTGAGAATACCATATACAATGCCAGATTTCTGAAAAAAGCAGAGGATAAAGCCGCGAAGCAGGTATAGGAAACATTTTCTCGTCCTGTTTTTCCTGTGATCCCTGCAGCTGCTGTGCATTGTCTTTTCATGTTTTGTATGCTAGAATGACCTCTGCTAAATGGAACGAAACCCGGAGGACAAAACACCAGCCATCCGGTTTTTTCGGAAGGTCCTCCTCTGCGGACGCTATACTTGCTTTGTGTACAGGCCATAACAGTATGAGAGAAGCAGATCTTTACAAAGAACTTGGGAAGCTCATAAATAACAGAGACAGCTGGGAGGAAAACATACCCTTTGTTTCTTCCCTTCTTACTTCGCATTCTTCAAGAATACAAGCGAAGGCACTATGGCTTCTTGGGGAGTTTGGCCTTGCATTTCCATGCGCGATCAAGGAGCATGTCTCCGTCATTGCCTC
>JAGBQR010000007.1 GCA_017632775.1 Oscillospiraceae bacterium | reverse complement strand
GGGATGAGACCGACGGAAAGGCTCGATAAAGTGCATTCGGATGCCGGTGTGGCCAGCCGAAGCGAGATCCGGAAAATGATCCGCTCCGGAAGGATCCTAGTAGACGGTGTCCCGGCGAATTCCCCTGAGAGCAGGATCGACCGGGACGCGGTCCGGATCCTTGCGGACGGGAAGCCGGTCAATACCTCCCGGTTCCGGTATTGTCTGATGAACAAACCGGCCGGAGTGCTTTCCGTCACGGAGGACCGGAAGCAGGATACGGTCCTGGATCTGCTGGATGAAACGCAGAGAAAACTCGGCCTCTTCCCGGTAGGAAGACTGGATAAGGATACGAGGGGGCTGCTTCTGCTCACCAATGACGGCGATCTTGCCCACCGGGTGATCTCACCGGCTTCCGGTGTGGCCAAGATATACATCGCCGAGGTGGACGGGATCCCGGATGAGGAGGACGTGAAGGCTTTTGCGGAAGGGCTCGTCCTGAAGGACGGGCTTCACTGCCTTCCCGCGAAACTTGAGCTGACCGGCGGAAACAGCTGCCGCGTGACAGTGATGGAAGGAAAGTATCATCAGGTCAAGCGTATGCTGGCATCAAGAGGCAAACCTGTTCTGCAGCTTCAGCGTACAGCGATAGGCGGTCTGCGGCTCGATGATTCTCTTCGCGAAGGGACATGCAGAGAATTGAAAGAAGAGGAATTGTGCAAAATATTTAACAGCAAATAGTCGAAAAACACCCTGTTTCAGAGGCGTTTTTTGAGCGATAACACAAGAAAGTCATAATCTTTCACAAAAACCGGACAAGATTTCTATTGAAAATACCATAAAACTGAGTTATTATATAAAACACTGCTTTATGGGTTATGGTCGTTTTGCTTAATATTTCCGCTGCCCAGTGCAGCGCCAAATAGGGAGGATGCATTATGTCCGGTAGAATATTTCAGAATGTTGTCGTGCAGATGAAAGATTCCGTGGATAAGACCATCGGCGTCGTCGATGATCAGGGGACTGTGGTTTCCGCAACGGAATTATCGCTGATCGGTTCGAAACTCAGCGATTTTCCGCAGGTCCTTGAAAGCGGAGGTCTGCCGGTCCAGACTGAACTGAGAGCGTATGCGCCTCTTGTTTCAGATTCCGGGAAAACGGAATACTATGCATTCGCAAACGGATCCGGACCCGACTCTAAAGCGCTGAGCATCGTAGCGGCAGTCGCTTTCAACGAGTCGAAAAACAATTATGAAGAAAAGCACAACAAAGCGGCTTTTGTGAAAAACATCATCTCCGACAATATCCTCCCGGGAGATATCTATGTTCGCGCAAAAGAACTGCACTTTTCGACCGACGAACTTCGCAGCGTCATCCTCGTAAGGCAGACGGACAAAGCGGATGTGGCCGCGGTCGAATCGATCCAGCGCCTGTTTCCGGAGAAACAGAAGGACTTTGTCCTGAACATCAACGAGACGGATATCGTCGTGATCAAAGCTCTTTCTTCGAAAGATTCGCACAATGAAGTGGATGAAGCCGCCCGCGCGATCGAAAAAACACTGAAGGAAGATCTCGACATCACCTGTGTTATCGGGGTAAGTACGGATGCTCACCATCTGCGCGAGCTTGCCGACCGGTATAAGGAGTCTCAGGTCGCCATCGATGTCGGCCATGTGTTTGAAAGCGATAAAAGCATCGTCTATTATGAAAGCCTCGGTCTCGGCAGGATCATTTATCAGCTGCCGACCACGCTGTGTGAGATGTTCCTTAGGGAAGTATTCAAAAAGAACCCGATCGAAACACTTGACGACGATACGCTTGAAACGATCAACCGTTTCTTTGAAAACAATCTGAATGTGTCCGAAACTTCCAGAAAGCTTTATGTACACCGCAATACGCTGGTTTATCGTCTGGAAAAGATAAAGAAGCTCACGGGGCTGGATCTGCGGGAATTTGACCATGCGATTGTATTCAAGGTGGCTATGATGGTCAAAATGTATCTCGATTCTCTCAACGGAGGGAAGTTCTGATCGAAGAACCCTTGGAGGAAAAACATATGGTTCAGCTAAACAATGTCAGAATGGTTTATTCATCCAGCGGAACGGAAGCGCTCAACGGCGTCAGTTTCAAAGTGGATGACGGGGAGTTCGTCTTCCTGGTCGGGCCGTCCGGCTCCGGAAAAACCACAATCATGAAACTGATCACCGGAGAAGTGAACGCAACCAGCGGCCGGATCATTGTGAACGATTTCGATATGCGCAGGATAAAACGGCGCAAGCTTCCTCAGATGAGAAGAACGCTCGGCGTCATCTTCCAGGATTTTCGCCTGATCGAAAACATGACGGTTTACGACAATGTCGCATTTGCCATGCGCGTGGTCGGAGCAAGCAACCGGCAGATCCGGAAACGCGTGCCGTATGTGCTTGAACTGGTCGGTCTGGAAGGAAGGGAGAAACGCTTTCCCAATGAGCTCTCCGGCGGCGAGCAGCAGCGTGTAGCGATCGCACGCGCGCTTGTAAACAATCCGAGAATGATCGTTGCGGATGAACCTACCGGCAACCTTGATCCCGTACGCAGTCTGGAACTTATGCTGCTTTTCGAAAAGATCAACAGCATGGGCACTACGATCATGGTGGTCACTCATGAGAAGGAGCTGGTAAACGCATTTGCAAAAAGAGTCATCTCCATCGACAATGGAGTCGTGATCGGTGACGGAATGGATGGGTATTTCGGGAATGAAGCTTAACAGAGTCGGTTACCTTATCCGCGAAGGTTTTCGCAGTATTTTCACACACGGATTCATGTCGTTTGCGTCCGTTACGATCATCATGGCATGCCTGATCATCATGGGGAGCGTATCCCTGCTTTCTCTGAACATCGACGCGCTTATCAAAGACCTGGAGAACCAGAACGAAGTCGTTGCCTATGTGGACGAGAAGATCAATGATGATGCACAGATCCGGGCGATCGGCGATGCGATCCGTACCATCGGCAATGTCCAGTCGGCTGAATTTGTCAGCCGGGGCGAAGCGATGGACAAGTTCATGAGCAATTACGATTCGGATCTGATGGAAGGCATCGACGAGACGGTTTTCCGGCACCGTTATGTGATCCATCTTACGGATATTTCCCTTATGGCGCAGACCAAGGCACAGCTTGAGGCTGTGGATGGCATTTCGGAAGCCAAGGCGCACACACAATATGCGAAAGCATTCGTTTCGATACGGAATGTCGTAACGGTCGTTTCCCTGGTACTGATCGTCATCCTGGTTTTTGTCTCCATCTTCATCATGACGAACACCATCAAACTTGCCACTTTCAGCAGACGGGAAGAGATCGCTATCATGAAGATGGTCGGGGCGACCAATTCGTTTATCCGGATGCCGTTCGTGATCGAAGGCCTTGTGCTGGGCATCCTCGGGGGCGGACTCGGATATCTTGCAGAGTGGGGGATCTATGACGGGCTTACGGTGAAAGTCGTTGGCTCCATGGCGGGATCGTTCCTGAACATCATTCCCTTCACATCTGTTGCATTGTTTGTATTCATCATTTTCATCGGTCTCGGCATCCTGGTCGGAGTATTCGGCGCGCTGAACGCGATCCGCAATTATCTGAAAGTCTGATAATCAATATGAATCGTAAAAAAAGCATTCGGGTCATTTGTATCATTCTTGCCGTCATCATGGCGCTTTCTCTCATCGTGAGCGTGATCCCGATCATTGCGCACGCGGAGGAGGACGAGGAACCAAGCCTTGAAGAGCAGCTTGCCGCCTTGAACGAACAGAAGGAAGCGGCAAAGGAGAATGTCAAGAAGGCCCAGAACAAAGTTGAACAGCTGAAAGAGGAACAGGCGCTGGTCATTGAGGAAAAGATCGCCCTTGAGGAACGCGACGAAGCAGCGAAAAGCGAGATCGCGATCATTGAGGAGGAGATCTCCCTCATCTCGGCGGAGATCGCCAAGTACGAACGGATGATCTTGGCAAAAGAGCAGCGTGTGGTCCAGGCAAAAGCGCGGGAAGACGAACAGCTGGAAAAGTATCGCATCCGTCTGCGCGCCATGGAGGAAAACGGGACCAACAATATCCTCGGTGTGATCCTGAACGCGGGCAGCCTCAGCGAACTGCTCACCGCGATCGATGACTACGGCGATGTGATGAACAGCGATGTGGTGCTGTATAATAATCTTCAGGAAGCAAGGCGCGAACATGAGGCGGTAAAAGCCGAATATGTGGCGTATAAAGAAGAGTGCGAGACGGTCAAGGCCGGATATAACAAGGATCTTGCTGTTCTTGAAGAAGAGAAAGCGGCACTTGAACAGCAGATAGAAGAATCGGAAGCCCTGATCGAGGAATATACGGAAAAGATCCGCGAAGCAGAGGAAGAGCAGAAACGCATGGAGCAGCTTGAGGCTGCGGCATCGGCTGCCGCTTCCAATTTCCTTGCGGACTATTATGCCCGTCAGGCTGCAGCTGCGGCTCAGGCAGCGCAGAACAGCAATTCCGGCAGCGTTACAGGTCTTACGGGAGATACCGGAGCCGCTGCTGCGGACAATACCGGCACAGTGCCGGCGGTTTCGGAGCCTGTGATCACCGGCGGCGGAGGTACGGGCGGTTTTGTCTGGCCGTTCCCGGGGCATTACAATGTGACCAGTCCGTATGGACACCGGGCAAGCACCGGCACCTTCCATTCCGGTATCGATATCGACGGATTCCAGAGCATGGGCTCGCCGATCGTCGCGGCGGATTCCGGCACCGTGATCAAGGCCGAATATTACGGCGGATACGGCAACTGCATCATCATCGATCATGGAAACGGGTTTTCCACTTTGTACGCGCACTTGAGCAGCATGTATGTCGGCGTCGGGTCCTTTGTGTCACAGGGACAGACGATCGCCGGAGTAGGCAATACAGGCAACGTTTACGGAATGGATGGTATCCACCTGCATTTTGAGGTTTCCATCAACGGAAGCACGGTGGATCCGAGAGGATATGTTTGATTTTTAGCCGCCAGCGGCTGAAGGGGTCTGTATGATCGCGATCCGGAAAAACAAATTCATATCAGTTCTGCTTGCCGTGTTCCTGACTGTTCTTCCCCTGACATCTCTTTTCACTGTCGAAGCCTCGGCAGTCACCCAGTCGGAAATCGACGAACTGGAAAAGAAAAAGGAAGAGATCAACGAAAAGAAAAAGGCTCAGCAGGCGATCGTCGATGCCCTGGAAGGAGAACAGGCGGATTTCCTGGAACTCAAGAAAGCGCTGGATGACCGGAACGCCTATACCCTTGAACAGATGGCGCTGAACCAGGAACAGATCGATCTTTATGCGCAGATCATCGCGGAGAAGTCTTTGGAAGTCGATGCCGCCCGTGCTGTGGAGCAGGAGCAGATGGAAAAATACCGGACGAGACTTCGCGCGATGGAAGAAAACGGCGGATATAATTTCCTTGCCATCTTTCTGAACGCCTCCTCCCTCGGCGAGCTTCTCACAGTCATGGATGATATCGGAGAGATCATGGATTCCGATAAAAAGCTGGAGAACGATTATATCCAGGCAAGAGAGGCCGCGGAGTCCGTAAAGGCTGAATATGAATCGGTAAAAGCGGAGCTGGATGCGAAACAGACGAAACTTGTGAATGAACAGGAAAGTCTGCAGGCTCAGCTGACAGAGACGGAACAGATGATCATCGATCTGAAAAACAGCATCGATGAAGAAAGCGACACACTGGATGAGATCCAGAAGGCGGAGGATGAGACCCAGACCCAGATCGATGAACTCACGGCTGAACTGGAACGGCAGCGCAGAGCGGCCATTGCAGCCTCGGCTGGAGCGACGGGTTATACCGGAGGCGGTACGGTCACCGGTTCAGGAAGCTTCATCTGGCCTGTTTCATGTACATATATAACCAGTTGTGTCGGAAACAGGCTCCATCCGATCTCAGGAGTGTGGAAGTATCATTCCGGGATGGATATCGCCAGCCAGTACGGAGATTCTGTCTGGGCTTCCGACGGAGGCACCGTATGCATCGCCAACTGGAACGGCGGATACGGGAACTGCGTGATGATCGACCACAATAACGGGTATTATACGCTGTACGGGCATCTCTCTTCGATCGTTGTGGGTGTGAACCAGACCGTTTCACAGGGACAGGTTGTCGGTTATGTTGGCAGCACCGGGATGTCGACAGGGCCTCATCTGCATTTTGAGATCCGTTCGGCGAATTCTGACGGGTCCACGACCTGCCTGGATTTTGCATCGTGGTTCAGCGGACTTACGTATTCTCCGGATTCCGGCGGATGATCCGCAGATCAACCGAATATCTTACCTGCCGGGCAGCTGAGCGTTTCAGCTGTCCGGCTGATACAGTTTATAACGGAGGCAATCAGTGAGTAATTTTACGAAAAAGATCCTGCGGCGGATCCTGCTGTTTTTCATAAGACTGTTCAATCTTGGCATTCCGCTGAAGATCGTGCTGCTTCTTTGCATCATCCTGACCGGTTCAGCCATCGCGATCACATACTCCAAAACGATCAAAAGTGTCGGCGGAAAAGAAGAGTATGAAGAAGCGCTGCAGTATATCAATGTCAAGAATATTATCGCAGATAATTATATCGGTACGGCGGACAGGGATAAAATGGCTGATGCCGCCGCGGCCGCGATGGTATCCGGGCTTGCGGACAAATGGAGCTATTATATGAGCGCGGATGAATACAGTACATATCAGCTGTATTCCTCCAATGAGTATTCCACGATCGGCGTAGCCCTGAAAAAAAAGGATTCCGGCGGATTTGAGATCCTCTCTGTCAATTACGATTCCATAGCCGCCAGGTCCGGACTTGCGCCAGGAATGGTGATCCAGAGCATAGACAATGTGAAGGTATCGGACATGAATATCGATGAGGTTCGGACTCTGATCCGCTCAAAGATGAACACTTCCTTCACACTCGGGCTGAACGGGAACAACACGGTGACGATCGACTGCTCCTCTGTGTATCAGAGCTCGGTTACTTACCGGCTTGAAAAAACGATGGCCGGCTATGTCCAGATCATGGACTTCGAAGCGGGGACCGCGGAGGACGCGATCGCTGCGATCGAGGACCTCCTTTTCCAGTCCGCTGAAACACTGGTGATCGATCTGCGGGGGAATTCGGGCGGACTGTATTCGGAAGCCGCTGATTTTCTCGATTATCTGCTCCCGAACTACGACCTCTTCATAGAAGTCAATAAAGACGGGAAGGAAAAAGTATATTCTTCCGATGGAATGTGCATCGATGTGCCGACTGTCGTAATGATCAATTCCGGGACCTATGGCTGCGCCGAACTGTTTGCAAAGGTGCTGCAGGAGTATAAGCGCGCAACGGTCCTTGGAGAACAGAGCATGGGAAATGTGCAGTCTCAGCAGACCTTCGATCTGGAAAACGGCGCGGCGATCCGTCTGTCGACAAAAAGCTATCTGACCGCGTTTCGTACAGATATCTCCAATATCGGTGTGACGCCGGATATCATCGTGTACAACTCTGACGCGTCCACAGTGGGAACGACTTCCGGTACCACGGGCGGACAGGAGGGAACAGCCAGCACCTCGGAAGATGAGCAGCTGATGCAGGCCCTTCGTTTTCTGAGTTGACAAGAACCTGTCGCGCGGCTATTATTACGATAATTACGAAAAATCATACATAATAAATGGTAAGGAGTCAGATCATTATGGCCAACAACACTTCCAACCGTTATAAAATGAGTCGTGAAAGGCTTGAAGAGCTTAAGGAAGAGCTGAATAATCTCGAGACCGTTCGTACGAAAGAAGTGGCGGAACAGATCAAAGAAGCCCGCAGCTTCGGAGACCTTTCGGAAAACAGTGAATACGACGAGGCAAAGACGGAACAGGGAAAACTCTATTCCAAGATCGCCGAGATCAAGGATCTGATCGAAAATGCCGAGATCGTGGAACGTTCCGAAGAGGATGTTCCGAAAGATGTCGTTACATTGGGAAGCATCGTACGTGTAAAGGATATCGGGGATGATGTGGAAGATACCTATGAGATCGTCGGTTCTCAGGAAGCAAATCCGCGTATGGGCCGTATTTCCGATGACTCTCCGGTTGGGAAAGCGCTGAACGGACACAAAGCCGGTGAGACCGTCGAGATCGAAGCACCGGTTGGAATGCTGAAGTTTGAGATCCTTTCAGTAGAAAACAGATAATAGCGGGGAAACAATGACGGACAACAATAACAGAGCGGAAGAGAGAGACATTTCTGAACTGCTGAAGATCCGGCGCGATAAGCTGGCCGACCTGCAGCAGAGAGGGAAGGACCCTTTCCGGATCACCAGGTATGATGTTTCGGTGCATACCGGGGATATCCTGGAAGACTACGATTCATTTGAAGGAAAGCAGGTAAGCATTGCCGGGCGGATGATGTCCAAACGCGTGATGGGAAAGGCATCGTTCTGCAATATCGCCGACCTGAAGGGAAACATCCAGGCCTATGTGGCCCGGGACAACCTCGGCGAAGAAGCTTATGCGGAATTCAAAAAGCTTGATATCGGTGATCTGATCGGTCTCAAAGGCGAGGTCTTCCGTACCAGGACCGGAGAGATCTCGGTCCGTGCCGAGGAAATCACGCTCCTCTCCAAGAGCCTGCAGATCCTTCCGGAAAAATACCATGGCCTGACGAACGTGGATCTGCGTTACAGACAGCGCTATACAGACCTGATCATGAATCCCGAGGTAAAGGACACGTTCATAAAACGTTCCGCGATCATCAGCCGGATCCGCCGTTATCTGGACGACCGGGGCTTCATGGAAGTGGAAACGCCGATGCTCGTGTCGAACGCGGGCGGAGCTGCAGCCCGGCCGTTTGAAACGCATTACAACGCGCTCAATGAAGATATCCGCCTCCGGATCTCGCTGGAGCTCTATCTGAAACGCCTGATCGTCGGCGGGCTGGAAAAGGTCTATGAGATCGGCCGTGTCTTCCGCAACGAAGGACTGGATACAAAACACAATCCGGAATTCACGCTGATGGAACTCTATCAGGCTTACACGGATTACCACGGCATGATGGATCTCACGGAAGATATGTTCCGCATGCTTGCGCAGGAGATCTGCGGTTCCACCCTGATCCGCTATGGAGACCGGGAACTGGATCTGGGCAGGCCATTTGAACGCCTTACAATGATCGATGCGGTAAAGCGCTATGCAGGCGTCGATTTTGACGCGATCGAAAACACCGAAGAGGCGAAGAAGATCGCAAAGGAAAAGGGCGTTCAGTTTGAAGAGCGCCATGAAAAAGGGGATATCCTGAATCTGTTCTTTGAGCAGTTCTGTGAAGAGAATCTGATCCAGCCGACGTTCCTGATGGATCACCCGGTGGAAGTCTCTCCGCTTACCAAAAGGAAACCGGACAAGCCCGGCTATGTGGAGCGGTTCGAGCTGTTCATCAACGGCTGGGAAATGTGCAACGCCTATTCGGAACTGAACGATCCCATCGATCAGCGCGCGCGTTTTGCCGCACAGGACGCGGCGTTTGCGGCCGGGGATGAAGAGGCCAATCATACAGATGAGGATTTTCTGAACGCATTGGAGATAGGGATGCCTCCTACGGGCGGGATCGGCTATGGGATAGACCGTCTGGTCATGCTCCTCACGGACAGTCCCTCGATCAGGGATGTCCTTCTCTTTCCGACGATGAAACCCGTCGACCAGCCGAAGAAGGAGGAAAAGGAGGAAAAGCCCGCAGAATTCGAATGCGCCTGCTTTACCTGCCCTTCTCAGGAGGCCTGCAAGGCAGCACAGGAAGTTGAAAAAGCTGCGCCTGTTGAAGGGAAAATCGACTTTTCCAATGTCGTGATTGAGCCTCTGTTCCAGGATCAGGTCGATTTTGAGACCTTCTCCATGTCTGATTTCCGTGCCGTAAAGGTCCTCGAATGCGAGGCAGTGCCCAAGTCCAAGAAGCTCTTGAAGTTCACTTTGGATGACGGTTCTGACGAGAAAAGGACGATTTTGAGCGGTATTCACGCATATTATGAGCCGGAAGAACTGATCGGAAAGACCTGCATCGCCATCACGAATCTGCCTCCCAGAGTTATGATGGGCATCGAATCCTGCGGTATGCTGATCTCTGCCGTCCACAAAGAAGGCGAAGAGGAGAAGCTCCATCTCCTGATGGTCGATCCTCACATTCCCGCAGGTGCAAAGCTTTATTGATCCTTTATATGAAACGGCCCGCTGGCAGTTAAAGCAGCGGGCCGTTTCCGTCGTTTGTAGCGAGAGATGCAAAAAGGAGAAGGAAAAGCATGCAGGGCACTTTCAGATCGTGATTGCAAAAGCGTTCTGCATATGATAGACTGCCAAAAAATCAGAAAAGCAGCATCTGCCCTATCAAAGAGGAAAGAAGGCGGTCCCGTGAATCCGGAAAGAAACGACCCTAAATCACTGATCCTGCTGACGGTATCCATGCTTGCATTCGGCTCCATCGGCATCTTCCGCAGGCTTATCCCGCTCTCTTCCGCGCTGATTGCTTTCTTCCGCGGCGTGATCGGATGTATTTTCCTGCTCATTTTCGTTCTCCTGCAGGGAAAGAGGAGGGGAAAACTCCCGGAGAGAAAGAAGATCCTGCTCCTTTTTATTACAGGAGCGCTGATCGGCATCAACTGGGTCTTCCTGTTTGAATCGTATAATTACACCACGGTTTCGATAGCCACTCTGTGTTATTATATGGAACCGACGTTTCTGATCCTTTTCTCCTGTATCCTCTTCCGGGAAAAAATGACAGCAAAAAAGACGATCTGCACAGTCATCGCTCTCATCGGGATGATACTGATATCCGGGATCCTGGAGACAGGGATCCCCGGAGAGGGCGAAGGAAAGGGGATCCTGTTCGGACTGGCTGCGGCCTGTTTTTACGCCTCTGTCGTCCTGCTGAACAAAAGCATAACCGGAGTGGACGCCTATATCAAAACGATGATCCAGCTGGCTGCGGCCTCTGCGGTTCTTGTTCCTTATCTGGTGCTTACGGACGGATTCGTCAGCAGCGGATGGAGCGTGTCGGCCGCGCTGCTCCTGCTGCTTATCGGCGCATTTCACACCGGACTGTGCTATACGATGTATTTCGGTTCGATGGAGGGAGTGAAAACGCATACACTGGCGCTATTCAGCTATATCGATCCGGTAACGGCCCTGATCCTTTCAGCGATCATTCTGAAAGAGAGAATGTCATTTCTGTCGATCGTCGGCGCGGTGCTGATCCTCGGTTCTGCGATGGCATCGGAATTTGAGAGAAAAACCGCTTGACAAATACCCCTACGGGGTATAATATGTGTGCCGGGATACCTCCAAGGGGTATCCCGGCACATCTTTCTTTTCGGAGGAAAAAGATGGAAGAACTTGAAACAGGCTGCTGTCGTACGAAGCATCGCAGTGAGAAAGAGACAAAGGACCTCATGAATCGCCTGAAGAGGATCGAAGGACAGGTGCGCGGTCTTCAGAAAATGCTGGAGAATGAAGCATATTGCCCGGATATCCTTGTCCAGGTGTCTGCTGTGAACTCCGCGCTGAACAGCTTCAGTAAAACGCTTCTGGCTTCCCATATGAAAAGCTGTGTGATCGAAGATATCCGCAGCGGGAAGGACGAGACGATCGATGAGCTGGTGGAAACGCTGAAGAAGGTGATGCGTTAAATGGAACAGTATTCGATCACTGGAATGAGCTGTGCCGCCTGCAGCAGCAGGGTCGAAAAAGCGGTTTCGAAGGTACCGGGTGTGAAGGAGTGTTCCGTGAGCCTGCTGACGAATTCCATGGGAGTGGATGGGACCGCTGCACCGGCAGAGATCATCCGGGCCGTTGAGGAAGCCGGATACGGCGCCTCACTGAAAGACGCATCGGTTTCCGGTACGGAGAAAAAGCCGGCCTGGGCGGACGATGAGGCACTGAAGGACAAAGAGACTCCGATTCTTCGGAAAAGATTGATCAGTTCCGTCATCATTCTCGTGTTCCTCATGTATTTCTCGATGGGAACCATGATGTGGGGATGGCCGGCACCGAATGCTTTCAGAAACCACGTATTTCTTGGCACGTTCGAAATGCTTCTGGCGATCGCCGTTATGATCATCAACGGCCGCTTCTTCACATCCGGATTCCGTTCCCTTATCCATGGGGCTCCGAACATGGATACGCTGGTGGCTCTCGGCTCGGCCGCTTCGTTCGGATACTCGCTGGTTGAACTGTTTATTATGATCCTGGCACAGGGAAACGGGGACGGGGAAACGGTCATGCGGTACGGCATGAACCTGTATTTCGAATCGGCCGCAATGATCCCCACGCTGATCACCGTGGGGAAAATGCTGGAAGCCTTATCAAAGGGAAGGACCACGGATGCGCTGAAAAGCCTGATGCAGCTGGCGCCGAAAACCGCGGTGGTCCTCCGGGACGGAAAAGAAACAGAGGTCGGGATCGAAGAGGTCCGGATCGATGATGTGTTTGTGGTGCGCCCCGGGGAGAATATCCCTGTCGATGGTGTGATCCTGGAAGGGATCACGTCGGTGGACGAATCGGCGCTTACAGGGGAGAGCATTCCGGCAGATAAAAAAGAAGGGGACGGCGTTTCCGCCGCAACTGTCAATCAGCAGGGGTATATCCGCTGCCGTGCGACCCGCGTGGGGGAAGACACCACCCTGGCCCAGATCATACGGACGGTTTCGGACGCCGCTGCCACGAAAGCTCCGCTGGCAAGGATAGCAGACAAAGTCTCCGGCGTATTCGTTCCTGCTGTGATCGGGATCGCCCTGCTTACACTGATCGGCTGGCTGCTTGCTGGGAAGAGTTTCACTTATTCGATCGCCAGATCGATCTCCGTGCTCGTGATCAGCTGTCCCTGCGCCCTCGGCCTTGCCACTCCGGTCGCGATAATGGTGGGAAGCGGAGTAGGAGCAAAAAACGGGATCCTTTATAAAACCGCTTCAGCACTGGAGGGAATAGGAAGATCTCAGATCGTAGCGCTGGACAAGACCGGGACCATAACCGAAGGAAAACCGAGGGTGACGGATCTGCTGCCTTTCGGGACAGGATCTGAAGATCTTCTCCTTCACGCAGCTGCTCTCGAAGTGAAAAGCGAACATCCTCTGGCAAAAGCGATCCGCGAACGGGCGGAAGGGATCGAACTTCCGCAAGTCCGTGATTTTCAGGCTCTCCCCGGAAACGGTCTTCGCGCGGAAATGATGGACGGATCGGAACTTGTCGGAGGAAGCCTGAACTATGTGAACGGGATCGTTCCGGTCCCGGAGGAAATAGTATCCGAGGCGGAACGCTTCGCAGAAGAAGGCAAGGCGCCGCTGCTCTTTGCAAAGGACCGGAAACTGCTGGGGATCATCGCGGTGGCGGATACCATCAAACCGGATTCCGCGCAGGCGATCACAGAGCTGAAAAACATGGGGATCCGTGTGGTGATGCTCACCGGCGACAACAAACGGACCGCTCATGCGATCGGATCGGCGGCGGGAGTGGATGAGGTGGTTGCCGGAGTATTCCCGGATGGCAAGGCGGATGTGATCAGCCGGCTGAAAGAACACGGGAAAGTGGTCATGGTCGGGGACGGGATCAATGACGCACCTGCTCTTACAACAGCGGATACAGGCATTGCGATCGGGGCCGGAACCGATGTTGCGATCGACGCTGCGGATATCGTTCTGGTTAAGAGCCGGCTGAGTGATGTGACCGCGGCGATCCGAGCGGGACGAGCTACGATACGCAACATCCATCAGAACCTTTTCTGGGCGTTCTTTTATAACGCGGCCTGCATTCCCCTGGCAATGGGAGTGTACGGGATCGCGATGAAGCCGATGTATGGAGCGGCAGCCATGGCGCTTTCCAGCTTTTTTGTATGTATGAACGCGCTGAGGCTGAATCTGGTCGATATACATGACGCGAGTCATGACAAGAAAGTCAGGCAGATCGAAAAAACTTTTGAAATCAACAAGGAGGAAGCAAAAATGACAAAAGTACTGAAAGTAGACGGCATGATGTGTGCTCATTGCGAAGCAAGGGTAAAAAAAGCCCTGGAAGCGATCGACGGTGTTGAGAGCGCTGCGGCTGATCATGACAAGGGGACCGCAACCGTGCAGCTGTCGAGAGCGGTGGCGGACGATGTGCTCAGAAAAGCTGTCGAAGATCAGGAATACACGGTGCTCGGCATCGAGTGACCTGTTAGAAAAAGGTGCGGAACCGGATCAGCCGGTACCGCACCTTTTTTCTGCAGGACGGGAGGATCAGTGATTCAGATGTGGGCCAGATGAGCCCGAACCCGCTCGATCACCATATCCAGGGCGACCTGATTGTAGCCGCCGACAGGAATGATCACATCAGCGTGTTTTTTGCTGGGCTCAACGTAAAGCTCATGCATCGGCTTGACAGTCGCAAGATACTGATTGACGATGCCGTCCAGACTGCGTCCTCGTTCTTTCATATCACGGACTACGCGCCGGAGGATCCGCACATCTGCGTCCGTGTCCACGAAGATCTTTATGTCGAGCTGCTTGCGAAGCGCAGGATCCTGAAGGATCAGGATCCCTTCAACAAGGATAACCCTGGCCGGTTCGATGCGCAATTTCTGCTCAGAACGGTCATGGATGCTGAAATCATAGACCGGACAGTCTATGGCATGCCCGTTTCGAAGCTCCTGAAGCGCTTTGACCAGAAGATAGGTGTCAAGCGAATCAGGATGATCATAGTTGAGTTTTTCACGCTCTTCAAAAGGCATGTCATGATGGGCTTTATAGTAGTTGTCATGATAGAGAATTGCCACATCATCGCCGAAGCATTCCTTCAGACGCCTTGTGATGGTGCTTTTCCCGCTGCCGGTACCGCCGGCGATCCCAATGACCATTACATCCGACATGGAACCTGTTTCCTCCAGAATTGAATTTTACTCATCATATCACTTTGGGCGGATACTTTCAAATTGACTTTTACATTTTGAAAAAATATAATCAAATAAAAAACTGAATCAGAAAGGAAAACTGCCATGACTCCACATAATAACGCAGCGATCGATCAGATCGCGAAAACGGTTCTGATGCCGGGAGATCCTCTGCGCTCAAAATACATCGCCGAGAATTTTCTGGATGATCCGGTTCTGGTGAATAATGTGCGCGGTGTGCAGGGCTACACGGGAAAATGGAAAGGCGTCCGCGTAAGTGTGATGGCCTCCGGAATGGGTATGCCTGCGATCGGAATATACAGCTGGGAGCTGTATAATTTCTACAATGTGGAAAACATTATCCGGGTAGGATCTGCCGGATCACTGCAGGATGACATCCATGTTCGGGACGTTGTTATCGCGCAGGGCGCCTGCACGAATTCGAACTATATTTCAACGTTTTCTTTCCCGGGAACGTTTGCCCCCATCGCGGACTATGTGCTTCTGTCCAACGCCGTGGAAGCGGCAAAAGAAAATCATGCTGTCTGGCATGTCGGAAATATCTTCTCCTCGGATAATTTCTACAATGGAGAGGGATATAAGGGAAATGAGATATGCAGGAAAATGGGGGTAATGGCTGTGGAGATGGAGGCTGCTGCCCTGTATGCAAACGCGGCGGCTGCCGGAAAGAGGGCACTTTGCATCTGCACGATCTCAGATCATATCTTTCAGGGAGAGGAACTCTCGGCTGAATAAAGGCAGAACTCCTTCAACGATATGATCCGGATAGCGCTCGACACAGCGGTACGAATGGAAATCGGGCAGTAGTTTTCAACAAATCGGGAGGGGAAGAGATTCTCCTTCTTGATTTGCCTTTCTAAGCGTGATATAGTGATGTTGCATTCCGAAACGGAATGTGGAAGAACTTTTTCTTACTATTTATGGAGGAATCATATGAAAAAGACACTCGCAATTCTTCTTGTGCTGTGCATGGTCTTTGCTCTTGCCGCCTGCGGCCAGAAAGCGGCTGAAAGCAGCGCAGCCCCTAAGATCCGCATCGGCATGGTCACTGACGTCGGCGGTGTGAATGACAAATCCTTCAACCAGACTTCCTGGGAAGGACTTCAGGCTCTTGCCGCTGAAGATTCAAGCTTTGAAGTCAATTATCTTGAAAGCAAGACAGATGCTGACTACCAGACAAACATCAACACCTTCATCGACGAGGGATATGATCTTGTCATCTGCGTCGGCTACATGCTTGCTGATGCGACCCGTCAGGCCGCCCAGGCAAACCCGAATCAGAAGTTCGCCATTATTGATGATGACACCAACGCAGATCTCCCCAATGTGGCCTGCCTGATGTTCGCACAGGAACAGGCTTCCTACCTCGTTGGTCTTGTCGCCGGATTCACAACTGAGACCAAGACTGTCGGTTATGTGCAGGGCATGGTCTCCCCGTCCATGAACAAGTTCGGTGTCGGATTCATCTCCGGTGTCCTGGCAGCCTGCCCGGATGCAACCGTTCTGCAGTACAACGCTAACAACTTCGGTGATTCTGCCGGCGGCTCCACCGCAGCGAAAGACATGATCACCAAAGGCGCTGACGTTATTTACCATGCTGCCGGTGGTACCGGAATGGGCGTTATCGAAGCCTGCGCTGAAGAAGGCATCTGGGCGATCGGCGTTGATACAGACCAGTCCAACCTCTCTCCGGATCATGTCCTTACCTCGGCTATGAAGCGCGTCGATTCCGCAAGCCAGGATATTTCCAAGTCCGTCAAGAACGGAACCTTCTCGGCGGGTGTTCATCTTTATGACCTGACAAACAACGGTGTCGGCCTTGCTCCGACCACCACACATCTTTCTCAGGATATTCTCGACAAGGTTGCAGCAGCTGTTGAAGACATTATGTCCGGCAAAGTTGTTGTTCCCACCACTGCGGAAGAAGTGCCTCAGTTCACGCTTGCTGACTGATAATCCCCTGTTCCCTCACCGGATCCTCCGGTGAGGGATTTTTTTTCGATTCCAGTGGAAGAATCCTGAAAACTATAGTACAATATTTTCCGGATTCTTTTATAAATATCGAAAATCGAAAAAATAGTACATAAGAATTCATTTTCCTTTTCAAAATAATACGCAGCCATCGGGAGGGGGAGATCTGTTTGTCAAAAGAATATGTCGATATGAACACACCTGTTGTGGAAATGCGGGATATCGTAAAGCGCTTCGGAAATTTCACGGCTAACGACGGTATCCAGCTGACAGTCCATAAAGGGGAGATCCATGCGATCCTGGGCGAGAACGGCGCCGGAAAGTCCACGCTCATGAATCAGCTCTATGGCTTGATCAAGCCTACGTCGGGCGATATTCTTGTGAATGGAAAGAAAGTCGAGATGAACAACCCCAAAGATGCGATCGATGCGGGGATCGGCATGGTTCATCAGCATTTTATGCTTGTCCAGCCGTTTACCGTGACCGAAAACATCGTGTTGGGCACTGAACCGCGGAAGGGCATTTCTCTGGACATGGAGACGGCCCGGAAAAATGTGGTCGAACTCTCGGAACGATATGGCCTTTCCATTGATCCGGATGCGAAGATCGAGGATATTTCTGTTGGTATGCAGCAGCGCGTTGAGATCCTGAAAGCACTGTACCGCGGGGCGGATATCCTGATCCTCGACGAACCGACCTCCTCTCTTACCCCGCAGGAAATCGTGGAACTGATCGAAATCATGCACAAGCTTGCTAAAGACGGAAAGAGCATCATTCTGATTACCCATAAACTGAAAGAGATCAAGGAGTCTGCTGATTTCTGCACCATCATAAGACTTGGCAAATATATCGGGACGGTAGATGTGGATACTGTGACCGAAAGTGATCTGGCGAGCATGATGGTCGGACGGAATGTTACGTTCAAGGTCGAGAAACAGGAAATGACCCCCGGTGAAGTGGTTCTGAATGTGGAAAACCTTCATTGTCTGGATTATCGCGGCGTAGAGATCGTAAAAGGACTTGATCTTCAGGTCAGAAGGGGAGAAATAGTCGGAATTGCCGGAATCGACGGGAACGGTCAGACGGAGCTTGTTGAAGTGATCACGGGACTTCGGAAAGGGATATCCGGAAAGGTCTTTGTAAACGGTACAAATGTTTTCAACCGTTCGCCGCGCTTCGGGTATAATCACGGTGTATCCAGCATTCCGGCCGACCGGCAGAAACACGGACTGGTTCTTGATTTTTCCATCGAGGATAACCTGATCCTGCAGAATTACGGAAAAGATCCCTTCTCGTTCCGATCCATCCTGAAGAGAGACGCGATCTTCGATCATGCGACCAGTTCGATCGAGCAGTTCGATATTCGTCCCGGCAGCAGTGAGAAACGGGCTGCGCGCACGCTCTCCGGCGGAAACCAGCAGAAAGTGATAATCGCACGCGAAGTGCAGAATGACAAGGACCTTCTGATCGCGGTGAATCCTACGCGCGGTCTGGATGTCGGTGCAATCGAATATGTTCATAAGTATATCGTCGACCAGCGGAACAAGGGAAAAGCGGTTCTTCTTGTTTCATTCGAACTTGATGAGATCATGAGTCTTTCCGATATCATCGACGTGATCTTTGACGGAAAGATCGTTGCTTCTCTTCCCGGAAAGGAAGCGGATGAAAATGAACTCGGTCTGATGATGGCAGGAGGTAAGAAATCATGAAAGAGAAAAAGGGAGTATTCTCTTATATAGCGGATCACCGCTTTCTTCAGATTCTGATTTCCATATTCATGGGATTTCTTGTCGGGGCGGTTTTCCTGATCATCATGGGACTCAGCGTAGGGGAAGCATACGGCAGACTGCTGACAAGCATCACCAGCCTGAAGGGTTTTTCTTATGTGATCGTTTATTCGATCTCCTACATTGTTGTCGGTCTTTCCGTAGCGTTTTCCTTTAAAACAGGTGTTTTCAATATCGGTGCGGAAGGCCAGTTCGTGGTCGGTTCCATGGCAGCGGCCTGTGTGGGGATCCTGTGCGGGAATCTGCCCGGGATCGTTCTTATCCCGCTCTGCTTCCTTGCTGCTATGGCCGCGGGAGCGATCTGGGGATCGATAGTCGGTTTTCTGAAAACAAGATGGGGCATCAATGAAGTCCTCAGCATGATCATGTTCAACTGGATCGCATTCTATCTCTCGAACTTCATTGCCGGTATCCCTGCGATCCATTCGGACGGAAGTGCGGAGTCCACGAAGAACATTGCCGCATCAGCAAGAACACTTCTTCCTCAGGGATTCATTGACCGCCTGAATATCGCACCGACAGCAAACTGGGGCATCCTTGTGGCAGTTGCCGCTACCGTGCTCGTATGGTTCATTATAGAGAAAACTACGCTTGGCTATGAACTGAAGGCGGTAGGTTCCAATAAAAACGCAGCAGAGTATGGCGGGATCGGTGTGAACCGTTCGATCCTGACATCCCTGGCCATCTCCGGAGCTCTTGCAGGACTTGGCGGAGCACTGCAGCTGATGGGGATGGGAGGACGGATCAGCGTTTTCACCTCACAGGAAGGCTTCGGATTTGCAGGGATAGTCGTAGCGCTGATCGGATGTTCAAATCCTTTCGGAGTACTGGTTGCCGGACTTTTCTACGGAGCACTGATCTATGGCGGAAGCAAGCTAAACCTGGTAGGCGTGCCTACACAGCTGATCAATGTGATAGTCGGTACAGTGGTATTCTTTATCTCGATCTCCATTCTCTTTGAAAGACTCAACTTTACCGCTGTCCGGCATAAGACACGAAAAGAACAGAATATCATGCAGCAGGAAGAGATCGATAAGGCAAATGAAAAAGGAGGCGGGAAACAATGACGAACATCATCAATAACCTTGGCATCATCCTGTATGCCACGCTGATCTATATGACGCCTCTGATGTATGCCGCACTCGGCTCCTGCTTCTCGGAAGTCTCCGGCGTTGTGAATATCGGAATCGAAGGTATGATGACTGCCGGCGCCTTTACGGGAACTGTTGTGGCATACTTTACAGGAAGCCCTTGGATCGGCTTCCTTTGCGGAGGGCTTGCGGGTATGTTTTTTGGCGCCCTCCATGCGATCGCTACCGTGAAACTTGGTGCTGATCAGACGATTGCCGGCACCGCGATCAACATGCTTGGACCGGGGATCGTGATCATGATCGCGAAAGTCATGTTCAACTCAACGGACACCATCCCTCTCGAACCCAGCATGAAGATCCCGCGTCTTTTCCGGGGGGTGTTCGACACATCGACCGTTTTCGGCCGCTTCATGGATAACGTCTTTGCCAATTTTGCCTCCACCTATCTTGTGTTTCTCGCCGTGATCATTGTATGGTTCATCTTTTACAAGACCCGCTTCGGACTTCGTCTGCGCGCATGCGGTGAGCATCCGCAAGCCTGTGAGACGCTTGGCATCGATGTCATCAAAATGCGTTTCCTCTGTGTGTGCATCTCCGGGTTCCTTTCCGGTCTGGGCGGCGCCTGCGTGACGATGGCTATCTCGACCCAGTTCCGACCGATCTCGATCGTTGGACAAGGTTTCATAGCCATTGCTGCTGTTATTTTCGGGAAATTCCGTCCGCATGGTGCCTTGCTGGGCTGTCTGCTCTTTGGATTCTGTTCCGGACTTAAAGTGGTTCTTGGAGGATCCTCCGGTGTGAACATGCAGCTGCTTTCCATGATCCCATATGCTGTTACTGTGATCGTGCTTATCCTTTTCGTTGGAAAGTCACATGTTCCTTCCGCAAACGGAAAACCGTATCTGCGTACGAAGTGAACCTATCCTGTATAAAGTCAGCGGACCGGCGTGAAGCCGGTCCGCTGATCTATATCTTGTGTATTAAGCTTGCTTTCAGACCAGGGATATGGTAATATGCCTATTTGGATCAAGACCTATAACAAGAAAGTACCCGGAGGCCAGAATGGAATCGGAAGTATTCAGACTGATAGAGAAAGAAAAAGAAAGACAGGATCGGAACATCGAACTCATCGCCAGTGAAAACTTTGTGAGCCAGAACGTGCTGAAAGCGCTTGGTTCGTGTCTTACGAACAAATACTGCGAAGGCTTTCCTGCCGTACGTTCGGATGGCTGCGGGAAAAAGGGCCGGTATTACGGCGGCTGCCAGGTCATCGATGAGATCGAGGAGTACTGCTGTTCGAAGTGGCGGGAAGTCTTTCATACGGACTATCATGTGAATGTGCAGCCGCACAGCGGTTCTCAGGCCAATATGGCAGCCTACCTGAGCGTACTTCAGCCGGGAGATACGATTCTTGCCATGAGCCTCAACAACGGAGGACATCTTACTCATGGCTCGCCTGTGAATATAAGCGGAAAAGTTTTCAACACTTTTTTTTATGATGTGGATGAGAACGGATATATCGATTATTCGGATATAGAGAAGAAGATAGAAGAACACAGGCCTGCTCTGGTTCTTGCGGGTGCAAGCGCCTACTCACGGGTCATTGCGTTCGACCGGATCCGTAAAATCATTGATGATTCCGGGCTGGAGAAAAAACCGTACTTTATGGTGGATATGGCGCACATCGCCGGGCTGATCGCAGCGGGATTCCATCCGTCGCCCTTCGGATTGGCCGATATCATCACTACGACTACGCACAAAACGCTTCGCGGCCCGAGGGGCGGCATGATCTTCTGCAGAAAAGAACTCGCGTCTGTCGTTGACGGGGCGATCTTTCCCGGGACGCAGGGAGGCCCGCTTGAGCATGTGATCGCTGCGAAAGCGATCGCTGCCGAGGAAGCCTGCGATCCGTCCTATAAGGAATACATCCGGAATGTGGTCATCAACTGCAGGGCCATGTGTGACGAGTTTATACGCATGGGATACGAGGTCGTGACCGGCGGGACAGACAATCATCTTTTCCTGATCGACTTTTCCCGCACGCATCCGGATCTTACCGGAAAGGCTCTTCAGGATGAACTGGACCGGCACGGCATCACGCTGAATAAAAACTGTGTCCCGAATGAAAAGCGGAATCCTGTGCAGACGAGCGGTGTCCGTATCGGAACAGCCGCAGAAACAACAAAGGGAAAAACAGCGGATGACTTCATTGCTATCGCACACAGGATCGATGCGGTCATCCGGGAGATGAGCAGGTGAGCACATGGATATGAACGATAAATCCCCGGAATATCGGAAGGGATACGAAGAAGGGTATGCCGCAGCACTGGAAAAGGCCGGAGTCTTTTTTGCGAAAGACAGCGGCTGCACCTCAAATGTGAAAGTTTACGGTCTTCAGGACAGTATCCGAAGGGCGAAGTTCCCCATGTCGGTCGATACGAACAGACCGACGTCCGAGCTGACCAGCGGTATTCGGGCACTGGCTCAGAGCAATCAGGGAGAAGGGCACGACCAGTGGCTGACGGGTGTGATCGTCCAGTTCGATCTGACGTTCTCAAATAAAGCCTGGGTTGAAGCGGAGCGATATCATTTTCTCGACTTCATAAGTTCTCAGAGCACGATGCACCGGATCACGCGTTTCGATCTGAACAAAGGATACAATGAATACGTGGATGATGCGATCGTAGAAATCATGAAGCGGAAAGTAACGGAGTATAATCTGCTTCTTGATAACGATGCGTCCGAAGAGGAGAAGAAACGGAAATACCTTGAGATCCTTTACAGCAACCCGGCCGGATTTCGCATCACGGCCGGTATGACGACCAATTACAGGCAGCTGAAAACGATCTATTTTCAGCGGCGTACCCACCGTCTTCCGGAATGGAGAGAATTCTGCCGCTGGATCGAGACGCTTCCATACAGTGAACTGATCACAGGAAAAAAAGCAGAAGAGACTGAAGAATAAGAAAAAAGCCGGGAGAGCTGAAAGACAGTTCTCCCGGCTTTTTCACAAGGACACGACATCCGGATGAGAGTTCAGGATTTGATCAGGTTTTCATACATGATATCCGCAGGATCCAGAACAGGAAGACTGGTGAGAGCGGATATCTCTTTTTTAAAATACGGGAAGTGGGTGCATCCGAGGACAATAGCTTCGCATCCGTTTTTCCGGAAAAACTCACAGATTTCATTCAATGCGAAACGATCGGCGATCTCGGCCGGAGGCATGCCGTTTTCCACTGCTTCAGTCAGCCTGAGATCTCCTATTCCAAGGATATATCCGGAAGGGTTCACATGAGTGAAACGGTCTTCGATCCCTTTTGTACACTGGTTGTTTGCAGCGAGAACGCCAAGGACATCATACTGTCCGGCAAGAGAATCATATGCATGCATCGGCGTGACGATATGGATCTGCAGTTTTTCAGAGAGCAGATCAAAATCCACAGAAGAGGAGAGAGAATTACAATAGACAAAAAAATGATCGAAGCCTTTTTCCAGAGCTCTTATGCAGAGTGTTTCAATTTTATCCATCCTTTTCACAGGATCAGCGATCTGAAAAAGATGACATTCCCGGGGACTGTCTGCGCAGGGAAGATAAAGCGTTTCGATATCCGGGTCCTTCTGTCTGAGAAAATCGACGCCCATCTTCGTATCAACAGGCGTGCCGGCAATGACGGCTGTTTTCATCGAATCCCTCCTTTTTTTGTTCAGTATACACGGAAAACAGGGGTCAGGACAGACTTTTTCACGCTTATTCTGTTCTTTGTACTAATCAACAAACATTTTGATGAACAAACGGAAAAGTTCGGCAAAACTACAGAAAGATTTTTTGTACGTTGACATTATCTTCTGAAAAGCATATGATTTACGCAACTAAAGAAAAGAGGAACTTTTCATGATCCGGAGAAAGAGCAGCATGATGGATATGTGCATGGGCATGCGTGGCATGTGCATGTTTTATTGTGCTGTTTAGATCCGAAATACTTTCCGTACAAGAAAAAGGGTTGAAAATACCGGAGAGTTGATCGGGCTCTCCGGATTTTGTTTTATAAAGGTGGAAAACATGAAAAAGATGATTCGTGCCAATATCAAAAACCAGCGAATGTGACGCTGTCTGTTTCCCGGAACGACCCGTTATCGCTTCTGATGCTCAATAAATTATAAAGTAAAATAAAAAATTAAAAGGAGACTCTTGAAAAATGAAAAAGATCCTTTCTGTCATACTTGCCATCGCCCTTGTTTTCCTGTTTTGCGCATGCGGAGGAAGCAGCAAAGCCAAAGGCATTACGATAGCTATTCCGAACGACACGACGAACGAAGCCCGCGCTCTTCTGCTCCTGGAGAGCCTTGGCTATATCAAGCTGAAAGACGGAGCCGGTATCACAGCCACTGTTCTTGATATCGCCGAAAATCCGTATAACATCACATTCAATGAAGTGGAGGCAGCCCAGCTTGCAAACGTTCGCAAAGACGTTGATTTTGCTGTGATCAATTGCAACTATGCGCTGGAGGCCGGGCTGAATCCTGCAGCTGACGCGCTTGCGCTTGAAGGTTCCGCTTCCGCTTACGTAAATATCCTGTGCGTAAAGGAAGGACATGAGAACGATCCTCTGGTGAAGGCCCTTTCCGCAGCACTTCTCAGTCAGAAGGTCGCGGATTTTATAACAGATACGTATGCCGGATCCGTGATCTCGGTAGTGGAGAATCCCACGGACGGATATGATCCCTCCATTGACTATGCAGCACTTTCCGGATCGGAGATCTCCGTGGCTGCCTCTGTGACTCCTCATGCGGAAGTCCTGGCCGTTGCGAAGGAGATCCTTGCCGAGAAGGATATTTCCCTGAAAATTGTTGAGTTTACAGATTATGTACAGCCCAATAACGTTGTGGAAAGCGGCGAAATCGATGCAAACTATTTCCAGCATGTTCCTTATCTTCAGGATTTCAATGCTGAAAACGGGACGCATATCGTTTCGGTGGCGGGAATCCATGTTGAACCGCTCGGCATATATGCCGGGAAACAGGCAAGCCTGGACTCCATAAAGTAAACCGTTTCCTCGACGAAGACACGGAAGGCGGGAGAGTTTTTCTCCCGCCTTTTGGAGGATAATATAAACTATGATCGAAATCAAAAACCTGACAAAGACATATAAGACACCGGACGGATCGGTTGAAGCACTGAAAGATGTCTGCATCACGATCCCGGACGGAGATATCTTTGGGATCATCGGCATGAGCGGAGCAGGAAAAAGCACGCTGGTCCGATGTATCAACATGCTTGAACGCCCGACGGAAGGAACGATCCTGGTCGATGGAACCGATATGGGACTGCTGGACAAAAAGCAGCTTCGCGCAGCCAGAAGAAAAATCACGATGATTTTTCAGAATTTCAACCTTCTCATGCAGCGGAATGTTCTGAAAAATGTCTGTTTTCCCCTGGAACTCTCGGGCCTCCCGAAAGCGGAAGCAAAAGAGAAGGCGCTGGAACTCCTTAAGATCGTCGGACTCGAAGATAAGGCGAATGTGTTTCCTGCACAGCTCTCGGGGGGACAGCAGCAGCGCGTTGCCATTGCCCGCGCGCTGGCAACTGAACCTGAGGTGCTTTTGTGTGATGAAGCGACGAGCGCACTGGACCCGAATACGACGCGTTCTATTCTGGAGCTTATCCGCAGCATCAATGAAAAGCTTGGAATCACCGTGATCATTATCACACATCAGATGAGCGTGGTCGAGACGGTGTGCCGCCATGTGGCCATTCTTGACAACGGGACGGTTGTGGAACAGGGAGACGTTGGAGAGGTCTTTTCCAAGCCGAAAACGCCTGCCGCACGCCGCCTTGTGTTTCCTGAAGGAGATACGGATCCTGTCATTGCCCGTGACAGCGACGAAACTTTCATACGTGTCGTGTTCAACGGAGGGCATGCCACAAGCACGCCGCTTATCGCACAGCTGGCCATTGAGAAGGGAATAGCGGCAAATATATCCTATGCGTCAACAAGGAACATCGGGGACGGAGTTTACGGTTCAATGCTGCTCGGCATCACGGGCGGCAGGGAGAATATTCAGCAGGCTATCGAATACCTGCAGAAGACACCCGGCGTCGTTGCCGAGGAGGTGATTGTACGTGTTTAATAATCTGCTGTCCGGAGAAGCCTGGAGTGAAGCGCTTCGTATCCTGCGTCTTGAGTTCCCGGCTGCGGTCTGGGAGACATTTTATGTAACACTTCTTGCCAGCTTGTTTGCGTTTCTGATCGGCCTTCCTCTCGGAGTCCTTCTTGTAGCCGGTGACAAGGACGGGGTACTTCCTCTTCCTGCCTGGCTGATGAGAACGCTTGGTGTTATCATCAATCTTCTTCGATCGATTCCGTTCCTTATCCTTATGGTTCTTGTCTTTCCGATCACCCGCGCTATTGTCGGGACTGTTGTCGGGACTCCTGCGACCGTCGTTCCTCTCGTGATCGCAGCTTTTCCTTTTGTAGCAAGGCTTTCGGAAAGCAGCATTCGCGAAATCGATCCGAATATCATTGAAGCGGCGCAGAGTATGGGGGCTTCACCGCTTCAGATCATCTTCAAAGTCATGATTCCGGAAAGCATTCCCTCCCTGATTTCAAACGCAACCATCGCTGTGACCACGATCCTGGGCTATTCTGCGATGAGCGGAGTTATCGGAGGAGGGGGACTTGGAAAGATAGCGATGAATTACGGCTATTACAGGTATAAATACCTGGTGATGATTTTTGCTGTTATTCTGCTGATCCTGCTCGTCCAGCTTTTCCAGACCTTCGGAACGAAACTGGCTATTCGTTCCGATAAGAGACTGAAAAACCGTTCCGAATGATCATTTGGACCCGAACACATCATTTTATGATGCTGTTCGGGTCCAATTTAAATAGTTTGCAGCAACAACTTGCAGTCCGGCTCTCTTTTATGGTATTCTAAACAATCAGAGAAGAAGCAAAAGGATCTTTTTAAGGGGTTCCATGAATACGATCACTTCACGAAATAACTCCGTTATCCGTCATATAAGAAAACTGGCATCGGATGGAGACTACCGGCGGGAAAGCGGAGAATATGTATGCGACGGCGCGAAAATGCTGGAGGAAGCGCTTCTTGCCGGGGTTGATATCGGAACTGTCCTCTGGAAGAACGGAATATCGAACGCTTCCGTCAAAGCTAAAGAACAGTTTCTCCTTCCGCCGGATCTTTTTGATTATGTGTCCCCGATGAAAAACAGTCCGGGACCGCTTTTTACGGTTGCAATTCCCGCCCGCCCGCAGAATAAAAGGATCTCCAGTGCGATAATACTGGAAAATGTACAGGATCCCGGAAATATCGGGACAGTGATCCGCTCAGCCAGCGCCTTTCAGATCGATTCCGTCATACTGATCGATGCCTGCGCAGACTGTTACAATCCGAAAACCGTGCGCGCCTCGATGGGAGCTGTTTTCCGTCAGAGGATCGACGTGCTCCGCCTTCAGGATCTGGAAGGTTTTCTTAAAGAGTCTGCCCTCAGCCTTTACGGGGCGGAATTATCAGAAGACGCTTCGGATATCCGCGGGATCCGATTTGAGCACGCTGCTGTGGCAGTGGGGAGCGAAGGACGGGGATTGAGCCGGGGACTTCTTGATCTGTGCGAAAAAAGGATCATTATTCCGATGGATCCGCACAGTGAGTCTCTGAATGCTGCAGTTGCATCAGCCGTAATCATGTGGGAGATGAAAAGACAGGATCTGTAATGAAGATCACAGAATCAGATAAATACTGGATATGGCTGTCTTCTTTTTCTGAGCTGCGGAGCCGAACGATTTCGCTTCTTCTTTCCGCGTTTGGTGATCCGGAAGCGATCTATCGTGCGGACAGTGCTGCACTGGAATCGATACGCGGAATCAGCAGGAGAGAAAAAGAGCTGCTGCGTGTGAAGGATCTTTCGAGGACTGACCGGATCCTGCAGCAGTGTGAAAACCAGCACATATCGCCGGTCCTGTTCACACAGGAGGCATATCCGGCAAGACTGCGCAGCATCTTTGCCCCGCCGGCTGTTCTTTATGTAAAAGGAAGACTCCCTTCTGTTGATGATCAGGCAGTGATCGCAATCATCGGGACGAGAAAGGGAAGTCCGTACGGCTTGCGGATGGGCAGACGCATTTCGTCTGAGATCATACGAAGCGGCGGAATCGTTGTCTCACTCCTGACACCGGGGATCGACCTGGCAGTTGCGGAAGCGGCTGTTTCTGAAGACGGCTGCTGTATCGCAGTACTTGGAACCGCACACGAATCATTCTCGGCTCCGATCGTGGAGCGCATCCTCGGGAATGGAGCCGTCATCAGTGAATATCCGCCCGGTACGCCGACGCTTCGAACTCACTTCCGGGAGAGAAACCGTATCGCTGCAGGGATTTCAGTCGGTACGGTCGTTGTAGAAGCGCCGCAGAAAAGCGGAACAAGGCTTTTCGTGCAGGAAGCGCTTGAACAGAACAAAGATATATATGCTGTCCCGGGAAATGCCGACTCGGAACTGAGCGCCGGGACATTGGAACTGCTCAAATCCGGAGCGAAACCTGTCGCATGCGGATGGGATGTTCTTTCCGAATACACTGCGATCTATCCCGGACTCTCGTTCTATGATCCGGATAACCTTGATCCGGAGGAGGGATATCCGGAAACGGAGATCCGGGAAAAAGAGACTCCTGCCTGGATGGATAAGCTTGAAACGCTTACCGTTGAGCAGCGCCAGATCATACAACAGCTTACAGATTCTCCGAGAACGACGGAGGAACTGATCGAGATGACCGGGATGAATACAGCACGGATCCTGTCTCAGTTGACCATTCTGGAAATCAAGGGTATTATAAAGCGCGACGAAGGAAGAAGAGTTTCCTTAAATACGCATGAATGAGGGATACAGCATTGACGAAAAAAACGGAACTGGTGATCGTTGAATCACCGGCGAAAGCAAAAACAATCGAAAAATATCTCGGCGGAAAATTCAAGGTCGTCGCTTCGATGGGGCATCTCAGAGATCTTCCGAAGAGCACACTCGGAGTAGACATCGAGAATGATTTTGAGCCGCAGTATATTGCTGTGAACGATAAAAAAGCGCTGATTTCTGAGCTGAAGAAAGAAGCGAAGGACGCGGAAACAGTCTATCTTGCTACTGACCCGGACCGGGAGGGCGAAGCGATCTCCTGGCATCTCAAGCAGTTGCTTAATCTTTCAGACGAGAAAGCTAAGCGGGTCACATTCAATGAGATTACGAAGAATGTTGTCCTTCAGAGCATCAGATCTCCGCGCGATATCGATCAGAATCTGGTCGATGCACAGCAGGCAAGACGGGTTCTTGACCGGATCGTGGGATATCAGCTTTCTCCGCTTCTCTGGAAATCCGTGAAGTCCGGTCTTTCGGCAGGAAGAGTCCAGTCGGTTGCAACCAGGCTTGTATCAGACAGAGAAAAAGAGATTGAAGCCTTTGTGAAAGAAGAGTACTGGCTGCTGGATGCGAACCTGAACAAGATCGGTGTCCCGGATACGTTCATTGCCCGTTTCTACGGAAAAGACGGCAAGAAAACGGAACTGAAAAGTGAAGAAGAAACGATGGCCGTTATCGACGCGGTCAAGAATGCACAGTTTGTCGTTCAGACAGTCAAAACAACGGATAAATCGAAAGCTCCGGCACCTCCCTTTATCACATCCACGCTCCAGCAGGAAGCTTCACGCCGTATCAATATGACACCCCGCCGTACTATGGCGATCGCGCAGCAGCTTTATGAGGGCGTTGAGATCGAAGGGCAGGGCACGATTGGTCTGATAACCTATATGCGTACGGATTCGCTGCGTCTTTCGGAAGAAGCACTTGCATCAGCCAGAGAATATATCCTCAGCCATTACGGGGATAAGTATTATCCCGGTGAACCGAGGCGTTTCAAGACAAAAGCGGGTGCACAGGACGCGCATGAAGCGATTCGTCCGACAGATGTGAATCTTACCCCGGATCTGATCCGGAAAGATCTGACAAATGAACAGTACCGTCTTTACCGTCTTATATGGGGACGCTTTACAGCCAGCCAGATGTCGAACGCTGTCTATAAGAATGTTTCCGCGGATATCCAGGCAGCGGAATACACATTCAAGGCGGCCTCCTCTGTATTGAAATTTGCGGGATATACTGCTGTGTACGAGGAATCGAAGGACACAGAGCAGGACGAGGTCTCAAAAAAACTTCCGGAACTGGAAGAAAAGGAACGTCTTGAGCTGCAGAAGCTCGTTCCGGAACGAGAGTTTACACAGCCGCCTTCACGCTATACGGAAGCCACGCTCATCCGCGCGCTTGAAGAAAAAGGTATAGGAAGGCCTTCAACCTATGCACCGACAATTTCCACGATCTCCACGCACAACTACGTCGTAAAAGAAGGAAAGTATCTGAAGCCCACTCCATTGGGGGATATCGTAACCACCCTTTTGAAAGAGCATTTTCCGGATATCGTGGATGTGAAATTCACCAATCATATGGAGTCGGAACTGGATGAAGTCGAATCGGGAAAAGTAGCCTGGAAGGGGATCCTGCGTGAGTTTTATGACGTCTTTTCCCAGGAAATGGAAAAAGCGGAAACCCGGCTGAAGGGGGTAAAGATCCCGGTTCCGGAAGAACTGAGCGACGAATACTGCGATGTATGCGGAAGACAGCTGGTTGTAAAAAACGGTCGATTTGGACGTTTTCTGGCCTGCCCCGGTTTTCCGGAATGTACCTTTACAAAGCCGATCGTCATCGAAATGCCCGGGAAATGCCCGAAATGCGGGGGCAAGATACTGAAACGGGTATCAAAGAAGGGCTATGTATTCTATGCCTGTGAAAGAGGAACGGAATGCGGTTTCATCACATGGGATGTGCCGACTGCAGATACATGTCCCACCTGCGGGAAAACGATGTTCAAGCCGAGCGGAAGAGGCCCGCTGAAAGCCTTCTGTGTCAATCCGCAATGTCCCGCTTTTGTCCCGGAAGAGAACCGGAAATACAAGAAAAAAACTGCGGATAACGGAACCGGAGAAAACAAAAAGACCGGCGGGAAAAAAACAGGGAATAAAAGGTCAGGGAAATGAAGGAAGTCTGTGTTATAGGAGCGGGACTTGCAGGCTGTGAAGCCGCCTGGCAGCTGGCCAGACGCGGAATCCGCGTACAGCTGGTGGAAATGAAGCCCGAAAAAATGACTCCTGCGCACCATTCCGAAAACTTTGCTGAACTTGTCTGTTCCAACTCTCTCCGGAGCAATGAACTTACAAATGCCGTCGGACTGCTGAAAGAGGAAATGCGGCAGCTCGGTTCACTTATCATGGAAAGCGCTGACAGGACACAGGTACCGGCCGGCGGAGCTCTTGCGGTGGACCGAAACGCGTTTTCGCTGTATATCACGGAGAAGATACGGAATGAGGAAAACATCTGTATTCGAAGCTTCGAAGCCGGATCGATCCCTGACGGAGAAGTCATCGTAGCGACCGGACCCTTGAGTTCAGATGCCATATCCGAGAAGATCCGCGAAATCTGTCCGGGAGATGACCTGCATTTTTATGATGCAGTTGCACCCTTGATCAGCTTTGAAAGCATCGATATGGAAAGTGCTTTTTTTGCCTCAAGGTATGGTAAGGGAACAGCGGATTATATCAACTGTCCTCTGACGAAAGAGGAATACAGTGCTTTTGTGAATGAACTCATCTCTGCGAAGGAGGCGCCGGTTCACGGATTTGAAGATGCTTCCGTATTTGAGGGGTGTATGCCGGTCGAAGTCATGGCGCGACGGGGGATCGATACGCTTCGTTTTGGTCCGATGAAACCTGTTGGGCTGATCGATCCGAGAAAGAATCACGAGGAATACGCTGTAGTACAGCTGAGAAAAGATAACCGGGAAGGCACTGTATATAATATGGTAGGCTTCCAGACGCATCTTACATGGGGGGAGCAGAAGCGGGTATTCTCCATGATTCCCGCTCTTCGGGATGCGGAGTTTCTTCGTTACGGAGTAATGCACCGGAACACATATCTGAACAGTCCGATGCTGCTGGACAGGTACTACCGGCTGAGGTCGGATACGAGGATTGCTTTTGCCGGTCAGATCACCGGTGTAGAAGGCTATGTGGAGTCCGCCGCTTCCGGACTGCTTGCAGGAATCGAAAAAGCTGCAGAGATACTTGGTCTGGAACATGCGGATTTTCCACAGGAGACTGCAATCGGTTCGCTGAGTCTCTATGTGTCATCAGGGTGCATAGGAGACTTTCAGCCCACGAACATCAATTTCGGCATTATTTCTCCGCTCGGATACAAAGTCCGCGGAAAAAGAAATAAAAATGCGGCTCTTTCGGAGCGTTCTCTGGAACGTATCCGGGAGATTCGGAATAAGGAGCTGTTCAAACTATGAAGATTATCGTTGATGCGATGAGTGGCGACAACGCCCCTGAGGAAATTGTCAAAGGTGCAGTTCGTGCGCGTGACGAGCTGGGTATCGAAATCACCCTGGTCGGAAAGGAAGAAGTGATTTCTAAACTGTTGGAAGGAACAGACCGCAAGGGGATCGAGATCGTCAACGCCCGTGATGTGATATCGATGGAAGACGATCCGAGTACGGCTACGCGCAGGAAAAAAGACTCTTCCATGGCTGTTGCGCTGACAAAACTGCGTGACGGAGAAGGAGACGCTGTGGTTTCTGCGGGCAGTACCGGCGCACTTCTGACAGGGGCTACGCTTACGGTAAAACGGATCCACGGGATACGCCGGGCTGCTCTGGCACCGGTCCTTCCTGCCGGTGAACACGGGGTCATGCTGATCGACTGCGGAGCCAATGTGGACTGCACTGCAGAATATCTTCTGCAATTTGCCTACATGGGTTCATTCTATGCAAGTCGTCTTATGGATTGCGTCAATCCGCGCGTCGGACTTCTGAATATCGGCACGGAAAGTACCAAGGGCGGAGAACTGCAGCACCAGGCATATGAATTGCTTGAAAAAGCAGGTCGGGAAGGCCGTATAAACTTCGTAGGGAATATAGAAGGGACCGGAGTGTTCGCCGGTGAAGCGGATGTTGTCGTGACGGATGGGTTCTCTGGAAACATCCTTCTCAAATCAACAGAAGGTGTCATCAAATTCATGATGAAGGAACTCAAGGATGTGTTTTACAGATCCGTTGCGAACAAACTGGCCGCGGCGGTGCTGAAAAGCGATCTTGGCACGATGAAGAAAAAACTCGACGTGAATGAAGTCGGTGGTACCGCGCTGGTCGGTATTTCCAAACCGGTGATAAAAGCTCATGGATCATCGAACGCGTCAAGCATCTTTGCTGCGATCCGTCAGGCTGTTTCATTCCGGAACTCCGGGATCATCGAGGAAATCGAAAAGAATATCGACTATATGAAAGTCAGACAGGATGCATGAACAAAATCGAGAAGATCATCGGGTACGAGTTTAAAAACAAGACTCTTCTGGATCAGGCTTTCACACATAGTTCCTATGCACATGAAAACAACACCGAGAGCTATGAGCGGCTCGAGTTCCTGGGCGATTCCGTGCTTGGTTTCGTAACGGCCGGCTTTCTTTTTGATGCACGCCCGGTTCTGTCTGAAGGTACCATGAGCCGCACCCGCTCCGAGCTCGTATGTGAACAGGCACTGTATCAGGTCGCACACAGGCTGGGTTTTGGAGAACTTCTGCTGCTTTCCCGCGGAGAAGAGCTCAGTGGTGGAAGAACGCGTGTCTCAATTCTGGCTGACAGTGTTGAAGCGCTGATCGCGGCGATCTATCTGGACGGTGGGATCAAGAATGCCAAAGCATTCATCTTCCGTTTTGTTCTTCCGGAAACTGTCGATCTGCACGAAGGCCGTCCGTACGACTATAAATCGGCGCTGCAGGAACTGGTACAGAAAAATGCGGAAAGCCGGATCGAATATCGTCTTGTAAAAGAAACCGGTCCGGATCATGATAAACGATTTATTTTCAGTGTTCTTGTCAATGGAACACTGTATGGAGAAGGCGAGGGGCGGACAAAAAAGGAAGCGGAACAGAATGCCGCCGCCGCAGCGCTGAAAAGCATAAAAGAATGAGCGCGAAACAAAAAATCTTTCCGGTCTTTGTACCTCATTACGGATGCCCGCATCAGTGTGTGTTCTGTGATCAGAAGTCAATCTCCGGACAGTTTGAACCGATCACTCCGGTTTCTGTACAGTCAAAGATCGAAGAAATGCACGCAGGAATCCGGGGCGACGAACAGATTCAGCTCGCTTTTTACGGCGGCAGTTTTACCGCGATCCCCGAAACACTTCAGAATGCACTCCTTGAAGTGACGGTACCCTATATTGAGGATGGGACCTTTTCGTCGATCCGTGTATCCACAAGACCGGATGCGATCGATGCGAAGTGCCTGGAAAAACTGAAGCACTATCACGTCGAGACGATCGAGCTCGGAGCGCAGTCGATGGATGATGAGGTCCTTTTCCTTTCCGGCAGAGGACACTCGGCTGCAGATGTGCGTAATGCTGCTTCGCTTATCCGGGCTTTTGGGTTTGAACTGATCATACAGATGATGACCGGTCTTCCCGGTGATACGATCTCAAGGACACGGGAGACCGCACGGGAGATCGCATCATTACATCCGGATGGAGTACGTATTTATCCAACAGTCATACTGCGTGACACACCGCTTTACGAAAAGTGGAAAGCAGGAGTATATCATGAGCATTCCGTAGAAGAGGCCATCGAGTTCTGCTCAGCGATTGTTCCGGTGTTTCAGCAGGAGGGCATACGGATCATTCGAATAGGACTGAATCCATCGGATGATCTGAGTTCCGGAGAAGCGGCAGGCGGTGCGTATCATCCGGCTCTTGGAGAGCTGGTGATGAACAGGATACGCTATAACGAGATGGCGGAACTCCTGAAAAGTGTTCCCCGGGGAAACGAAGTAACGATCTGTGTTCCGGAGGCGCTCCTTTCCCAGTATACCGGACAGCATCGCATCAATGTACGGAAACTGGAAGACTCTTTCATGCTGAAATCACTCCGTATCAGGCCTGCAAAGGACGATGCGGTGACAGTTTATACCGGAGCTTTTCAGAAGGATTGATCCTTAAAAATATACTGTAGAGGTACTGTTTTGTATTTACGAGCTATTGAGATACAGGGATTCAAATCATTCCCGGAGAAAACCAGGCTGACCTTCGAAAAGAACATCATAGCCATCGTCGGACCGAACGGGTCCGGAAAATCCAATATATCCGATGCTGTGCTGTGGGTGCTTGGAGAGCAGAAAAGCAGGACACTTCGTGGAACAAAAATGGAGGACGTGATTTTCGGAGGGACCGAAAAACGTTCTCCGCTTGGATTTGCACAGGTATCTCTCATTCTGGATAATTCTTCGGGATTTCTCAATTACGATTCGGATGAAGTTGTTCTTTCAAGACGGTATTACCGGAATGGAGAGAGCGAATACTCCATCAACAAAGAACCTGTCAGACTAAAAGACGTCAATTCTCTTCTTATGGATACGGGACTTGGACGGGACGGTTATTCCAATATCGGTCAGGGGAGAATTGCGGATATCCTTTCAGATAAAAACACAGACCGGAGAGACATTTTTGAGGAAGCCGCCGGGATCTCTCGCTTCCGCTACAGAAAAGACGATGCAGTCAGTCAATTGAGAAAAACAGAGGACAACCTGCTGCGGATCAATGACAAGATCGAGGAACTGGAGCTGCAGGTCGGACCGTTGAAACAGCAGGCTGAGACTGCCCGGAAGTATCTTGTGCTGAGAGATGACCTCCGAATCAAAGAAGTATCCCTGTGGATGGCCAATCTGGACAGGCTCCGCGATCGCTCTGCTTCCGTTGAAGAGGAATACAGACAGATTCGCCAGGATCTTGATGATGCGAAAAAAGAGATCGAAGCGCTTTATGCGTCTTCTTCCAGCCTTCGTGACCGTATGAAACAGAAAGGGCTGGAAGTCGAAGCACAGAGGGACAAAAAAAGCGTTATTTCCGCTACCATTTCGGAGCATGAGTCTAAACGGGCTGTTCTGGAATCGGATATCCGCAACAGCGAGGAACGGATCCGCCAGCTTCTGGAAGACATCGATTCACAGGAAAAAAGAGCGGCGCAGATCCAGAACAGCATTTCTGATTCCCGGGAGAGAGTAAAACGGATCGAGGAAGAACTTCTGACAAGGGAAAACGAAAACGCTGCCGCTTCGAACGTGATCGAAGGCTGCAGACTCAAGCTTTCAGGAAGAGAAAAAATGCTCGAAGACCTGAAGAACGAGTCGGACAGGATCAAAGCGGAGATCATGAATACAGATACGCGGATCGTACTTCTGACCGAGATGGAGAAGGAATATGAAGGATTCGGCAAGGCGGTCAAAGAGGTGATGAAAGCCTCTGAGAGAGGAAGCCTGGGCGGGATCCGCGGGCCTGTTGCATCTCTTCTGAGGACAGATGATGAATACGCGCTTGCTGTTGAAACTGCATTAGGCGGGGCTCTTCAGGATATTGTGACCCTTACGCAGAAAGACGGCAAAAATGCACTTGAAATGCTGAAGCGCGGCGACATGGGAAGAGCGACAGTGCTTCCGATGGATATAACGAAAGGAAGTCTTATCCGCGTACCGAAAGACATGCCGTCCGGTTTTATCGGCATCGCCTTTGACCTGGTTTCTTTTTCCTCCGAATACGAAGGGATTTTTATGAACCTTTTGGGACGTATCCTCGTAGCGGAGACCCTATCCGATGCGATACGGATCTCAAACCAGTTTGAGCACAGGGTGAAGGTCGTTTCGCTTGACGGGCAGGTCGTAAATACAGGCGGCTCCATGACCGGAGGAAGCATTTCAAAGAATACCGGGTTTATTTCAAGGAAAAATGAACTTGAACGCCTGTCGCTTTCGCTTGAAAAAGCACGCAGCACAGAAGAAACTCTGAAGAAAAGATTCGACAGGATCCAGGAAGAAACAGAAGCTGTGAAATACAGACTGGAAGGGGCTGTAGAAGAACAAAGAAAGATCAGCACATCCGTTTCTTCCCTGCAATCAGAAAAAAGCGCTGTAAATGATTCGATAAGACAGATGGAAGTGTTTTATAAGAGTCTGCATACGGATCAGGAAGAGCGGGAAAAGACGATCAGTGATATACGTTCTGAAATAGAAGGCTTTCATGACGGAATCCGAAAAGAAGAGGAAGATATCCGTGTTCTTAATAAGCTTGTCTCTTCCATCGATGACAAAATAGAGGATCTGAACCGGAAAAGGGAAGAGCTGGAAAACAGTGAAGCGGCAGCGAACTCTGATGCGCAGAAGATGAACGGAAGGATAATCGATCTTGAACGCAGCCTCGCTAAAGCCGAACAGAAGAAAAATGCTTCGGAACTTGAAGAAAAAATGATCATTGACCGGTTGTGGGACACTTACGAACTCAATCATTCAGAAGCGGCTGCACTGCGCAGACCGGTTGAAAGCGCACAGAAACTTACGCGCGAGATCTCTTCCCTGCGGAATGAAATGAATGCTCTGGGCACTCCGAATATCGGTGCAATCGACGAATATGCAAGAGTCAGTGAACGCTATGAGTTTCTTTCGTCACAGCGTGATGATGTCCTGAAAGCGAAAGCAGATCTTAACGGAGTTATCGAAGAGCTTACTGTTCGGATGCGAGAGATTTTTCTGGAAAAGTTTTACCAGATCAATACAGCGTTCCAGAGTGTATTTCAGGAGCTTTTCGGCGGAGGAAAAGCCGGATTGCAGCTGGATGATGAAGAAGACGTTCTTGAATGCGGGATCTCGATCCATGTACAGCCGCCCGGAAAGGCACTCTCTACAATCAGCCTGCTCTCCGGCGGAGAAATGTCTTTCGTTGCAATCGCTTTATATTTTGCAATTCTGCAGGTTCGTCCGACTCCGTTCTGCATCATGGACGAGATCGATGCAGCTCTGGATGAATCCAATGTGGACCGTTTTTCGGACTATCTTCTGAAAATGTCTGACAAGACGCAGTTTCTTGTGATCACCCACAGGCGCGGGACAATGGAGACCGCCGATATGCTGTACGGCGTGACTATGCAGGAAAAAGGGGTTTCCATGGTGATACCGATGGAAATTGAAGAAGCAAAAAAAATTACAGAGGATTAATAGATGTCTATTTTCGATAAAATATTCTCCGGCCTCTCAAAAACAAAAGCAAATATGGCGGAACTGGAAGAGCTCTTCCAGAATTACGCTCCGGATGATGAAGATTTCTATGATGAGCTGGAAGAACTCCTCATCGTATCCGATGTCGGGGCTTCCGTTGCTGAAAAAGTTGTCTATGAAATGAGAAAAAAGACCTGGGAACGTCGCTTCCGGAAAGGAAATGAAGCCAGGGCCGGATTAATTGAGATTCTTACAGGAATACTGGATTCAGGCGATTCGAGCCTCCATCTGGAAACGAGCCCTTCTGTGATCCTTGTTGTCGGCGTCAATGGGGTCGGAAAGACCACTACGATCGGAAAGCTGGCTTCAATGTTCCGGACTCAGGGGAAAAAAGTACTCCTCTGCGCAGCCGATACATTTCGTGCAGCAGCTGCAGAGCAGCTTGAGATCTGGGCAGATCGCGCCGGCGCTGAGATCGTACGGCATGAAGAGGGCAGTGATCCGGCGGCTGTTGTATTTGACGGAATCAATGCCGGAAAAGCCCGCAATGCGGACATCGTGATCGTTGATACTGCCGGAAGGCTCCATAATAAACAGAATCTGATGAATGAACTCGCCAAGATCCGGCGGGTCATTGACCGGGAACTTCCCGAAGCGGATGTGGAGACACTCATGGTGTTGGATGCTACAACCGGACAGAACGGTCTGATCCAGGCGAAGCAGTTTCTCGATACGGCAGGACTTACAGGCATCGTACTGACGAAACTGGATGGGACAGCTAAGGGAGGAATCGTTTTCGCCATCTCAGACGAACTGAAGCTTCCGGTCAAGTTCATTGGAGTAGGGGAGGGGATCGATGACATGATCCCCTTTGACGGTAAAACATTTGCTGAGGCTTTGTTCAAATGACAGATCTTATTCTTGCCAGCAACAATACCCATAAGTTCCGGGAATTTTCAGAGATACTCCTTCATGCAGATACGAACCTGATCATGCAGAAGGAAGCTGGATTTGTGCAGGAAGTTGAAGAAACCGGGAATAGCTTTGCTGAAAACGCGTTTCTGAAGGCAAATGCCGTAACAGTTTATACCGGACGTCCTGCAATCGCTGATGATTCCGGGATCTGTGTAGATGCGCTCGATGGCGGACCGGGGATCTATTCAGCCCGATTCGGCAGCGGGATCGCCGCGAACGATGAAGAGAGGATGCTTCTTCTGCTTAAGACGATGGAAGGGAAAACCGACCGTCATGCGAGATATGTCTGCAGCATCTGCTGTACGTTTCCGAACGGAGATCTTCTTCGTACCGAGTGCACCTGTGAAGGCGAGGTCCTCCATGCTCCGGTCGGATCCGGAGGATTCGGATACGATCCGATATTCCGTCCGGAAGGTTTCACTGTCAGCATGGCACAGCTCTCACCGGATGAGAAGAATGCGATCTCACACAGAGGAAAGGCGCTGCGGGAGTTCCTGAAGATATATGAGAGGTATATGAATGATCACAAGTAAACAACGTTCACAATTGAAAGCGATCGCTCAGAATCTTGAAACGATCGTTCAAATCGGGAAAGGCGGTATAACCGACGCAGTGGTCGCGTCAATCGATGATGCGCTTACAGCGAGAGAGATCATCAAGGGAAAGGTACTTGAGAACGCAATGCTTACGCCGCGCGAAGCCTGTGAGATCCTGGCAGAGCGGTGTAAAGCGGAACCGGTACAGGTGATCGGAACGAAGTTTGTTCTTTTCCGGCGGAACACAAAGACGCCGCTTATAGTATTCAAAAAAGAGAAAACTGCCCGCTGACGAAACCGAATCACATCATGTCTAAACAATACAGAACGGATTACGAGCTTTCAGAACTCAGATTGAAAGCTTATTCTTTCCTTGATGAAAAGAGGATCGCCCATGTGGCCGGATGTGAGCAGGAAGCTGTCCGCCTCGCGGAAAAATACGGAGCGGATATCTGTCAGGCCGCCACTGCAGCGATTCTGCATGATATCACAAAAAAACTGGATCTTCCAAATCAGTTGATATTATGCAAAAGGTATGGTATTATTTGCGACGAGTTTGAAACAAAAAACGCCAGTCTTCTTCATGCGAAGACCGGTGCCTGGAAAGCACGCGAGCTGTTTGAAATCGAACAGCCGGTATTTGATGCGATTATGTGGCATACGACCGGCAGGCCGGATATGGACCTTCTGGAAAAAATCATTTACCTTGCCGATTATATCGAACCGTCGCGCAGTTTCGAAGGAATCAGCCTACTGCGTGAAAAAGCTTATGAAGCCATTGATCCTGCCATGGCTCTCGGCCTTAAGATGAGTATCGAGGATATCCGTGCCCGCGGTTACACGCTTCATCCTGTTTCAATAGAAGCGTACGAGTTTTACAAGGAGAAAGAACATGCCTGAACAATCCTATCTGTCCCCCGAACAGATTGCAGCTATTGCGGCGCATGCGCTGGACGAGAAAAAAGCCCGGGATATCCGTGTGCTTCACACCGCAGAACAGACGGTCCTTGCTGATTATTTTGTGATCTGCAACGGGACCTCGTCCACACATATCAAGGCCCTCGTTGATGAAGTGGACCGTCAGCTTTCGGAAGCGGGAGAACCGCCGGTGCGCAGGGAGGGGATGCGTTCCGATATCTGGGTGCTGATGGATTTCGGCAGTGTGATCGTCCACATTTTCACGGATGAAGCCAGAAAATTCTATAATCTCGAGAGACTCTGGAGCGATTCTGAAGAGGTGGAGCTCTCATCCCTTCCAAGCCCCTGATTACAGGGGCTTTCCGGATTAATTACATTCAGAGAAAGGGATTGTTTATGAAATACGATTTTGCCTCAATAGAAAAAAAATGGCAGGACAGGTGGGAAGAGAGTAAACCGTATGCTGCCGTGACCGGAGATTCAAAGCCGAAATTCTACGGGCTGATTGAGTTTCCGTATCCCAGCGCTGCCGGTCTCCATGTAGGACATCCCCGTCCGTTTACTGCAATGGATATAGTCACGAGAAAAAAGCGCATGGACGGCTACAATGTCATTTTTCCGATAGGATACGACGCTTTTGGGCTTCCGACCGAAAACTTTGCAATCAAGAATCATATCCATCCGTCCATTGTAACCAGGGATAATATTGCCAATTTTACCCGCCAGCTGAAAATGCTCGGGTATGGTTTTGACTGGGATCGCTGCGTGAATACATCAGATCCGCAGTACTATAAATGGACACAGTGGATTTTCCTCCAGATGTTCAAACATGATCTTGCCTATAAAGCGACGATGCCGATCAACTGGTGTACCAGCTGCAAAGTAGGTCTGGCCAATGAAGAGGTCGTCGACGGTGTCTGTGAACGCTGCGGGGGAGAAGTCGTCCGTAAGGAGAAGAGCCAGTGGATGCTCCGGATCACGAAATATGCGGATCGCCTGATCGATGATCTGGATGATCTGGACTATATCGAGCGCGTAAAAGTCCAGCAGAAAAACTGGATCGGCCGGTCTACCGGCGTGGAAGTTGACTTCAAGGTCACCACCGGTGACACGATCACAGTTTTTACGACCCGTGCCGATACGCTTTACGGTGTGACCTATATGGTTATCTCTCCGGAGCACCCGATTCTCAATGAATGGAAAGACCGAATCGGCAATTGGGATGAAGTTGCTGCATATCAGCTGGCCGCATCGAAGAAGTCCGACTTTGAAAGGGGCGAGCTGAATAAGGAAAAGACCGGTGTATGCCTTCAGGGAATACGTGCGGTTAACCCTGCAAACAATTCCAGTGTACCGATATTTATTTCGGACTACGTTCTGATGGGATACGGCACCGGATGTGTTATGGGTGTGCCGGCTCATGACCAGCGCGACTGGGAATTTGCCATGAAATTCGGCCTTCCGATCATTGAAGTGGTCAAGGGCGGCGATATCACGAAAGAAGCATATGT
>JAGBQR010000006.1 GCA_017632775.1 Oscillospiraceae bacterium | reverse complement strand
TCCAGATCATTCAGTCCGTCGCCGAAGGCCATGACGGCTGACCGGTCGATCCCCAGTTTGGCGCACAGGGCGGCAAGCGCCTGCCCCTTGGTAGCTTCTGCGGAATTGATCTCGATATTGTTGGCCAGAGAAGAACTGATGACGAGATCGGGGAAGAGTTCAGGAAGGATCTTCAGCTGATGCAGCCGTACCTCTGAGTCCCGGAAAAACATCTGAAGCTTCTGAAGAGACTTTCCCCGTTCGATGAGAAAACTTCGCAGGTCCTCAACAGGAGTCCGGGTTTTCAATGTGTAGGAGTGGAGCATGGCATTGAGGGCCGGGTCCAGGAAATAGTCGTCGGCTTTCTCCATGAAGGATCTGCTCATATAGCCGGAATTGTCGGCATAGCAGTCATAGATGCCGTCGATCGTATCGAAATGATCCAGCACGTCCACGGCCCGGTGCAGAGGGATCTCAGCGGAATACAGGACGGAATCGCTCAGGGCATCATATACTTCACCGCCGTTTGCCGTGATGAAGTAACGGGCGGAGAGCTGTGACCGGACGGCTTCCGGCATGAACCGGTAGATCCTTCCGCTTGCAGGAACCGTGATGATGTTGTTGTCGGCCGCGGTGCGCAAGGCCCGGACGTTCTCGGCCGGGATGGCTTTGCTGTCATCCAGCAGCGTACCGTCAAGATCGAAGGCGAGAAGCTTTATATTCATAAGACAGACTCCCCATTTGATTCTCTGACCGATACTATCCGATAACCGCAGAAAATGCAAGAGCCGAAGGAAGAACGGGAGAGCGGAAAAAAGGAATTTCGGGGTTATATCTTGCAATAATCCGTAAAATGCGATAAACTGTAGCATCATCCTAAATCACTATCATTGTAAATCGCTAAAGTTACAGAAGAAAGAATAATCACAGGAGGACACACAAATGAAAAAGATTCTTGCTTTGCTTCTTGCTGCCGTGATGGTCTTCGCACTCTGCGCCTGCGGCGGTGCTTCTTCCGGCGGCGCTTCTTCCGCCAAGAAGGAGCTGATCATGACCACCGGCAACGAGACAGGAACCTACTATGCTTACGGTACGGTCCTTGCCAACTATGTTTCCGGAAAGACGGATTTTTCGATCACCGCAGTAGCCGGGAAAGGCTCCAAGGCGAATGTTGAGGACATGGATGCGAATCTCGCGCAGCTTGGATTCTGCCAGTCCGACGTCATGAGTTACGCCTACAACGGGGAACGGCTTTTCGACGGGGCGAAGATCTCCGGTTTCTCGGCGGTCGCCGCACTCTATATGGAGCAGGTCCAGATCGTTACGACGAATCCGGATGTCAAGACCGTTGACGATCTGAAGGGAAAGACGGTATCGATCGGTGAATCCGGTTCCGGAGTCTATTTCAATGCTCTTGACGTTCTGGCGGCCTACGGGCTCTCTGAGAGCGATATCGATGCGAAGTACCAGTCTTTCTCCGACAGTGCGGACAGTCTGAAGGACGGAAAGATCGACGCGGCATTCATCGTTGCAGGTGCTCCGACCACGGCGATTACCGACCTTGCCACAGCGAAAGATGTCAACCTTGTCAGTATCGACGATGCCCATATCAGTGCGCTGATCGACATGTGCCCCTACTACAGCGCCTATACTGTCCCCGCAGGAACATACAAGGGAATGGATGAGGATACCCAGACGGTCGCTATCGCTGCCATGGTCCTCGCACGCGACGATGTGTCCGAAGATGCGGTCTATGCGTTTCTGAAGACGATCTTTGCCGATACCTCCGCCGTTACGGAGCAGCATGCAAAAGGGGCAGAACTTGATCTCGCCTTTGCCTCCTCCGTTACCAGTGTGCCTTTCCACAAAGGAGCGGTGAAATTCTTCGCTGAAAACGGGATCACCGTAAACGGGAAGTAAAATCTGAAATCCAGGCATAACAGGCTGCGGCGCCGGTTACGACGCCGTAGTCCTTTATATCCGGCAATCTGCCGAGGATGGAGTGAATGGTTTTGATCGGAAAAAAGAAAAAAGACGGACTGCCTGAAAACGCTCCGGAGACGACGGAAGATATCATGCGTAAGTATGACAGGGAATCCAATACCCGCATCTGGGAAGGGGTCCCTGCTGTCATCGTACGGATCGTGATGGTGGCGTTTTCGCTCTACTGCATGTATTCCACCATTTTCAGCACCGCTGCCCTCGAGAAAAGACTGACGTCTTTCGTCACCTTCATAATTATAATGGGATATCTGACCTATCCTGCGAGCAAGCATCACGTCAGGACCAATTACATACCCTGGTACGACATCATTTTCATGCTGCTTGGAGCCGGCGCATTCTTCTATTATTATATATCGTATGACAGCCTGGTCCTTGTGCTTTCAAGCGCCTCCAAGATGACCCCCTTCTTCATTGCGGTCGGCATAATCGGAGTACTCAGCCTGATGGAACTCTGCCGCCGGTGTGTCGGGATCCCCATTCTGTGTATCATCGGTGTGCTGCTCATCTATACATTCGCGATCGGAAAGCCTCTGAATCTGGTGGTTTTCAACCTGTTTTACGACACAAAAGGAGTCCTTTCCGTCCCTTTGAAGGCATGCTCAAGCTTCATCTGCGTGTTTATCATATTCGGAGCTTTCCTTGAGAGGACGGGTATCGCGGAGTTCTTTATCCAGATGGCGAATGCGATGGTGGGACGCTTTTCCGGCGGTCCCGCAAAGGTCGCGGTCATCTCCTCCGCGCTTTGCGGCATGGTGTCCGGCTCCTCGGTCGGGAACACGGTAACCACGGGTTCGGTCACGATCCCGATGATGAAGGATACCGGGTACAGACCGGAATTCGCCGGAGCCGTTGAAGCGGCAGCATCCACGGGAGGACAGATCATGCCTCCCATCATGGGCGCGGCGGCGTTCCTGATGGCGGAATACATGGGCGTAACATACGGAGAAGTAGCTCTCCGGGCGATCCTGCCCGCGGTCCTCTATTTTACGGGGATCTTTATCGCCGTTCATCTCGAGGCGAAAAAACATGACCTGAAAGGCATTCCGATCGCGAAGCTTCCGAGGATCATCCGCCTTCTTCCGAGGATCTATCTGCTTGCACCGCTGGTCGTGCTGGTATGGCTCGTAGTAACGAACCGTCATACGATGGCGTATTCCGCCGTGATCTCGATTCTTGTAGCGATCGCTGTGAGTACGGTGGATGAAATAGCGCTGGATGTCGCAGGAGTAAGAAACGGATCGGATACAAGATCTGTACGCGAGCATCTCAAAGGCTTCTCAGACCGTCTTTTCAATTCTCTTGAAGCGGGCGGGAAAGGGACGATCACCGTTGCGGTAGCCTGCTGCATGGCCGGCGTGATCTCCGGATGCATAACGTCTACTGGCCTGGCCTCCAAACTGATCGGTGCCGTGGTGAATGTAAGCAACACCTTTGCGGCGGTCAGTCCGCAGCTCGTTCTTTTCGTTGCGCTCTTTCTCACGATGATCTGCTGCATCATCCTGGGCATGGGTGTCCCAACGACGGCCAACTACTGCATCATGGCCTCGACCTGCGCGCCGATCCTTATCACGATCGGGATCCCAAAAGTCGCAGCCCATTTCTTCGTATTCTATTTCGGGATCGTTGCGGATATCACTCCGCCGGTCGCACTTGCCGCTTACGCCGGCTCCGCGATCGCGAAGTCCAATCCGATGAAAACCGGGGTCAATGCTACAAAACTTGCGATCGGAGCTTTTATCGTTCCCTATATTTTCAGCATGAATCCCTCCATGCTGTTCATCGACACGACAGCCCTGCAGGTGATCCAGATCGTTCTGACATCCCTTTTGGGCATCTTTGGTATAGCGGCAGCCATGAACGGATATCTCTTCCGGAAGATACACTGGTTCATCCGGCTCCTGGCGATCGCTGGCGGTCTTCTGATGATGGATCCGAACTGGTTCACAGATGTGATCGGTGTGGGGATCCTGGCCGTGGTGATCCTCCTGCAGAAGATCGGCGGAAGAAAAACGCAGACAGCTGCCTGAACAACAATATATTCGGATGGTTTCCGACCTGACATACAAAATGCAGAGGTGCAGAAAGCACCCCTGCATTTTTTGTTGAGAACAACCAAAAACAGGAAAGAAAATTTTTGCAAAATAATGAAAAAATTGGTTGACAAAGAGAGGGGGTCTTGCTATATTAATAAAGCGCGCTCAATGCGCGTATGTGCGATGAAGCGGGAGATTGCTCGCGGTGAGCGAGGTAACTTCCGTGGAGTATGTCCGGTATCCGGCTGCATGGCCGGGTGCACAATCGGGCGGCTGAAACCCTATCCGTTATGCTCGCGTATATCACACGGACAGGAGATTGACCGGCTGAAACAGCCGGTTTGTTTTTCGGACGTGGTTTGATACGCACGGCAGAGTGTACAGGATTCGGCTTCATCCGTACGCAAAGGGAGACAGCGTCCCAATGGCTGTCAAGAAACGTACGTAAAAAGGAGAAAACACATGGCAAGCACCAAAAAGAACATGATCCGTATCCGTCTGAAGGCATACGATCATCAGCTCATCGACAAAGCCGCCGAGACGATCGTCGAAGCAGCCAAACGCACGGATGCGAAGGTCTCCGGGCCTATCCCGCTTCCGACAAAGACAGAGATCGTCACGATCCTGCGCGCAGTCCATAAATATAAGGACAGTCGTGAGCAGTTCGAGCGCCGCACGCACAAGCGCCTCATCGATATCATGAGCCCGACGTCCAAGACGGTCGAAGCCCTGATGAACCTCGAGGTCCCTGCGGGTGTGGAAATCGAGATCAAACTCTGATCTCAGACCCCGGCAGAATCATTAACCCAAACTGATCCGGAACAGCCGGAGACCCATGTCTGCAGCTTGCGAATGCAGACGGGTTAAGTTGCCAGCCTCCGGGCGCGGACAAGCGACCCATGCTGGGCAACCAATAACCGAAGGAGGAAAAAATCCATTATGAAAAAGGCCATTATTGGCAAGAAGGTCGGGATGTCCCAGATCTTCGACGAGACCGGCAAAGTCATTCCCGTGACCATCATTGAGGCTGGCCCCTGCGTGGTAGTCCAGAAGATGACGGAAGAAAAGGAAGGCTATTCGGCCGTTCAGCTCGGCTTTGAAGAAGTTGCCGAGAAGAAACTCAGCCAGCCTGAGCAGGGACACCTGAAGAAGGCGGGCGTTGGAATGCTGAAGAATCTCAAGGAATTCCGCCTTGAGGATGACACTATGTTCGAAGTCGGCGACGTGCTGAAAGCCGATCTTTTCGCAGAAGGCGACAAGGTCGATGTCACCGGCATCAGCAAGGGCAAAGGCTACGCAGGCGTGATCAAACGGTTCGGCCAGGGCCGTACGCCCACCAGTCACGGCGGTGGCCCGGTCCACCGGCATGCCGGCTCCATGGGATCGAGCACAGACCCCTCCCGCATCATGCCGGGAAAGAAGCAGGCCGGACACATGGGCGTTGAGCAGGTCACTGTGCAGAATCTTGACGTTGTCAAGGTGGATGCGGAACTGAATCTGATCGCGATCCGCGGCGCAGTCCCCGGCCCGAAAGGCGGAATCATCTATATCAAAGACACGGTCAAGACTCAGCCTGTCAAGAAGGGCGAGGGTGCCGGAGTCAGTGTCAACCCGCAGAAAGCTTCCGCACGTGTCAACCCGCAGAAGGCTTCTGCAAGAACAAAGTAAGGAAAGGAGAGCAGCATAAATGCCTACAGCAAAAGTTTTCAATATGGCAGGCGAGAAGATCGGTGAGATCGAGCTCTCCGAAGCCATTTTCGGCATCGAGCCGAACAAGAGCGTTCTGCATGATTATGTCAAGATGCATCTGGCGAACTGCCGTCAGGGCACACAGAGCGCTCTCACAAAGGGCGAAGTCGACTTCACCACAAAGAAGCCCTGGCGTCAGAAGGGAACAGGCCGCGCCCGCGCCGGTTATGCGGGATCTCCCGTGTGGTACCACGGCGGCGTAGCATTTGCTCCCAAACCGCGTGACTACAGCTACCGTCTCAACAAGAAGGTCAAACGCCTCGCACTCAAGTCGGCCCTCTCTGCGAAGGCTGCGGAAGACGAGATCCTCGTGATCGACGGCCTCACCGCGGAAGATGCAAAGACCAAGACATTCAAGGCTTTCCTGGAGAAGCTCGGAGTCAGCGGGAAGGCGCTCATCGTGACGGAGAACGTGGATGAGAACGTAGTTCGCTCTGCACGTAATCTGGCCGGTGTTACCACCACATTTGCAAACATCCTGGATCCCTATATGATTCTTACCAGCGGCAAACTGGTTGTCGACAAGGCAGCCCTTGCCAAGATCGAGGAGGTGTACGCTTGATGAGGACAGCATACGATATCATCATCCGCCCCATCATCACGGAGCAGTCCATGGAAGATCTGGACATCAAGAAGTACGCATTCGAAGTTGCCAAAGACGCGAACAAGATCGAGATCAAGAAGGCTGTCGAAGAGATCTTCGGCGTGAAGGTCATCAAGGTCACCACTGAGAACGTCACGGGCAAAATGAAGAGGACCGGTGCCTATCCTATGGGCAGAACTCCTTCCTGGAAAAAGGCAGTTGTCAAGCTCAGTGCGGATTCCAAGGACATCGAGATCTTCGAAGGCATGGTCTAAGGAGGATTGAAGAATGTCGATTAAAACCTACAAACCTACTACTCCTGCCAGAAGACAGATGACGGTTTCCGGGTTTGACGGTGTTGAAAAGCATGTCAAACCGGAGAAGAGTCTTCTCGAGCCGCTGAAGAAGCATTCCGGGCGCAACAGCTACGGACGCATCACCGTCCGCCACCAGGGCGGCGGCAACCGGCAGAAATACCGTGTGATCGATTTCAAGCGCAACAAGCTTGAAATGACAGCGACCGTCCTCCGCATCGAGTACGATCCGAACCGCAGCGCTTTCATCGCGCTGTGCGAGTATGAAGACGGCGAGCGTCGCTACATCCTGGCTCCTGTGGGCCTGAACAAGGGCGACAAGATCATGGCTTCCGCCGCTGCCGATATCAAAGCCGGCAATGCGCTTCCCCTCGCGAACATCCCGGTCGGTACCGTGATCCACAACATTGAGCTCTATCCCGGAAAAGGCGCCCAGCTCGTTCGCTCTGCCGGTGTTGCTGCTCAGCTGATGGCCAAGGAAAACGGCATGGCGACGGTTCGTCTCCCGTCCGGCGAGATGCGCAAAGTTCGTCTTGACTGCTTTGCTACGATCGGACAGATCGGAAACATCGACCATGCGAACATCCACATCGGCAAGGCCGGCCGCAAACGCCACATGGGCATTCGGCCGACGGTCCGCGGCTCTGTTATGAACCCGGTCGATCACCCCCACGGCGGCGGTGAAGGCAAGTCCCCGGTCGGCCGTCCCGGCCCTGTCACTCCTTGGGGCAAGCCTGCACTCGGTTACAAGACCCGCAAGACGAAGAACCGCACCGACAAGTTCATCGTCAAGCGCCGCAACGCGAAGTAAGGAGGGAATACTGAATGAGCAGAAGTTTAAAGAAAGGCCCCTTCGCTGCGCCTGAGCTGCTGAAGAGAGTCGATGAAATGAACAAGAGCGGAAACAAGGCCGTCGTAAAGACCTGGTCCCGCGCTTCCACGATATTCCCGTCCTTCGTCGGACACACGATCGCTGTGCATGACGGACGCCGTCATGTTCCTGTGTATATCACGGAGGATATGGTCGGTCACAAGCTCGGAGAGTTTGCACCTACCCGTACGTTCCGCGGTCATTCCGGCGGAAAGACCGGCAAGTAAGGAGGAGAAAACATGGACGAAAAGAAAATAGCCCGTGCGGAACACAGATACGCCCGGATTTCTCCCCGCAAGGTCGAGATCATCTGCGATATGATCCGCGGCAAGGACGTCGATGTGGCGATGGCCCTCATGGAGAACACGCCGAAAGCCGGCTGTGAACTGATGATCAAGGTCCTTAAGAGCGCGAAAGCGAACGCCGAGAATAATTTTGAGATGGATCCGGATAATCTCTATGTATGCCAGACCTACGTCGGCGCCGGCCCCATCCTCAAGAGAGGCAGACCCAGAGCACAGGGACGCATGTTCCGCATCAACAAGCGCACCAGCCACATCATGATCGCTGTGGCAGAGAAAGACTAAGGGAAGGAGGCAGAATTCATGGGACAGAAAGTTAATCCTCACGGACTGCGTGTAGGCGTTATCAAAGACTGGGATTCCAGATGGTACGCCAGAGAAGACAAAGTCGGCGATCTGGTCGTTGAAGACTACAAGATCCGCCAGTATCTGAAAAAGACCCTTTATTCGGCCGGCGTTCCCACAATCGAGATCGAGCGGGATAATGCGAAAGTCCGCATTTATATCCACTGCTCCAGACCGGGCGTCGTCATCGGAAAGGGCGGCCAGGAGATCGAACGTCTGCAGGGCGTGGTTTCAAAGATGATCGGCAAGCCGGTCGCGATCTCCATCGTAGAAGTCCGCACGCCGGATACCAACGCTCAGCTTGTGGCCGAAAACATTGCGCAGCAGCTCGAGAAGCGCATCGGCTTCCGCCGCGCCATGAAAAATGCGATGGGACGCGCCATGAGAATGGGAGCCCGCGGCATCAAGATCAAATGCGGCGGACGTCTCGGCGGAGCGGAGATCGCCAGAAGCGAATGCTACCATGAGGGAACCATTCCTCTTCAGACGATCCGTGCCGATATCGAGTACGGCTTTGCAGAAGCCAGCACGACTTACGGCCGCATCGGCATCAAGGTGTGGATCTACAAAGGCGAGGTCCTTTCTCAGACTCTGCGCACCACCCCGCGCACGATGGATCTGAACAAGCCGCAGGGAGAGCGTCGCCGCAGAGATGATCGCCGTCAGGGCGGAGACCGTCGTCAGGGCGGCTATAACCGCGACAATCGCGGAACGGGGTACGGAGACCGTCGTCAGGGCGGCTTCAACCGCGGACCCCGGCCTGCCGCTCCCGCCAAGGAAGGAGGCAATGGCTGATGTTAATGCCCAAAAGAGTTAAGTACCGCAGAGTACAGCGCGGCCGCATGAAAGGCAAAGCCACCCGCGGCAACACTGTTACTTACGGTGAATTCGGTCTTTCGGCCCAGGAGCCGGGTTGGATCACTTCCAACCAGATCGAAGCAGCCCGTATCGCCATGACGCGTTACACCAAGCGCGGCGGTCAGGTCTGGATCAAGATCTTCCCCGACAAGCCCGTTACCTCCAAACCGGCCGAGACCCGTATGGGTTCCGGTAAAGGATCTCCGGAGTACTGGGTTTCTGTCGTAAAACCCGGCAGGGTCATGTTTGAAATCGCAGGTGTTTCGGAAGACGTCGCCCGCGAGGCTCTCCGTCTTGCCAGCCACAAGCTGCCCATCAAGACCAAGATCGTGGCAAAAGGCGCAGAGACTGAGAATGGTGGTGAATAAGATGAAGGCAAACGAAATACGCTCCATGTCTGTCAGCGAGCTTGAAAGCAAGCTTGTTGATCTCAAGAAAGATCTGTTCATGCTCCGTATGCAGCATGCCACCAATCATCTTGACAATCCTGTCAAAATCACCGCTGTGCGTCGTGACATCGCGCGTGTCAAGACCGTGCTGCGCGAGAAACAGAACTGAGGAGGTAAGCGAAAATGAGTGAAAACAGAACTACTTCCCGTAAGGTCCGCGTTGGCAAGGTCGTATCAGACAAGATGGACAAGACAGTGGTCGTTACGGTGGAAGACCGTGTGGCTCACAAGACTTATAAGAAGATCATCGGAAGAACATATCGTCTCAAGGCGCACGATGAAAACAACGAGTGCCGCGTCGGTGATACGGTTCGCGTGATGGAGACCCGTCCCCTCTCCAAGGATAAGAGATGGCGCGTGGTCGAGATCGTTGAGAAGGCAAAGTAAGGAGGCTCCGGAATGATACAGCAGGAAACTTATCTGAAGGTTGCCGACAATACCGGCGCCAAAGAACTCAAATGCATCCGTGTGCTTGGCGGTTCCAAGCGCAAGTATGCAAGTATCGGTGACGTAGTGGTCTGTTCTGTCCGCAAGGCTGCTCCCGGCGGTTCGGTCAAGAAGGGCGATGTCGTCAAGGCAGTTATCGTCCGTACCGTGAAACCCGTCCGCCGCGCAGACGGCACCTATGTCCGTTTTGACGAGAATGCGGCTGTCCTTATCAACACCGGTGATAAGAATCCCCGCGGAACTCGTATCTTTGGACCCGTCGCCCGCGAGCTTCGCGATAAGGAATACATGAAGATCCTGTCGCTGGCTCCCGAAGTGATTTAAGGAGGTCACAGAGAATGAAGATCAAAAAAGACGATAAAGTCGTCGTTGTGTCCGGAAAGGACAAAGGCAAGCAGGGAAAGATCCTTGTTGCAGAGCCCAAAGCCGGGAAGGTCATTGTAGAAGGCGTCAATGTTGCTACAAAGCATCAGAAGCCCCAGGGCCAGAACCAGGAAGGCGGGATCATCAAGGTCGAGACCCCCATCTATGCCAGCAAGGTCCAGCTCGTCTGCCCGAAGTGCGGTAAAGTGACCCGTGTCGGCTACAAGCTTGCTGACGGCAAGAAAGTCCGCGTCTGCAAAAAGTGCGGCGCAGAAATCTGAGAAAGGAGTATCGACCGATGACTAGAATGAAGAAAAAGTATGTTGAGGAAGTTGCTCCTGCTCTGATGGAGAAATTCCAGTACAAATCCCCCATGCAGATCCCCAGACTGGACAAGATCGTTGTTTCGGTCGGATGCGGAGACTGCAAGGACAATGCGAAAGCTCTCGAAGCGGTCATCAAAGACATCTCTGCCATCACCGGACAGCATGCAGTAGCGACGGTCGCGAAGAAATCCGTTGCGAACTTCAAACTCCGTGAAGGCATGAAGGTAGGCGTGAAAGTTACGCTGCGCCAGGATCGTATGTGGGAGTTCCTCGACAGGCTGTTCAATGTGGCGCTGCCCCGTGTGCGTGACTTCCGCGGGATCTCCGCTGATGCGTTTGACGGGCGCGGCAACTACAGCCTCGGCCTGAAGGAACAGATCATTTTCCCGGAGATCGAGTACGATAAGATCGAAAAACTCCGCGGAATGAATATTGCGATCACCACCACGGCAAAAACCGATGAAGAAGCCCGCGAGCTGCTCAGACTGATGGGCGCTCCCTTCGTGAGCTAAAGAGGAGGAAACGTATGGCAAAGAAATCGATGATTTTAAAGCAGCAGGCGCCTGCCAAATTCTCGACGCGCAAGTATAACCGCTGCAAGATTTGCGGCCGCCCCCATGCGTATCTCCGCAACTACGGCATCTGCCGTATCTGCTTCCGCGAACTCGCCTATAAGGGACAGATCCCCGGCGTTCGGAAAGCAAGTTTCTGAATGATTTGCCGGCGGGAGAATCCTCTCCCGCCCGCAGACATAACTGCGGCGAAAGGCCGTGACCAATCAAGCATTGGCATGGAACCTCGCCGCTCAGACTGCCTCAGGCAGTAACTCTAAAACAGGAGGATAAACTACATGCAGATCACAGACCCCATTGCCGACATGCTTACACGTATCCGCAATGCCGGCACAGCAAAACACGAAACCGTCGATGTTCCCGCATCCAAGATGAAGAAGTCCATTGCGGAGATCCTTCTCAAAGAGGGGTACATCAAGAACTATCAGGTGATCGATGACGGCACCCAGGGCGTCATCCGCATCACGCTGAAGTACCTGCCCGGTAAGGAAAAGGCTATCCAGGGCCTCCGCCGTGTGAGCAAGCCCGGTCTCCGCGTCTATGCCGGAGCCGATGAGCTTCCCCGCGTTCTCAGAGGACTGGGCATCGCCATCATTTCCACATCCAAGGGCGTCATGACCGACAAGGAAGCACGCAGGCAGAATGTCGGCGGCGAAGTCCTTGCATTCATCTGGTAAGGGAGGAAAAGAGAATGTCTAGAATCGGAAGAGCTCCCATTACCGTTCCTGCAGGTGTCGAAATCAAGATCGATGAGCATAACCATATCACGGTGAAAGGTCCCAAGGGGACGCTGGAACGTGACCTGGTCCCGCAGATGAAGATTGAACTCGATGCAGGTGTACTGACAGTATCCCGTCCGGACGATTCCAAAGAGAACCGTTCTCTCCACGGCCTTACGAGGACGCTGGTGGACAACATGGTGACCGGCGTCACCACCGGATTCGAGAAAAAACTCGAAGTCAACGGTGTCGGCTACCGTGCGGCGAAGGAAGGCAAGAATCTGGTCATGAACCTTGGTTATTCCCATCAGGTGATCATGCCGGAGACGGAAGACATCCAGATCGATGTTCCCGATGCCAACCATATCACAATCAAAGGGATCGACAAGCAGAAGGTTGGCCAGTTTGCAGCAGAAGTTCGTGGCAAGAGACCCCCGGAACCCTATAAGGGCAAGGGCATCAAATACGACTACGAAGTGATCCGCCGCAAAGAAGGCAAGACCGGTGCCAAGTAAACGGAGGTATGCCTGAATGATTAAAAGACCTGATACAAAAGGACAGCGCATCAAGCGTCATAACAGAGTGCGCGGCAAGATCTCCGGAACTGCCGAAAGACCCCGCCTCTGTGTTTTTCGCAGTGAAAACAACATTTATGCCCAGATCATCGATGATGTAGCCGGGAACACCCTGGTTTCCGCATCCACGGTGGAAAAGGGCTTCGAAGGGAACGGCGGCAACTGCGATGCCGCGAAGAAAGTCGGTTCCGCCCTTGCAGAGCGCGCTCTCAAGAAAGGGATCGAAGAAGTCGTGTTCGACCGCGGCGGTTATATCTATCACGGTCGTGTCAAGGCTCTGGCAGAGGGTGCCCGTGAGGGCGGTCTCAAATTCTGAGGAAAGGGGAAACACAGATGGCTTACAATAATGACAGAAGAGAGCGCCGCGGCAGAGAAGAGGCTGCAGCTCCCGAGTTCATCGAAAAGGTCGTTTCCCTTAACCGTGTCAGCAAGACCGTAAAGGGCGGCCGTGTTGCGAAGTTTTCCGCACTCTGCGTTGTCGGGGACGGAAAAGGACGTGTCGGCTATGGTATGGGCAAGGCAAACGAGGTTTCCGAAGCGATCCGCAAGGGACTGGAAGATGCCAAGAAGAACATCTGCACTGTAACACTTTTCGGAACGACGATTCCGCATGAAGTGATCGGTGAGTTCGGTGCAGGACGTGTCCTGCTCAAGCCCGCACCGGAAGGCACCGGCGTTATCGCCGGGGGTGCAGTTCGCGCTGTTGTGGAAGCTGCCGGCATCAAGAACATCCGTACGAAGTGCCTGCGGACCAACAACCCTGCCAATGTGGTTGCGGCGACGATGGAAGGCCTCAGATCTCTGCGTGACGCAGCTCAGGTTGCGGCAGTCAGAGGCAAGACCCCGGAAGAGATCCAGGGCTAAGGAGGGCATGACATGGCAAATCTCAGAATCAAACTTGTCAAGAGCCTGAACGGAAGGCTTGATAAGCATATCGCGACAGCGAACTCGCTCGGGCTGCACAAAGTCGGCAATGAGACCGTCCAGCCCGACAATCCCCAGACCCGCGGCAAGATCGCCAAGATCGGCTATCTGCTCAAGGTTACCGAAGAATAAGGAGGGTACAGAGAATGTATATTCATGATCTTTCTCCCGTCCCCGGATCCACACATGTAGACAAACGCAAAGGCAGAGGCCATGCTACCGGTAACGGCAAGACAGCCGGCCGCGGCCATAAGGGACAGAAGGCCCGCAGCGGCGGCGGTACACGGATCGGATTCGAAGGCGGCCAGATGCCGCTGGCGCGCCGCATCCCGAAGAGAGGCTTCAACAACATTTTTGCCAAACCGCTGGAGGCGGTCAATGTTTCCGCACTCGAGAGATTTGAGAATGGCGCTGTTGTTGATGCACAGGCTCTGCTCGATGCAGGTGTCCTTTCAAAGTGCACATACGGTGTTAAAGTTTTAGGGAATGGCGAACTGACCAAAAAACTGACTGTTCATGCTGCTGCTTTCTCCGAAACCGCGAAACAGAAGATCGAAGCGGCCGGCGGAAAGGCAGAGGTGGTTTAAGTGCTTCAGACTTTACGGAATGCATGGAGGATCGAAGAGCTTCGCAAGAAGATCGTCTTCACCCTCGTTATTATCCTGCTTTACCGTATCGGGAATGCGATCCCAGTCCCGTATGTCAATGTTTCTCAGCTGTCCAACTATTTCAGCTACATGCAGAATACCGTTCTCGGTCTTCTGAACGTCATGAGCGGCAGCGCATTTTCACAGGCAACGATCTTCGCTCTGTCCATCCAGCCCTATATCAACGCATCGATCATTATCCAGCTGCTCTGCATCGCGATCCCTGCACTGGAGAGGATGAGCAAGGAAGAGGGCGAGGAAGGAAAGAAAAAGATCGCGTCGATTACGCGTTATTCCACGGTGGGCATCGGCCTTCTCCAGGGCTTTGCCTATTACATGCTCATCAAAAACTACGGTTTCCTCGAGGCTGATGCAGCGAGCAGTGTGTGGGCAGCGATCGTTATTATCCTCACACTGACGTCCGGTTCAGCTCTGATCATGTGGCTCGGCGAGCAGGTGACGGAGCACGGCATCGGAAACGGGATCTCCATCATCCTGTTTGCCAGCATCATCTCCAGACTCCCGACAAGCATCATCACAACGATCCAGAACGTGATCAGCAAACAGCTGAACTGGTGGGTCGCGGTGCTGATGTATATCGGAGCCATCCTCATCGTTGTTCTCATCGTTTTCGTGAATGATGCGGAGCGCCGGATCCCGGTGCAGTACGCAAAGAGAGTGGTAGGACGGAAAATGTACGGAGGACAGAGCACGCATCTTCCCATGAAGGTCAACATGTCCGGCGTCATGCCCGTTATCTTTGCCCAGTCTATCGCATCGATCCCCGCAACGATCGCTGCATTCACCGGCGCGAAGAACGACAGCTGGATCATGCGGATCTTTGATACGAGTTCCATCACGTATGCGGTCATCTATTTCCTGCTGATCCTCTTCTTTGCCTATTTCTATTCTACGATCCAGTTCAACCCGATCGAAGTGGCAAACAATCTGAAGAAGAACGGCGGATATATTCCGGGCTTCCGCCCCGGAAAGCCGACGAGCGAGTTTATCCAGAAGGTGCTCAACAAGATCACCTTGTTTGGTGCGATCTATCTTGGCATCATCGCCGTGACTCCGATCCTGATCAGCCACTTCAGCGCGACGGCTTCGCTGACGGGGCTCTCGCTGGGCGGAACATCCATCATCATCGTGGTCGGCGTTGCGCTTGAAACCATCCGTGCACTCGAGGCACAGATGCTTATGCGCAACTACAAGGGATTCCTTGACTGATCCGGGGGAAAGCCCATGAGACTGATTCTTCTTGGTGCTCCCGGAGCGGGCAAAGGAACTCAGGCGGAGATCTTAAGCAAAACACTGAACATTCCGACGATATCTACGGGGAATATCCTTCGCGCAGCGATGCGCGAAGGAACTCCGGTCGGTCTGGAAGCAAAAACCTATGTGGATGCCGGGAAACTGGTGCCGGATGAGGTCATCATCAACATTGTGAAAGATCGTCTTTCAAAGGATGACTGCCGGCCGGGCTATATCCTTGACGGTTTTCCGAGAACGATCCCCCAGGCGGAAGCCATGGAAAAGCTGGGGATCGAAGTTGACTGTGCTCTGTCGATCGAGATCGAAGATGATGTGATCATCAAAAGAATGAGCGGCAGACGGACCTGTAAAAACTGCAGTCAGACATTCCACATCGTATCAAATCCCCCCAAAATAGATGGTATATGCGATTTCTGCGGCGGTGAGCTGAGCGTTCGCAAAGACGATGCTCCGGAAACCGTAAAGGCACGTCTCGAGATATACCATAAAGAAACGGAACCTCTTAAAGCCTTTTATGAGAAACGGAACAGACTTGTTTCCGTAGAGAACCAGCCTTCGGTCGAGGCTACGACTGCGGAGATCCGGAAAGTGCTGGGAGTATAAATGGCTGAAGCGATCTATATCAAGTCATCCGGTGAGATCGAGCGCATGCGCCAGGCCGGAAAGATCACGGCCGGGGCCAGATCGATCGCGGGTCAGGCGATCCGTGACGGCGTTTCGACAAGACAGGTCGATCGGATCGTTCACGAGTTCATCACAAAGAGCGGAGCATATCCGACCTTCCTGAACTACAACGGATTCCCAGGGAGCGCCTGTGTTTCTGTCAATGAGGAAGTGATCCACGGGATCCCCGGAAAACGTATCATTCGAAACGGAGATATCGTGTCTGTGGATGTCGGCGCGACCTGCAACGGTTTCGTAGGAGACTGCGCCGGGACATTCGCGTGCGGAGAAATCAGTGACGAGGCAAAAAGACTGATCGAGGTCACGCGTCAGAGTTTCTTTGAAGGCATCCGCTTTGCAAGACCGGGATACCGCATATCGGACATCGGAGCGGCTATCCAGGAATACGTTGAAAGCCACGGGTTCTCGGTCGTCCGGGATTATGTCGGACACGGGGTAGGAAGGGAACTTCATGAAGCCCCGGAAGTACCGAATTATAAAGCGGACCGGAGAACGCTGGCCAGAAACGGAAATCCAAGACTTGTCAAAGGAATGACGATTGCGGTAGAGCCTATGGTGAATGCCGGAGACTGGATGATACGGGAACTGTCCAACGGATGGACGGTCGTGACGACAGACGGATCGCTGTCCGCCCATTATGAAAACACGATCCTGATCACCGACGGTGAGCCGGAGATCCTGACGATGGCGGATGACATGTAAGAGTAACCTGAGATACCGACTTTGGAGGGTAATATTTTGGCAAAAGATGACGTAATCGAACTCGAGGGCACGGTCGTAGAATCCCTGCCCAATACGACATTCCGGGTGGATATCGGCAACGGGCACATCATTCTGGCCCATATCTCCGGAAAACTCCGGATGAATTTCATCCGGATCCTGCCCGGGGACAAAGTTACGGTACAGATGTCGCCGTATGATGTCACAAGAGGAAGAATAACCTGGAGAAGCAAGTAGGAGGTAATCACAAATGAAAGTCAGACCTTCCGTGAAGCCCATGTGCGAAAAGTGCAAGATCATCAAGCGCAAAGGGAAAGTCATGGTTATCTGTGAAAACCCGAAGCACAAACAGCGTCAGGGTTGAGTACAGGAGGAGAGGAATCTCCGGAACAGCAGACAGTCTATTCACGCAAAGCAATATGCAACCGCATTTTTCGAAGGGCTCCCCGCCGGCAAAACCAAAGCCGGCACGCTGAAAGGGCGTCCGGCGGGAACAAGCTCGCGGAAATCGAATGCGGAAAATGAACAAAAATCGAAAGGAAGACAGTTATGGCACGTATAGCCGGCGTTGACCTGCCCAAAGACAAAAGAATCGAGATCGGACTTACCTATGTCTATGGAATCGGCAGAACCAGCGCAAAGAAAATTCTTGAAATGACAGGAGTCGATCCCGATATCCGCGTCAAGGACCTGACCGATGAGGACGAAGCCAAGCTTCGTGACTGTATCGATAAGAACTTTATCGTGGAAGGCGACCTCCGCCGTCAGACCGCCCTTGATATCAAGCGCCTTACCGAAATCGGATGCTACAGGGGATATCGGCATCGCCGCGGTCTCCCCGTGCGCGGACAGAGGAGCAAGACCAATGCCCGTACCCGCAAGGGTCCGAAACGTACAATCGCAAATAAGAAGAAGTAAGGAGGGATATGAAACATGGCAGCATCCAATAACAAAAAGAAAGTCGTCAGAACACGCAGAAGAGAGCGCAAGAACATTGAAAAGGGCCAGGTTCATATCAGCTCGTCCTTCAACAATACAATGGTTACCGTGACCGACACGCAGGGCAATGCGATTTCCTGGGCATCTGCCGGCGGGCTCGGTTTTCGCGGAAGCAAGAAATCCACCCCCTTCGCAGCTTCGGAAGCAGCGGAAACCGCTGCAAGAGCAGCTATGGAACACGGCCTGAAAACGGTCGAAGTGTTCGTAAAGGGACCGGGTTCCGGTCGTGAGGCGGCTATCCGCGCACTTCAGACCGCCGGTCTTGAAGTAACGATGATCAAGGATTGCACTCCCATTGCACATAACGGATGCCGTCCTCCGAAGCGTCGTCGCGTCTGATTGAAGGAGGGAACGAATAATGGCAAGATATACAGAAGCAGTATGCCGTCAGTGCCGCAGAGAAGGCATGAAGCTTTTTCTGAAGGGTGACAAGTGCTACAGTGAAAAATGCCCGATGAACAGCAGGGCGTTTGCTCCCGGTCAGCATGGACAGGGACGCAGCAAGACATCGGAATACGGGCAGCAGCTTCGCGAGAAGCAGAAGGCCAAGAAATTCTACGGTGTTCTTGAGAACCAGTTCCGCAGCTATTTCGACATGGCAGAACGGCGCCCGGGCCAGACCGGTGAGAATCTTCTCGCTATTCTGGAGAGCAGACTTGACAATGTCGTCTATCGTCTCGGCTTCGCCATGAGCCGTGCGGAAGCCCGCCAGATGGTGAGCCACGGACATATCACCGTGAACGGCCGTAAAGTCAATATTCCCAGCTATCAGGTAAAGCCGGGAATGATCGTTGCACTCAAAGATACCAGCCGCGGGATTGAGAAGATCAAAGCCAATATCGAGGCAAACGCGTTTCGCCCCGCACCCAAATGGCTTGAGTATGATGCGAACAACCAGCTCGCAAAGGTAGTAGCGGTTCCGGCAAGAGAAGATATCGATCTGCCCATTGAAGAGCATCTTATCGTTGAGTTGTACTCTAAGTAATTTAGATACCCTCAGACACAGTTCGTTTTACTGGCTGCCCTCGCAGGGCATAAAGATTACAGGGAGGGTTACGATTAAAATATGATCGAAATAATGAAACCGCACATCGAATGCATCGAGCCGCTGAACGATCCCGCCTACGGGAAGTTCATCGTTGAACCTCTGGAGCGCGGTTACGGTACGACTCTGGGAAACTCACTGCGCAGAGTGTTGCTTTCTTCACTGCCCGGAACAGCCTGCACATCCATCCGGATCGCCGGCATCCAGCATGAGTTTTCCACGATCCCCGGTGTAAAGGAAGATGTCACAGAGATCGTTCTGAATGTCAAGAGCATCATTGTCCGCCTTTACAGTGAAGGTCCGAAAACCGTATATATCGAGGCAAACGGCGAAGGCGTTGTTACGGCAGGAGATATCAAGGCAGATGCGGAAGTCGAGGTTCTGAATCCCGAACAGCCCATTGCCTCCCTCGGTCCGGACGGAGCTCTCAGCATGGAGCTCGTCTTCGATCACGGCAGAGGCTATGTTTCTGCAGAAAGGAACAAAAACGCACAGACACCCATTGGAACGATCCCGGTCGATTCCATCTTCACGCCGGTCCTGAAGGTGAACTACTCTGTGGAGAATACCCGTGTTGGAAACCAGACGGATTTCGACAAGCTGACGATGGAAGTGTGGACGGATAAAACGATGAGTGCCCGCGATGCAGTATCGCTGGGAGCAAAGATTCTCTGTGACCACTTTACTCTTTTTACAGATCTGTCTGATAATCTTGATGCGGATACGACCATCAAGGAACCGGTCAACGATGAGCCGGACACGATCCTGAAGATGACCATCGAGGAATTGGATCTGTCTGTGAGAAGCTTCAACTGCCTCAAGCGCGCAAATATCAATACAGTGGAAGACCTTGTCAGCAAAACACAGGATGAAATGATCAAGGTCCGCAACCTCGGCCGCAAGTCCCTGGAAGAAGTCATGCAGAAGCTGGCTATGCTGGGCTTGTCTCTGGCATCCGAGGATTAAAGGAGGAAATGCAATATGCCCGGAACAAGAAAACTCGGAAAGACGAGTGCACAGCGCAACGCAATGCTTCGTCAGCAGGTTACGGATCTGCTGGATCTCGGACGCATGGAAACCACCATCACCCGTGCGAAGGAGATCGCCCCGATGGCGGAGAAGATGATTTCTCTCGGGAAGAAAAAGGATCTGGCATCCTACCGGCAGGCTCTCGCCTTCATTACGCGCGAAGATGTTGCCAAAAAGGTGTTTGACGAGATCGCCCCGAAGTATGCGGAGCGTAACGGCGGTTATACCCGCATCACCCGCATCGGCGTACGCCGCGGGGACGCAGCGGAAGTCGCGGTTATCGAACTCGTATAAGGAATACCTGCAATAGAAAGAAAGCGCCGCATCAGCTCGATGCGGCGCTTTCTTTCTGTCTGCGGGCACAGAAGACCGGCCTGGCGGCAATACGCTTACCAGTAGATCGGTTTGAGTTTGTTCATGACATAATAGGAGGAGAGAGCCATGGAAGCCAGCAGATCAGGCGTGCCGTCATCCTCCACGGATACCCATCCTTTGAATCCGTATTTTTTCATGAGCGCCCAGAGTCCGGGGAAATCGAGAACGCCTTCACCCGGCTCCCAGAACCAGCGGTGTCCGTCCTCCTGGATCTCCACATGGGGACTGTAGCGAATATAGTCAGGAAGTTTGGGATCGGCTGTGTCCTTCAGATGAAAACCGCACATTCTCTCATGGTAATCCTCGTAGAATTTCAGGAGATCCTCCCCGATGATGGAGATCTGTGCCGTGTCAAGGTAGTAGAAGGTATACCGTGGATCGGTGATCTCCAGAAGATGCCGATGGTTTTCCTTGTTGATGGAACAGAAAAACTCATTGTGGATGCCAAGACGGACCCCGTGATCGACGGCGTAACGGCCGATCTCATCCAGGACCTTCCCGACATTGCGCACACCCTCTTCGGAGAGAGGACCGGGAGCGCTGGCATAATCGCTGCCGGGACAGGTGCCCATCGTTTCCCCTCCGAATCTCTCGATCAGATCCACCGCTGCTTTGCCGGATTCGATGATCGCGTCATAATTGGAGGCGATATGCGCGCCTTCCACCCCATGGAACATACCGCTGATCTTCAGTCCGTGATCGGCGGCAAAATCACGGAAATTCTCAGGCGTTCCGAAAAGGGCCATCATTTCATGCATGTCCCATGGAGCGAGCTCGATCCCGTCATACCCGAGAGCCTTGTGATAACGAAGGATCCTGTCCCAGTCCTGAAAATACACGTTATTGGATCTGTCCTCGTAATAGTATTCACGGAAATTGTCGATCTTCTTATAGGGGATGGTCTTCCAGTGATTCATATGTGAGAGCATGATATTAGCCATAGTATTCTCCATTCTGCCGAAAAGCGGCTGATTCTTTATTCTTCAGCCCGGATCATTCCGGGAGCTTCGAGTTGATATAGTAACGCGCGCGAAGAATGGAACGGGAAACATCATAGGAATCGCGCGCCGATACGATCACGTGACCTGTGAAACCGATGTCCTTCAGGGCAGCTTCGACTTTCGGGAAATGGATCGTGCCGTCCCCGAGGTCACGATAGACCTTGGAAGCCTTGACAGCCGGGAATTCAGGATTCATCTGACGGTAGCATTCCTGATCATCGACGAAGGAAGTATCCGAATAATGGACGACGCCGATCAGGTCCGGGTGCTCCCGGATGACCCGGACAGGACAGCATCCGGAAATCTTGTATTCAGCCGTATCGATATCCAGATATACTTTTTCATTGAGAGCTTTCACAAAGTCAATGATCTTATCTCCGCGAAGAAGCCCGTAAAACTCGTTTTTCAGGCAGAAACGGACACCTTTGCTCCGGGCGTAGGAAGCAAGCCGCTCGACAGCGGCCGCTGTTCCCTTCAGGACATCCTCCGCACCGGATTCATAATTTTCGCCGTAGGCTTTTTCAATTTCACCGATCTTCGGAGTGGCGGACATGGTTACATAGCTCCCGCTGAGATCGGCAACATAGTCGACAGCGCCTCTTCCGAAATACTCCATCGCTCCGAAGTATGCGTCCAGACTGACCGCGCCGTTGGAGTGAGGGCTGGTTCCGGAGAAAAACATGCCGGGCATATAATGTACGCCGACGATCCGCTCGATCCCGTATCCGTTCAGACGTTTCAGGTAATTCTGGGCGCTCCCGTCCTTTTCGAGGACGTTCGCATATACAAGGGGGACTCCGCTTCTTCCGCCGAATGCCCACTGAGGATCATAGGGTGTTTCAACTTCCGTGAAGCCTCCCGCGGAGACGAGAGTATAGATCTCGTCCCAGTAGTACTTGCTTTCCCTGCGGTTGCGGTTTGGCTGCTGGTTATGCGTATCAACGATTTCCATGCTGAGGCCGTGTTTCATGATGTTGCTCCTTTTCTGAAAAGAATAGTGAGATAAAAGAGATCCTGATGCAGGAATAAAAGATTTCGAAAACCGGTCAACAGAGTAATGAACGAAGAACGGAAATCAGAAGCAAAAAAGAGAGCGCCGACGCACTCTCTTTTTTTGCTGACCGACATGTCAGTCGAGATAATCCTCTATCCCGTCTCCGGCAAGACGGCCGGTATTGACGGCAAAGCCCATGGAGTTTCCGGGGAGCTTGAAGTTATAGCTGTCACCGTAGATCGTGTTGGCATCTGTCCCGGCGCTGTAAAGACCCGGAATAGGCCGGCAGTCCTTATCCAGGACCTGACATTTGGCATTGACCTTTACGCCGCCGATCGTGCCGTATGCACCCGGACGGCATTCCGCAGCATAATAGCCGCCTCTCCCGGTAAGCGGACGGAGATCCTGGTGATCCTTTCCGAAGAGCGAGTCATAACCGCAGTCGCAGGCATCGTTATACTCATCGACCGTTTCAGCCAGTACATCCGGATCGATGCCGATCTTTTCGGCAAGCTCCTCGATCGTGTCTGCATGCCAGATCGTCGGGCATTTATCCTCTTCAGCGGCCTGAAGGTCTGCCATGATGTTGACATGGGATTCCGAGCCGTGGACGATGCTGATATGAGGATAACCGGATTTCTGATACCGTTTGGCAATGGAACCGTCGATGATCGAATAGGCGACTCTTCCGGGCTGATCGCCGATCGCATTGCCGAAGAAGGTGGAGTTGAGCATATCCGATTCGGGCATGAAGCGGATGCCGTCCCGGTTGACAAGAAGATCGGCCTGGCTGAAGACCATTTCAGTCGAGGAATAATTGCCGCTGCGGATACCGCCGGCAACTTCCATATTCATGCCGTATTTCTGGGCGCCGGCTTTCCACATCATCTTCAGACCGTCACCGACGACACCGGGGACCATGAAGGTGAACTGGTCCACACCCAGATTGAGTCCGAGCTCATCCTTGATCATCTCGGCGCTGCTGCCGAAGCCGCCTGTCGCGACAACAACAGCCTTGGCGCGGCATTCGATCTCTTCTCCGTTCTTGTCTCTGGCAAGGACACCGCAGACCTTCCCGTCTTCCACGATCAGGTCGTAGACCGGAGTCTCGTAGCAGATCTCACAGCCCAGCTCAACAGCATGGTTGGTCATGATCTTGATCATGCCGCTGGCGGCACGGGGGCCGATGGGGCCGCTTTCCGGCTTCACGATGTGCCATGTCGCCTCTGAATCCTTGGAGTAGCGGAAGGAACCCGCGAACTCAACGCCCATGTCCTGCAGCCATTCCACGGTATCGGCCGATTTCCGGAAATAAGCGGAGACCAGGGGCCCGTTCACGCGGTAGTGGGTATACTCCATGTGTTTGCGAAACGCGGTCTGAAAATCAATGTCGTTGAAGTTGGAGCGCTGGATCGGGGTATCGATGCCAAGCACACCCATGCCCATGTTGGCAGCGCCGCCTGTCGTGTTGCTTTTCTCGAAGAGGATGGTCTTACGGTCATTTTCACATGCCGTGATAGCGGCAGCGAGACCGGCGGGACCTCCGGCAACGACTGCTACTTCGACTTCAATTTTCTTCATTGAGATGTCTCCTTTTCCTGTAAATGTATTGTGTTTTCCTTATTTTCTGAATCTTCCCACTTTCGTGAGCCGCTCGGGGAGCTTGGGCAGCCGGCCGCTGGCGAAGCGGATGGCATCGTTCTCGCAGACTTCGATGCATTTTCCGCACTTTGTGCACTCGAACTCATCCAGCATGCTGATGAATCCGGGCTTGCCTTCGATGGCGTCCTCCGGACAGACATCTATGCAGTCACCGTTGCCGGTGCACTTGAACGGGTCGATATACATCGTGCTGAAGGCCGAGCACTCACCTGCGGGGCAGGAGCCTTTTCCGCAGTGCGCTTCGAATTCGGGGCGGAAGATCTCCAGCGCGGAAAGAACAGGCAGAGCTGTTTCGGCTCCGAGCGGGCAGTTGCAGGAAGTCATCATGGCCTCCGAGAGTTCGACCGCAAGATCGAGCTGTTTCCTGTCAGCGCCCGGCTTCATCATGGCGTCGATGATCCCGGCCAGCTGGAACCCGCCCTCACGGCAGAAGGTGCAGATCCCGCACCCGGCGCTGCGGAGGTCGTTCAGCTCTGCGGAAACGGCACGGACGATGCAGTTTTTGCTGCTGAGGATCGTGATCTTTCCGCTCCCGAAGTCAAATCCCTCGCTGAGCTCCAGCGAAAGGATATCCGGAGAATAAAACCGGTGTCCGATCAGAACGGCTTTGACATCGTCCGCCTTGATGAAATCATCCAGGCGGCTGTCCGCCGGGAAATCGAAGCTTTTCCCGTCGGCGGTGCGAAGGGCGATTTTTCCGTCTTTCCACTCGGCATGGTCTACGACATCAGGGTTGTAGCAGCCGATGTCCTGCATTCTGAGTATGGCTTCTTCACGTGTCATGGTCGCTCCCTCCTTTAACCCTGGTAATTGGTCCACGGACGTGCCGGTGCGATATCGAAGCGAAGATCGCACTGGAGGCAACGGCCGGCTTCTTCACACGCTTTGCTGCAGAGACCCGCGGAGATCTGTGAAAAGCTGGATCTGCGCTCTTCCGGAGAAGCGACAGCCGGTTCATTCCTGGGGATCCTGGCAAAGTTTTCGATATGACCGATAGCCGGATCGTGCGGTTCGCGATCTACAAGGACCTCACGGATATCCCCGTCTCCGCCGAGGAAAAGGTCGATCTCGGATGCGGCCTGCCGCGCGGCGGCGATCGCCTCGACCACGGATTTTGTCCCGGTCACGGCATCACCGCAGGCGAAGATGCCCTCGACCGAAGCGGCGCTGCTGTTTTCCTTTACGGCCACGCAGTTTGCCCTTCCGAGCTCCAGACCGCATTCCGGGCTGAGCGCGCTGCGCTGGCCTACGGCGAAGATCACAGTGTCCACGTCGACCGTCTCCTGGGAATCAGGCTCCGTTTCCACAACGGATCTGCCGGATCCGTCCGTATAGGTCCGGGCGATGCGGGAAAGTCTGAAGCCTTCCACGTGTCCGCTCCCGACTGCGGCATCGAATGTCCGGCCATCCAGGAACTCGACGCCTTCTTCCTTGCCCTGCTCGATCTCTTCCAGATCAGCCTTTATATCCTGCAGTTTCTTCCTGCAGGCGAGATATACTTTCTCGGCTCCGAGACGTACCGCGGTGCGCGCGCAGTCAAAAGCGACGTTTCCGGCGCCGAGGACGATCACGCGTTTTCCCATTCCGGTCTCGGTCCCCATCGAAGCGTTGCGGAGAAAGTCCGTGCAGACGAGCACTCCGGGCAGGTCATTGCCTTCTACGGGAAGGCGCGTGCCGCTGTGTGTGCCGGTAGCCATCAGGACAGCGTCATAGTCCTTCAGCATGTCGACCGGCCGGTCGATGCGCTCGCCGCAGCGGATCTCCACGCCGATCTCGGCTGCGTAGGAAGTCTCGCGGTCCACGACCTCCCGCGGCAGGCGGTATGCGGGGATGCCGTACTGGAGCTGCCCGCCGAGTTTCGGAAGCGCTTCGAACACAGTGACGGAGTGGCCCTGTTTCTTCAGGTAGATCGCCGCAGTGAGACCGGCAGGGCCGCCGCCGATGACACACACCTTTTTCCCAGTGGGCGGGAGCTGTTTTGCGTTTTTCTTCCAGAGGAACTGATCGTCGTTCTCGGCGCAGGCGCGCTTGATCTCACGGATGGAGACCGCCTCGTTGAGATCGAGATGACGGCAGTTGAGTTCACATTTGTGGTTGCAGACCCGTCCGAGACACTCCGGGAAGGGGAGCTTCTCGTGGATGACGGCGTTGGCTTTCGCAAACTCCCCGCGTTTGCAGAAACGCACGTACTCAGGCACCTCCGCATGGGCGGGACAATGCGCCACGCACGGGATAAGGGTATCTCTCTTTTCCGTGGCATTGTAGTTCAGGATGTCGCGGATAGCTCCGGTAGGACAGACTTCTGCGCAGGCTCCGCAGAAGCGGCAGTCGGAATCGGCCAGCAGTTTGTCATGCAGGGTCCCGACATATACCTCCATGTTCTGCTTGTTGTAACGCAGAACGCCGACTTCCCGGAGATCCTTGCAGGCACGTACGCAGCGGCCGCAAAGGACACAGCGGAGCATCTCATGCTGAAGCAGCGGGTTTTCATTCGTCGGGACGCGTTTCACACGCATGCGCATGCGTGCGGCGGAGGCATCCATATACTGGATCAGAAGCTGAAGCTCACAACGGCCGAACTTGGGGCAGCCGGTGCATTCCGCCGGGTGGGCGGCGAGAAGGAGTTCCATGGCCAGGGAACGCAGAGCATCGATTTTTTCGCTTCGCGTATGGATATCCATTCCTTCCTTTGCCTCGAGTGAACAGGAAGGAACAGGTTCAGACCCGTCCTGCTCGACCAGACACAGCCTGCAGGAAGCAAGATCGGGCAGATCAGGATGATGACACAGGTGAGGGATATAGATCCCGTTCTGAAGTGCCGCCTCCAGAACAGAGGTCCCTTCCGGGACTGTGACGGATCTCCCGTCGATCTTCAATGTAACCAAAAGAAAGTCCTCCACTCTTTACTTTACTTTATCAGACAGAAACGAATTGATCACGACAGCGGCGGAGCCGATCGCTGCGGCATATTCTCCGTCGTGACTGAAAACCAGCTGTTTCCGGATCGGGAACAGCGCATACTCCCTGAAAAGACGGCGATCGAGTTCATCCCGGCGCATTTCCAGGTACGGTGCCATGGATCCGCTGATCACGATGTCAAGATCGTATGCCATGAACAGATTGTTGATCGCGACAGTCAGATCGTCCAGGTAGCCTTCCCAGCTTTCCCGGCACCGCTCATCACCCTGGTCCAGCGCCTGGAAAAACGCTTCTTCCGAGGTGAAGCCCAGACGCCGGAAAAGGCTGCTGGAGGAACACTGTGCCTCCAGGCATCCCCGTCTGCCGCAGGAACACATCCTGCCGTCCGGACGAACGACCATATGCCCGTAGGTGTCGCTCATATCCATGACATTCAGCGGTTCGTAGTTCCGGACAACACATCCGCCCACGGTGCTTCCGATGGACAGGGAAACATAGTCCGACAATTCCTTTTCTTCCCAGAGCCCGTATACTGCGCCGGCGACCTTGGTGTTCAGAATGAACTCAAAATTGTACTTGCTGAACTTTCTGCTGATGTCATCGATGTCGATCATGACCGGCGCGCGATCGAGAAGGATGGGGATGACCCCTTTGCGTTCATTATACGGAACGGAAACACGCGTAGCCATCTTGACGCCGCCGATTTTTTCCCGGTCGACCTCATTGCTGTCAATAAACGCTTCCAGCCATGCGGCGATCCGGTCCCAGTACGCATCTGTGTTCTCGAACAGGATTTCGTGCTTATCGAAAGCGAGTATCGGTTCTCCAAGGTTCATAAGGGCAAAGCGCACATGATACTGTGTGACATCGATCCCGATGGAATAAACAGCATCCAGCACCGGAACGATATAGGTCGCGGGCCTGCCGGCGAAGGAGTCGATCTTGTCTCCGAGAGTAACGAGTTTCCGTTCGGTAAGGATCTTCAGGATATTGGTGACCGACGAAAGACTGAGTCCGGTCTTGAGAGCAAGATCGTTTTTTGTCATGGGTCCGTTCTGGCGGAGGACCGACATAATGATCCGGCTGTGATAGATGCGTATTTCATGAAGGCTTTTTGGCTGATACATCAGCATCCCCCCAATACAGAATAAAATGGTTCTTACAGAATAAAGTATAGCAAAGGGAGATATAATTTTCAATATTATAATAAAATAAATACAATAGCAGAATTAATGTGCTTTCAGAAGACACGGCCGCGGACAGAACAGAGGGACGGATCTTTCGGGGTCAAGGTCATCCGGTCATGCGCCGGGAAAGCATCCGTGAGCCCATACCCAGCTGAAGGCAAGGGCCCAGGAGCCGAGTTTTTCGGTTTTGTGGAGCTGCAGGATCTCTTCCCGGGTGAACCAGCGGGCTTCGATCTCCTCATCCGCGCTGTCGGAAGGCCGGATCGTGCCGGATGCATGGCCGAAAACACAGATCGCACGCTCATTGCTTATGCCTACACAGCAAGGGGAAGGCGGGAATACTTCGGTGACTTCCGTAAGCCGGAGCCCGGTTTCTTCCGCAAGCTCGCGGGCAAGGCAGGCTACGGGCTCCTCACCGTCCTCCAGCAGACCGCCGGGCAGTCCGTAGATGGCTTCCCCCTGCTCCAGGCGGAACTCGTGCAGGAGAAGGAGATGCTGGTCGGATTCATCCGTCAGGACAGCGATCACCGCATCGGTAGGATGATTGAGAAGCGCCTCATGGGAGTCGAGACCGGGATCACGACTCACCATTTCATATACTTTTTCTGTCCCGTCTGTTTCCCGGTAATGGATGTCGTAACGGTGGAGGAAGCGGCCGGTATCTTTTCGCTCAATACGGAGAAACTCCATTCATTTCACCCCCTGGGATAACTTTACGCGAACACGCGGCCCGTGTCAATCGAAAACAAAGCCCGCCCGTGTCCAAACAGGTCCGGGCGGATGGTGTCCCGAAAGAAGCGGAGTCTTCCGCAGAAGAGCCTGAAAGAAGGGCGGCGTTCTTCTCCGGGAGCCTGTATTGACTTTTGACAGAGTGCGCTGATATTATAGATTCAATATCGAATCAGCGCGTGCTTTCAAAAGGAGTGAGTTTATGCCCCTTCTGCTGGATCTGTTCTGTACTTTTTTCCGTATCGGCGCATTTACGTTCGGCGGCGGATATGCCATGCTCCCGATGCTTCAGCGGGAACTGGTGGAAAAGAAAAAATGGGTGACGGAAGAGGAGATCCTCGATTACTTCGCGATCGGACAGTGCACTCCGGGTGTTATCGCTGTGAACACCGCCACGTTCGTCGGCTGCAGAAAGGCAAAAGCGGCAGGCGGGATTCTGGCGACACTGGGAGTCATTGCCCCGAGTCTGATCATCATCACGGTCATTGCCGCCGTCCTGAGCAACTTTGCAGAGATCCCGGCGGTGCGGAATGCGTTTGCGGGGATCCGCGTGGCAGTCTGCGTCCTGATCATCAATTCCGTTGTGAAACTGCTGAAAAAATCAGTCGTTGACAAGCTGACGGGCATTGTTTTCGTCGTTGTTGCCGTCTGTGCCATCGTGTTCCGGAATGTCTCCCCGGTCGTGTTTGTTCTGGCTGCGGGCGTGCTTGGGATCGTGACCCGGGTCTTTGTTCAGGGAAGAAAGGAGGGACAGCAGTGATCCTTCTCCGGCTTTTCTGGGAATTCTTTCAGATCGGACTGTTCTCCGTAGGCGGCGGTCTGGCAACGCTTCCTTTCCTGTACAGCCTTGGAAGCAGGACCGGATGGTTCACGACAGCCCAGGTCGCAGACATGCTGGCTGTGTCGGAATCGACGCCCGGCCCGATCGGCGTGAATATGGCGACCTATGTCGGATATACCTGCGCCGGTGTTCCGGGCAGCATCTGCGCGACGATCGGCCTCGTCACACCCAGTGTGATCGTGATCCTGATCGTAGCGGCGGCACTGAACGCATTCCGGAACAACCGCTATGTGGATGCGGCGTTCTACATGCTCAGACCGGCCTCCACCGGACTGATCACCGCGGCGGGATGGTCGGTCCTCGTCCTGGTCCTGGCGGATACGGCGCTCTTTTCAAGCACCGGAGCGCTGACCGATCTCTTCCGCTGGAAAAACATTCTGCTCTTTGCCGTTCTGTTCGTTCTCACGAACTGGGTGAAGCCGCTGAAGAAACTGCATCCGATCGTTTTCATCGCGTTTGCGGCGATATGCGGGATCGTATTCCGGCTGGGCGGGGCATGACGGAGCTTCCAAACGAGGGAAAAAGCTTGACTTGCCGATGGAATGGTGCTAATGTATCAGCATTAACGGTTTAAAGTGCAAAAGGGAAGAAGCTGATCGGGATGAAAAAAGTGAAAGCAGAGGCATATTCCTATTCGTATTCGTTCGTCCGCTTTTTTGGGGGCTTTGTTTGGAATGCCCGAAAACAAAAAGCTGTCTGAACGTGACCGGGAGCGATCTGTGAGGATACCGACCGGCCCTGTTCTCCGGACAGGGCCGGTTTTTCTTATGTTTCGGGAAATCAGCAGGAAATGAAGGGAGAGCAGGAATGGATATCCGGGAAGCGCGGGACCTGATCCGTGAAGCGGATGAACAGATGGCACGCTTGTTCCTGAAGAGGATGGAAGCGGTCCGCGAAGTGGCGGCATACAAACGGGAGCGGGGTCTTCCGATCGAAGACCCGGCGCAGGAGAAAAAGAATATCGAGCACCAGATCACCGGGATCGGGGACGCGGAACTGAGACCGTATTATATCCGCTTCCTTCAGGATACGATGGATATCAGCAAGCGGTATCAGCACAGACTGCTGCACGGGCAGAGGATCGCCTACAGCGGGGTCGACGGTGCCTTTGCCCAGATCGCTGCGAAAAAGATATTTCCGGACGGAACGCTCTTGGCATACCCTTCCTTTGAGGAAGCGTACAAAGCGGCGGAAAAAGGGGACTGTGACCTTGCCGTTCTCCCGATCGAGAACAGCCGTGCGGGAGAGGTGGGACAGGTGATCGACCTGATGCTGGGCGGTTCACTCTATGTGAACGCGGTCTACAGCCTGCCCGTGACGCAGAATCTCATCGGGCTTCCGGGAGTACGGAAGGAAGAGATCCGTAAAGTGATCAGCCATCCGCAGGCGTTGATGCAGTGCCAGGAATATCTGCGGAAAAACGGATTTGAGGTGCAGACTGCAGTGAATACGGCGGTTGCGGCCCGGACGGTGGCGGAGAAAGAGGACAGATACACAGCGGCGATCGCCAGCGAAGAGGCGGCGGAACTGTATGGACTGAGCATCCTGGATCACGATATCAATGAGGACCGCTCGAACACGACCCGGTTCGCCGTTCTTTCCAAGAGCGAGAGCTTCCCGGCAGGAAACGGGGAAAACAACGCGTTTATCCTTCTTTTTACCGTAAAGGATGAGGTCGGCGGACTTGCCAAGGCGATCAATGTTATCAGCGCATACGATTACAATATGCGTGTTCTGAGGTCAAGACCGATGAAGGATCACGCGTGGCAGTATTATTTCTACGCGGAAGTCGAAGGAAATGATCAGTCGGAAAGAGGAAAGCGCATGCTGAGCGCACTGCAGGGTGCATGTCCTCAGGTGAAGATCGCGGGAAGGTATCCCTCAGAGGAGAAGATCCCGGTACAGGGGGAGAAGGTATGATAATCCGGATGGATCTCGGACCGCACAGCTACGATATCCTTATCGAACGCGGCTGCCTCGCAAGAGCGGGAAGTGAGCTGGATCTGGACCGCAGGGTCCTTGTCGTGACCGATGAAGGGGTTCCTGCGGAATATGCGGAAGCGGTCGCGGACCAGTGCGGACAGGCAACGGTCTGCAGGGTCCCGCAGGGAGAGCGAAGCAAAAGTCTGCAGATGTTTGAGAGACTTCTCTCGGAGATGCTGAAAAACGGGTTCACAAGATCGGACTGCGTGTGCGCTGTCGGCGGCGGGGTCGTGGGAGATCTGTCGGGATTCGCGGCGTCCTGTTATATGCGGGGGATCGATTTCTATAATGTTCCCACAACGGTGCTTGCCCAGGTGGACAGTTCCATCGGAGGAAAGACCGCCGTGAACCTGGACGGCGTCAAGAACACGGTCGGGGCGTTCTGGCAGCCGAAGAAGGTGCTGATCGATCCGGATACATTGAAAACACTCTCACCAAGGCATACGGCGAACGGGCTCGCTGAAGCGCTGAAGGCCGGTCTGATCGCGGATGAGAAACTGTTCACACTGTTTGAGACCGGAGAGGCCGTACGGGATCCGGAAACGGTCCTGACTGCTGCCCTGAGAGTAAAAAAGAAGGTCGTGGAGACTGATGAAAAAGAGACCGGACTGCGAAAGATCCTGAATTTCGGCCATACGATCGGTCACGGGATCGAGAGCGTCACCGGCCTCCTTCACGGAGAATGCGTAGCGCTGGGCATGATCCCCATGTGTACGGAGAGCGTGCGGACGCGGCTGCTGCCGGTGCTGGCGGAACTGGGACTGCCGACGGAAGTGAAAGCGGACCCGAAGGCTGTCTATGCGGCAATGCTCCACGATAAAAAAGCGGCGCACGGCAGGATCACCGTGGTCCGCGTGGAGAGAGCAGGAGACTGTCTTCTGGAGGATATCCGGCCGGAGGACCTTATTGAAGCGATCGGACAGGTGGTGCATATATGAAAAACACATTCGGAAGCAGCGTGCAGATCACACTTTTCGGCGAGAGTCACGGGAAAACGATCGGCGCGGTCCTTGACGGCCTGCCGGCCGGGATCCCGGTCTTCCCGGAAAGGATAGCAAAACAGCTCGAGCTGCGCAGACCCTATGGAAAAATATCGACCGGCAGGGTAGAGGCAGACCGTTTCGAGATCGTAAGCGGCGTATTCGAAGGAAAGACGACCGGGACACCGCTGTGCATAATCATTCCGAACGAAAACGTACAGAGCGGGGACTATACGCTGCTGCGGAGCGTGGCCAGACCGGGACATGCGGATTATACCGCCTATGTGAAATACCATGGCTTTGAGGATTACCGGGGAGGCGGCCACTTTTCGGGAAGAGTGACTGCCGCGCTGACAGCGGCCGGCGCGGTGGCGATCGCGGCGCTGCAGGGAAAAGGGATCCGGATCGGCACGCACATCACCCGGTGTGCGGGCATCTGCGACCGCGGATTCGTCGATATGAAGGAAGATATCGGGGAACTGAACGGGAAAGTGTTTGCCGTCCTGGATGAAAAAGCGGGTGCCGAGATGCAGGAAGCGATCCGGATCGCGGCCAAAGAGGGAGACAGCGTAGGAGGGATCCTGGAGACGGCGGTCACAGGAGTCCCCGCAGGAGTCGGAGAACCCTGGTTCGATACGCTGGAGGGCATCCTGGCCCACGGGTTGTTTTCGATCCCGGGGATCAAGGGTGTCCAGTTCGGAGCGGGCTTCGATGGAACGGATCTGCGCGGGAGCGAATTCAATGATCCCTTCCGGATGGAAGGGGGGCAGGTGCGGACGCTGAGCAACAACAACGGCGGCATCAACGGCGGCATAACGAACGGCATGCCGCTCCTGTTCCGCTGTGCGGTCAAACCGACCCCGACGATCTTCAGGGAGCAGAAAACGGTGGATTTTCGAAAAGGCGAGGACGCGATGCTGGTGCCGAAAGGCCGGCATGATCCGGCGATCATCCACCGGGCGAGAGTGGTGGTGGATTCGGTCACAGCCCTCGCACTGTGTGACCTGCTCGCGCAGCGCTATGGAACGGAGGGACTGGGAGGCACGGGATGTTTTACGGACTGATCGGAGAAAAACTGGGCCACAGCTTTTCGAAAGAGATCCATGAAAAGCTGGGCCGGTACGAATACGAACTGAAGGAACTGGCGCCGGATGAGGTGGAGGCCTTCCTGCGGGGGAGAGAGTTTGCGGGGATCAATGTGACCATCCCGTACAAGCAGACCGTCATCCCCTTTCTGGATGAGATCACGGAACGGGCCCGCGCCATCGGAGCGGTGAACACCATTGCGAACCGGAACGGGAAACTCCTGGGGGACAATACAGACTTTGGCGGGATGGAAGCGCTCATCCGCAGGATGGGGCTGACGCTCGAAGGGAAAAAGGTCCTGATCGCGGGAACGGGCGGCACCAGCAAAACGGCGAAGGCTGTGGCGGAAGCGCTCGGCGCGTCGGAGATCTTCAAACTCAGCCGCAGCGCCAAAGAGGGGAGCATCTCCTACGAGGAGGCATATCAGACACATGCCGACGCGCGGATCCTCATCCATACCACGCCGGCGGGGATGTACCCCGCGACGGACGGGATCGCCGTAGACCTGGAGAGACTGCCCGGCCTGGAGGGTGTGGTGGACGTGGTGTACAATCCGCTGACCACCCGGCTCGTGCACACAGCCAGAGAAAAAGGGATCCCTGCGGAAAACGGACTGTACATGCTGGTGGCGCAGGCGGTGCTGGCGGCGGAGATCTTTACGGGAGAGAAATTCGGAGACGCGTGTATCGAGAAGATCTACCGGGAGATCGCGTTTGAAAAAAGGAACATCGTGCTCACAGGCATGCCCGGAAGCGGCAAGACCACCCTCGGCCGCATCCTTTCGCAGAGACTGGGCCGTGACCTGGTGGATACGGACGAGAAGATCGTGGAGAAGGCAGGAATGCCCATCACGGAGATCTTCCGCTTGCAGGGGGAAAAGGCCTTTCGGGACATGGAATCCGATGCGCTGATGGAAGTCTCCCGCACCGGGGAAAAGATCATTGCCACCGGCGGCGGCGCGATTTTGCGGAGCGAAAACGTGGCCGTGCTGAAAATGAACGGAACGCTGGTATTCCTGGACCGGGATCCTGCCGGGCTCCTGCCCACGGACGACCGCCCGCTGGCGGACGACGCGGAGAAGATCCGCCGCCTGTATGAAGAGCGGTATCCGAAATACACAGCCGCGGCGGACCTGCGGCTGGAGATCCGGGGCGGTCCGGAAGAGACCGCGGATGAACTGCTGGAGAAACTGAAATGAAAATACTCGTGATAAACGGACCGAATCTGAACATGCTGGGGATCCGCGAACCGGGGATCTACGGCGCGGAGAACTACGAAGCGCTCTGCGAAAAGGTGCGGACCTATGCCCGGGAGAAGGGAATGGATGTGGAACTGTACCAGTCGAACCACGAGGGTGATCTGGTGGACAGGATCCAGCAGGCTTACGGCAGCACAGACGGGATCGTGATCAATCCGGGCGCCTATACCCACACGAGCATCGCTCTCCTGGATGCCCTGAAGGCGGTTTCGATCCCGGCCGTCGAAGTCCATATCTCGGATGTTTCCTCCCGGGAAGAGTTCCGGCAGATCAGCTATATCCGGGCGGCCTGCATCGCCACGATCAGCGGGCACGGGCTGAACGGGTATCTTGAAGCGATGGAGCAGCTGAGGAAAGAGGCCGGGAAATGAGAGTGAGGATCTATCCCTCCGTGCCGGCGGGCAGCATCACCGCACCGCCCAGCAAGAGCATGGCACACAGGCTTCTGATCTGTGCGGGACTCGCGCAGGGGGAAAGCCTGATCCGGGGCGTCGCCTTGTCGCAGGACGTGCTCGCTACGGCGGACTGTCTGCGGGCGCTCGGGACGGAGGTCCGCTTTGAGGGGAATGATGTCCTTGTGCGGGGGACCGATCCAACCTTTGCCCGGGAAGCGGTTTATCCATGCCGTGAAAGCGGCAGTACGCTGCGTTTTTTCATACCGCTCTGTCTGCTCTCCGAATCGGAGAAACGGCTGGAAGGCAGTCCGGGACTCTTCAGCAGGCCCCTGTCTGTCTATGAAAAGATCCTGGCGGAACAGAAACTGCCTTATGAAAAGGGAGACACCTGCCTGACCGTGCACGGAAGACTGAAACCGGGAACGTTCACCGTGGAGGGAGGGATCAGCAGCCAGTTCGTCAGCGGCCTGCTGTTTGCGCTTCCTCTTCTGGAAAGCGACAGCCGGATCGAGATCACGCCTCCGGTCGAAAGCCGTTCCTATATCAGCATGACATGCGAGGCCCTCCGCCGCTTCGGGATCCATGCCGTCCGGGAGACGGAAAACACGTTCCGGATCCCGGGGAGACAGCGTTATCTCGCGCAGAGCGGATCGGTGGAGGGAGACTGGTCAAACGCAGCTTTCTTTCTCGCGATGGGGATCCCTGCAGAGGGACTTGAAGAAAACAGCATCCAGGGCGACCGTGTCTGCGGGGAATACTTCCGCAGGCTTGAGCGGGGAAGCGCCGAACTGGATATTTCGGACTGTCCGGATCTCGGCCCTGTCCTCTTCGCCTATGCGGCTCTCCATCATGGCGGAGTCTTTACGGGTACGGACAGGCTCCGGATCAAGGAAAGCGACCGCGGTGAAGCGATGAAGAAAGAACTGCGGAAATTCGGGGTCGAAGCGGAGATCGGAGACAACCGCATCCGGATAGGCTGCGGGATCTCTCCGCCGGGGGAAGAGCTGGACGGACATAACGATCACCGGATCGTGATGGCGCTGGCTGTCCTCTGTGTGCGGACCGGTGGGATCATCCGCGGAGCGGAAGCGGTGAACAAGAGTTTTCCGGACTTTTTCGAACAACTGGAAAAAGCCGGAGTCAGGATGGAGACGGAAAATGGAATGGATATCGAAAAGTAATATTCTGATCGTCGGACTGGGACTGATGGGCGGGAGCTATGCGAAGGCTCTGAAACGGCTGGGATATCATGTCACGGCACTTGCCCGCAGGCAGGAGACGATCGACTATGCGCTCGCGAACCGGATCATCGACGAAGGAGCGACCGGAACGGATGCGGACCTGATCAGCCGGGCTGACGCGGTGATCTTTGCCCTTTATCCGCATGTCTTCACGGAGTGGATCAGGGAGAACCAGCAGTTTCTGAAACCGGGCGCGCTTCTGACGGATGTGACAGGCGTCAAGCGCTGCATCGTCTATGATATCCAAAGCATGCTGCGGCCGGACGTGGAGTTCATCGCGTCCCATCCCATGGCGGGAAGAGAGGTCTACGGTGTGGAGAACAGCGATGACCGGATCTTCCGGGAGGCAAACTATATCGTTACGCCGACCGCGAAGAATACGCCGGAGGCGATCGAATGGTGCAGAAGCCTGGGACAGATCCTCGGCTTCCGCAAAGTCAGCATCCTGACGCCGGAAGAACATGACGAGATGATCGGCTTTCTCAGCCAGCTTACGCACTGCATCGCTGTGGCACTCATGACCTGCTCGGACAACCGGCATCTTGTGGACTATACCGGCGACAGCTTCCGGGATCTGACGAGGATCGCCCGGATCAACGATGCCATGTGGAGCGAACTGTTTCTTCTGAATCGTGACGATCTCCTGCGGCAGATGGATCTGTTTATCGGAGAATTCAGGGAACTGCGGGATCTTCTGGCCAGCGAAGACGAGGAAGGCCTTCGTGAAAAAATGCGGCTCAGCACGGAACGGCGGGCCTATTTCGACCTTTGATGCGAGAAGGAGGTTTTCAGCTATGAATATGGATTTCAAACGAAAACTGCCCATCCCGATGGAGACGAAGGAGATGTATCCGCTTACGGCAGAGATGGCGGACAGGGTAGAGAGAACACTGACGGAAATGAAGACGATCTTCTCCGGAAAAAGCGATAAGCTCGTCCTTATCATCGGACCCTGCTCTGCGGATAACGAGGACAGTGTGATCGATTACATCTCCCGCCTGATCCCGGTGCAGGAGCAGGTGAAAGAGAAGATCCTGATCATTCCCCGGATCTATACCAACAAGGCAAGGACAACGGGAGAAGGATACAAGGGGCTTGTGCATCAGCCGGATCCGAATGCCCGCCCCGACCTGTTCAAGGGCATCATCGCGACACGGGAACTGCATATGCGGGCGGTCAAGGAGACGGGATTAGTCTGTGCGGATGAAATGCTGTATCCGGAAAACCACAAGTATCTGGATGATCTGCTCGGCTATGTGGCTGTCGGCGCGCGATCGGTCGAAGACCAGCAGCACCGGCTGACAGCCAGCGCGATCGAATGTCCCGTCGGCATGAAGAATCCGACGAGCGGAGACCTGACCGTCATGATGAATGCGATCCTGGCAGCACAGCATCAGCATGATTTCATTTACCGGGGCTGGGAAGGGCACTCTTTCGGAAATCCGTATGCCCATGCGATCCTTCGCGGCTATGTGGACCAGCGAGGCGTATCCTATCCGAATTATCACTATGAAACGCTGCTGCACCTGATGGAGCTCTATGATCAATGGAAGCTGGAGAACCCTGCGCTGGTGGTCGACTGCAACCACGCCAACAGCGGCAAGAATCCTTTTGAGCAGCCTCGTATCCTCAAAGAGGTCCTGCACTCCTGCCGGCATGAAAGCGGGCTGAAGAAACTTGTCAAAGGATTCATGGTGGAAAGCTATATAGAGGACGGCAAGCAGGCGGTCGGCGGAGAAGTGTATGGAAAAAGCATTACAGACGCCTGCCTGGGATGGGAAAAAAGCGAACGGCTGATCTACGAGACGGCGGAACTTCTGTAAAAAACGGCAAAGAAACGGCCCCCTCTTCCGAAACAGGGAAGAGGGGGCCGTTTCTTGTGTCAGGTGTTCTTCGGCGGTATGCCGGTTTTTCCTGTGTGAAGAGAAGCGGCAGCGATCACCGCGCCGATGAAGGCAGCGGCTACAGAGATCCAGATCACGGAACGCACAGGGATGATATCAAAGAGTCTCCCGCTGATGACACTGGAGAGGACCGTGCCGACCGTCGTCATCGTGTACATCAGGCTCTGCGCTTTGGCAGAGTCTTCAAACGGGATTTCTTCGTTCACGAAAGGCACGATCGCCGCGGTATACAGGGCAAAGGAGGGCGCCTGCAGGAGAAACGCGGCTGCAAGAGCGGGCACGCTGCCGACCAGGGCGATGGCTGTCCCCTTGAGGATGAAGCAGAGAAAAGAGATGCGGAGGAGCACTTTGCAGTCCGCAAGCTTCCGGAGCCTGGAAAACAGGAGCATCACAGGGATCTCGACCGCCGCGATATATCCGTTGAGCCAGCCCATGGTTTCGGTATCGCCGCCCACATTCTTCGTGACATTAATCAGGAAATTGAAAATCGAGTTATGGGCGAAGAAAAGGAACACAGTCCCGATCAGAAGGACGCAGAATCGACGGTTGCGGGCAAAGAAACCGAGCAGGTCCGAAGCCTTTTCCCGCTGTTCTTCCCGTCCGTCCCGGTAAGAGACAAAGCGGCACATCGCCATATGGGAGAGAAGCTGGAGCAGACACAACAGAAGACCGGCGGCAGGAAGGATGTTCACGCTGAAACGTGTGACAAGTTTTCCGAGGATGATCGAACTGAAGACAAAAGCGAGAGATCCGATCCCCCGGGCGATGCCGAAATCGATGCTGTGTCCCTGGGAAAGACAGTCCACATAGAGCTTGAGGTTGATCGAGTTTACGGTCAGGCTGAAACCGATCTGAAGAAGGACCGCCAGCGTCATCACCGGCCCGCGTACAGGAAAAAGGAGCTGTGCGAGCAGGGTGAGGGCCTGTGCCGAAAGGAACACCGGAGCGAGGACCGACGGCTTTGCCGCCGGGTTCCGGTCGATGCGCGCGGAAACGGTCGGCCCCAGTACAGCGCCGGAAAGGTTGCCGCCGGCGAGAATGAGCCCGAGTTCCGTGTTGCTGTAGCCGAGATCCTGCAGATGTACGACTGCAAAGGCGATCGCAGCGCAGATCGTCATCCAGTAGGAAGCCTGGACCGCGGAATAGGCCAGGGTCGGTCTGAGCGAGCTTTTATCTTTCATAGATCTCCATCATGGTCAGTATCGGAGCGGAACCGATCATCTGATTCAGCCGGTCAACATATTCATAAAAGGCGCTTTCACTGATATCGGTAAGGATCCCGGTGTCTTTTCCTCCGGCTGTGACAAGGAAAAAGCCCCGGTCACCCTCATGGAACGCCCCGTATTCCTCGGACATCCCGCCGTCGGAGTAGTGACAGACGAACACATCGTAATAGGCGGCTCCGCCGGAACCTTCATAAAGGAAACTTCCATCCGGCAGGAATTCATAGCGGGAGCGGGCCATACTGGCAAAAACCAGTTCCGGCTCACTGTCTTTCAGCGTAAAGAGGGCTGCCGCGATATTGGAATAATAGTAATCGTCCGTCATCAGGCCGGTTATGAGCTCCGGGACCGCGTCTCCGTCCAGATCCCGCAGGCAGTAGCCGAGTCTGGCTTTGCTGTATATCAGCAGTTCGATGTTCGGAGTAAGATCATAGACCAGACCGTCAAAATCGTACGTATCGTTTTCAAGGGCATCCAGAAGGGAGGCGTAACAGTCGAAGACAGGCTGGTAGAAAGCCCTCCAGTCGGTTTCGGGAGAAGGAGAGGCCGGCTCTTCAGCGGCAGGGGACGGTTCCGGAGCGGATGCCGGAAGCGCGGATGCCGAAGGAGCGGAAACGACCGTATCTTCAGGCAGATCCGAAAGGGCGGGAGGAACCGGGGATTGCACGTTTCCGCAGGCCGTCAGGAGAAGGAAAAGCAGCAGAAGAAGAGGAAGAAACCGTTTCATCTGCAGGAGATCCTTACTGTACGGCGGCAGGTTCCCCGTTATCCGGGTCGGACTTGTTAGCGACCCATACCCGATAAGAGAGGAAACTGACCGCTGCGGCCATGACCGCGATAACGATCTCTGTGACAAACAGGGGGAGCGTCGTGGCACCGAGAAGAACGGTAACGGCATCCACCAGAAAATGGATAAGGACGGCCAGCAGATAAAACCGTATATGTCCCTGTTTTTTTACGGCAAACCAGACCAGAACGGAAAGAGCGATCTGGAGGGCCATGGCAGAGATCCGTTCAATGCCTGCGAGCAGGTACTGGTAGGAGGGCGTTTCGATCAGGGTCTGGATGACCTGCTCGGTCTGCGCGAGGATATCCCCGGAAAGAGAAGCGGTGATCGAGGAAAGATTTCCGGAGTTGACCAGCCTTGCGGTCGCAAGATTGCTGATATAGGAAAAACCGACGAGGACAATGGCTTCAAAGCCGCCGTGTCCGGCACCGTACATCAGAGCGTTGGCATCCTTTCCGAGACCGCGGCGCAGCACGGTGCGAAAGGCGACAAGGCGTCCGGTCTCTTCAAAAAGTGCCGCCATCAGGCCGCTGTAGAGCGCCGTGAGCCATGGACTGCTGAGAATGGGGGCGCCGAGGGGAGAACCGTTCAGGATCAGCTGATGGACAAATGATTCCAGCATCAGGGAAAAAACGAGCATTATGACGCATCCGGTCAGAAAGGCAAGGATATCGGCCTTGTATACCTTGCGGTAATAGAGGAACAGCCCCACCGGCAGAGCAAACGCGATCAGACAGGTGACGGCCATGAAAATGATCGAAAGCTGCGGAACCATATCGGATCTCCTTTCAATACATACTGAGAAGAGAAAACTGCGTGACGATATTATAAAAAGAACGGGGCAAAAAAGCAAGGACTGCGGCATCATGAAAGTGGCGGTGTCGGGCAGAAAAGCATTGTTTACGGCTATATCCTGTGATAAGATAGTTTTAACAGGAATTGTTCCGAAAACCAACAGTTCAATGATAAAAGGAGTGAGCAAGCGAATGATTTTTCCGACGATCCATTTCCACAGCGAAGTCAGTGAGATCCCCCTCCGCGCCGCGAAGGGTCACTTTGCCACCACGCACAGCCATATCAATTATTATATTGACATGACCTATACCAAGCACCGCCTTTCGGAAGCACGGCAGGCCGCCCGTGAACTGGCCGTCAAATATCATGCATCCGAATATGTGGACACCATTTTGTGCCTCGACGGGACGGAGGTGCTTGGCGCCTG
>JAGBQR010000005.1 GCA_017632775.1 Oscillospiraceae bacterium | reverse complement strand
GGTCGATGGCATAAACAAATTCTCTTCCGATCCCGGAGGATGCTCCGGTAATGACTGCGATTTTCATCGGTTCTGACCTCCTGTATTTCGGTTATCGCAAGAACTCCGTCAAAGGATCCGGAGCGGATCCCAGCGCAGATAGTCTCCGGAAACCAGGCTGTAGCGGACACCGTTCTTTTCGCCGTGGATGCTGTCGTAAAAGCGGCTTTCACCGTGGCTGTGGGCGTAGATCACCTGTTCCGCTCCGTATTCTTCGGCCATGCGGGTAAAGGAACTGTCATCCTCCAGGATGCTGGTCGGCGGAAAGTGCAGGAACACGATGAACCGCCGGAAACCGTCCCGCTTCGCCGCTTCGAACGAGGTCCGCAGCCGTTCCGTTTCCCTCGCCACAAGCTTCTCGGAGCGTTTTTCGTTTTCCTCGCTCCAGCCGATAATCTGGCCGCGGCGGTTCAGGTAGAACGGGCCTTCAAAGCAGTGCCCTTTGGTGCCGACCAGCGCACAGTCGCCATAGGCATAATAATTGTCCTGCAGAAAGTTCAGCCTGCCGGCGTAAAGCCGGTTCAGTTCCGCCGTCTTCTTCGCATCCCAGAACATGTCGTGATTTCCCCGGAGGAGAATCTTCCTCCCGGGGAGGTCTGCAATATACTGCAGGTCCTGTTCGCATTCCCCAAGATTGCGCCCCCAGCTGTGGTCGCCAACCAGAACCAGGGTATCTTCGGGCCCGACCCGCGCTGCGCAGTTCTTCCGGAACTTCTGCTCGTGGTTCTTCCACGCGCGGTCCTTCATCTGAGCTTTTGCCCGCAGATCTGTCTGAAAATGGAGATGCAGGTCGCCGATTGCATACAACGCCATGTCGCTCCCGCCTATTTCAAAAACTTCTTCAGGTCTGTTTCCAGCGCCCGGGGAAACAGCTTCTTGAGGTGTTCCAGCAGCCTCTCGTATGATTCTTCCGGCGTTCTGCGGTAGACATTGTCCGTAAAAAACTCCCCCATGGTTTTCTCCGGAGTGCTGTACTCCGCCACCCCCCAGCCGCGCCGATTGCCGTTTTTATCCAGGGTATAGACAAAGTCGCTGATGATCACGTAGCACTGTTCCTGCAGCCGGGTGACGGAGGTGTCGAAGCCTTTCTTCCCCTCGGTCTTCTGCCAGCGTCCGCTGTAGGCATAGCCGCCCGTTTCCCGGAGGACTTTGGAGAGGACCGGTGCACTGGCATCGATCAGATCATAGAGCTGCTTGTCCTGAAACCTGGCAAGCCCATCGTCATAGCGGGAATCAAAATCATATCCGTCACGCCGATAGTTTGCAAGATCCAGATAGATCTCCCTGCTGACATAAGCAGCCTTTTTCTCAAAGAACTTTCCGTAAGCGCAGCCGGTCGCCTGAATAACGGGACCTTTCCACGCCCAGGTGTCGTCACCGTTGTCTGAAAAGAGAACCGACGGTGAACAGTGCTCCTCCAGTGAAAAGCCCGGAACGGATGTGGAAAAATACGGAACGATGCCGTACTCCCGTACCGCATCGATCAGGTCCTGTTTTGTTCGAACACGGAAATCATAAGCCATGGTTCTCTGCCTCAATTTGTCAGATCATCGGGTTCCCTGCCGTGGGGGAATCACGCCGCGGCATTGTACTCATTCTATTTGCGTGGTAT
>JAGBQR010000042.1 GCA_017632775.1 Oscillospiraceae bacterium | reverse complement strand
CCTGTGAAAAGCGGCCGATCCCGCTGAAAAAGCTGGAGCAGATCGCGGATGAGATCGAACTGGAACTTCAGAGCAATCTGGACCGCGAGATCAACACCGTAGAGATCGGCGAGATGGTCATGGACAGGCTGAAAGACGTGGACGAAGTGGCCTATGTGCGTTTTGCTTCGGTCTATCGTTCCTTCAAGGATATCAACACCTTTATGGACGAACTCTCCAAACTCCTGCAGGATAAGACGAGCTGAACCCGGCTTTTTTTTCCCGTGGATGAAAGGAAGTGAGGCCAATGAAAACCCTGATCCTGCCCGAAGAGGAGGCCGCGTCTGCCGTGGCAGGTCTTCTGGCGGAGAAACTGCAGGCGGATCCGGAAGCGCTGATCGCACTGCCTGCGGGACGCACTCCGGAGATGCTCTACCGGGAGCTGGTTCGGCGATACGAAGCAGGGGAAATGCATTTTTCCCGCGCCCGGTTCCTGCTGCTCACGGAGTTCGACCCAATGGATGAAAACGATCCGCGCAGCTGCCGGCGTTCTCTGAAAGAGCGTTTCTTCGAAAAGGTGAACGCGGATCCTGAACGGTGCATTTTCCCTTCTGCGGAGAATATCTCAACGCTTGACAGGCAGATCGAAGAACTGGGCGGGATCGATCTGGCGGTCCTCGGGATCGGGCAGAACGGGCACTTTGCCTATAACGAACCCACTACACAGTTCGATGCTCCCTCACACAGGCAGAAACTCTCTCCGGGAACGCAGCGCTCGCTGCGGGTACGATTCGGAGAGAATGCCGACATTCCGGAATTCGCCTTTACCGTAGGCATCCGTACGATCGTTTCAGCAAAGACGATCGCGGTGATGGCTTTCGGGAAGGAAAAGGCCGGACCGGTCTTTAAAATGCTTTACGCCCGGGATGACAGTCTCGTTCCGGCTGCGTTCCTGCAGATCCCGCGGGATGTGCAGGTGTATATCGACGAGGCGGCAGCCTCGGAAATTCAGAAGAAGGATGGAAACACATAATGGGAAAATACTTCGGTACAGACGGCTTCCGCGGGGAAGCGAACAAGGACCTCAACGTTGAGCACGCCTATAAGATCGGCCGTTTCCTCGGCTGGTACTACAGCCGGGATCACCGGGCCAAAGTGGTGATCGGGAAGGATACCCGCCGCTCGAGCTATATGTTCGAGTCTGCTCTCTGTGCGGGTCTTACCGCCTCCGGCGCCGATGCCTATCTGCTCCATGTCACGACCACGCCGAGCGTTTCCTTCATTGCGCGCGCGGATGACTTCGACTGCGGTATCATGATCTCTGCAAGCCATAACCCGTTTACGGACAACGGCATCAAAGTGATCAACGGAGCCGGTGAGAAGATGGAGGAATCGGTCCTTCTCGAGATCGAGGACTACATCGACGGCGGGAAAGAGATCCCCTTTGCCGAGGGAGATGCGATCGGCTGCACGATCGACTACGCCAGCGGCCGCAACCGCTATATCGGGTATCTGATCTCGCTGGCGACCCGCTCCTACAAAGGCTGGAAAGTCGGACTGGACTGCGCCAACGGCAGTACCTGGATGATGGCCAAAAGCGTGTTTGATGCTCTCGGAGCGGACACCTATGTGATCGCGAACCATCCGGACGGATTGAATATCAATGTAGACTGCGGATCCACGCATATCGGAAACCTGCAGAAATTCGTGATGGAAAACAAGCTGGATATCGGCTTCGCCTTCGACGGGGACGCAGACCGCTGCATCGCTGTGGATGAGAAGGGCAACGTGGTCCACGGGGACTTCATCATGTATATCTGCGCCAAATACATGCAGGAAACCGGAAAATTCGGCAATTCAAAGGTGGTTACCACCATCATGTCGAACATGGGCCTG
>JAGBQR010000001.1 GCA_017632775.1 Oscillospiraceae bacterium | reverse complement strand
TTCCTCCTGCAGCGCGGCGGAGATGGACGCGCGGCGGAGAAGAGCCCGTACGCGGGCTTTCAGTTCCAGGATGTTGAAGGGCTTGGTGATATAGTCGTCCGCGCCGGATTCAAAGCCCATCAGCAGGTCGGCGTTCTCGCTCCGCGCGGTGAGCATGATGATGGGCACGACAGAGAACATACGGATCTCCTGGCAGGCGGAAAGACCGTCCTTTTTCGGCATCATCAGGTCCAGGATGATCAGGTCGTAGCTGTTTTCGCGCGCCATCGCAACGGCCTCTTCCCCGTCGTAGCAGGAATCGACCGTATAGCCTTCGTTTTCCAGATTGAATTTGATCCCCTTTACAAGGAGCTTTTCGTCATCGACAACCAGTATTTTCATGATCCGTCTCCTGCGGTAAGATACGGGGAGATGCGGGAATAGAGCTCTTCTCCGATCCCCTCGACGTTCCTGATAGCCTCGGGGCCGGGAAAGGGCCCGTTCGCATCCCGGTAAGCCAGGATGGCTCCGGCGAGCTTTTCACCGATCCCCGGAAGCCGCTGCAGCGTCTCCGCGTCCGCGGCGTTGATATCGATCCGGTCGCCCGGCATCACGGGCGCGGCTGTTTCCAAAGGGTCACCGCCCTGAAGGATCCGTTCCGCGGAGGCTTTCCTCTGCGTGCGGACCTCCATCCCCTCCCGGCCGCTCCGGACCAGAAGCGAGATCCCGAGCAGAAGGGCGAAAAGGAGCAGCAGTGAAAAGGAGACGATCAGTGCGGTTTTCCGGCTCACCGGTACCTCCTTCCCCGCCGCCAGAGCGGAATATCTGTTGCAAATCTTCGTTCCGGATACTATAATAGCAAAGTCGAACCAACGCCTATTACTATACCATAATCCCCGGAAAATGGGAGAATAAAATGAAAAAAATCCGGATAGTCGCACTGATCCTGACCGTCTGCCTGCTGGCCGGCACCTTCGCTCCGGCAGCAAGCGCGGCGGAGGCGCCCTCTGTTGTGGCGCACTCCGTTGTGGTGGCGGATCTGAACTCCGAGCATATCCTTTACGAAAAGAATATGAATGAAAAGGTGGCTCCGGCCAGTCTCACCAAGATCATGACGATCCTGATCACGGTCGAAGCGGTGGAGAACGGAGAATGCAGCCTGAGCGACATGGTCACGGCGCAGGCGGACTGCCGCACCGGCATGGAAGAGGACAGCTCCACGGCGGATCTTTTCCCCGGGGACACGCTGAGCCTGGAAGACCTTCTCTACTGCGCGATGCTCGCCTCCGCGAACGAGGCCTGCAACATCATCGCCACCTATCTTTCCGGAAGCATCCAGGCCTTCGTTGACCGCATGAACGACAGGGCGGCCCGGCTCGGCTGCCTGAACACGCATTTTGCGAACACGAACGGCCTGACGAACCCGGACCACTATTCCACCGCCTATGATTTTTCGCTCATCACCCGTGAGGCGATCCGGCACGAACTGTTTTCGACCGTAGTGAACACACTCAGCCACGACATCCCCGAGACCAGCATGGCACAGGCGCGCACGCTCCACAGCACCAACGCGCTGATCTGCTCCGACTCCATGTACGGCAGCGGATATCTCTATGATGGAGCCTCCGGCGTGAAGACGGGCTATACCCGGGCGGCCGGATACTGCCTGATCTCGACAGCGACAAGGCAGGACGTCGGCATCCTCTGCATCGTGATGGGAAGCACCGGTCCGTACAACTCGGACAGGGAAGACTACGGGAACTTTGAGGACACGATCCGCCTGTACAACTGGGCGTTCGAAAACTATGCCTACCGTACGGTCCTGACCACGTCCGACGGGATCCAGAAGGTCACGATCGACCTCGCCGCCGGAGACGGTGTGGCGATCCTGCGGCCGCAGCGGGACGTGACCATCCTTCTTCCGAAGGATTTCGACGCGACGGCCATGACGGTGACCAACGTCCGCCTGCAGGAAGACAAGCTGGTGGCGCCGGTCACGGCCGGGACGGTCCTCGGCTCGGCGGATATCTGCATCAACGGGGAATACTATGAAACGATCGACCTGATCACGAACCTGAACATCGAAGTGTCGCGGAACGAACTGCTCCGCAGACAGTTCCGGAACGTGACCTCTTCCATCTGGTTCAAGCTCGGCATCGGACTGTTCGTGGTAATCATCGCCTGCTACCTGTTCCTGGTGGTCCGCTACCGCAGACTCCGCAGACAGCAGCTGCGCGAACAGCGGCTGGCCGAGATCCGCCGGAGGAAGCAGTGGGAGGAATACCGGAGACGCTCCGGCGCGGAGGACGGGACGGAACCGACACACCGCTTCTCCGAGAAGGAACGGCAGGATTATATGAATACCTTCCAGAACAGACAGGACGGGAAATGAACAGACAGGAAATGACCGTACCGGCGCGCACAGCGCCGGTACTTTTCAAAGAAGAGACAGTCTCCACGATGACGGAGCTGAAAGAGCAGGCGTCCGGACTCCCTCACGGGGCGGTCCTCTGGACGCTGCGGCAGACAGCCGGAAAAGGGCGGAGCGGAAGGAGCTTCGCCTCACCCGACGGGGGCCTGTATTATTCGATGCTCCTCCGCTATGCGCAGCCGGATGAGCGGCTGCTGGCCGTCACTCCGCTGGCGGCGGTGGCCGTCGTACGGGCGCTGCGCAGACACAGCGGGATCGAAACGGAGATCAAATGGCCGAATGACATCCTCCTCGGCGGAAAGAAACTCTGCGGGATCCTGACCGAGTCGGTGACGGGAGCGGGAGGGATGCAGATCATCGTGGGGATCGGGATCAACGTGAACACACGGGAGTTCCCGACGGAACTCCGGAGCATCGCCTGCTCCGTTTTTCAGGAGACGGGGAAGACCGGGGATCTTGCGGAACTGGCGGCGATCCTCACGGGAGAGCTGGACCGGGTCTATGCGAAGCTGCCGCTGTTTTCTCCGGAGGATCTGGAGGAATACAGGGACAGATGCGGCACGATCGGGAAAAAGATCTCCCAGGGAGGGACCGCCCGGCGGATCGGGGATGACTTCTCCCTTGTCACGGAGCTGGATGACGGGTCGGAAAAGGAGATCCGTTTCGGAGAGATCTTCCAGACATAAAAAAAGGACAGTGCTTTTCAGCACTGTCCTTTTTCGGTTCAGTTCAGTCGATAACGTAGGGAAGCAGAGCGACCTGACGGGCTCTCTTGACGGCTTCCGTTACCTGACGCTGATGCATCGCGCAGGCACCGGTGGTACGACGGGGCAGGATCTTGCCGCGCTCGGACAGATAGTGACGGAGCGTAGCGGTGTCCTTATAGTCGACGAAGGTTGCCTTCTGCTCGCAAAACTGGCAGACTTTCCTGCGTTTGCGGTTCTTGGGATTGTTCTTATCGAAAGGCATTGCTTTATCCTCCTATTTTAATATCAGAACGGGAGTTCACCGTCGTCTTCGATCTCTTCAAAGGGGCTCGGCGTATCCGCGGAACGGCCGGGACCGAAATCGAATGTGTTGCCTCCGGAAGAGGGGGCCGGATGAGACTCGCCGTCACGGCGGCTGTCGCCGAAGTAAATGTTGTCAACAACGACTTCTGCACTTCTGCGCTTGTTCTCGTTTTTGTCGACCCAGTCGCGCATCTGCAGTCTGCCGCTGACAACGACCATGCGGCCTTTGGTGAAATACTTGTTGATGTATTCCGCAGTGCTTCTCCATGCGACGCAGTCGATAAAATCGGTCTGACGTTCGCCGGAATCGGTTTTCCCGAAATCGCGGTCTACAGCGATCGTAAAAGAAGTGACCGGGGTGTTGCTCTGGGTATACCTCAACTCAGGATCGCGGACCAGACGGCCCATAACATCGATGTGATTGAGCATCTGTCCTTCTCCTTATTCTGCGCGCAGGGTGATCAGGCGACGCATGATGCCGTCTGTGATACCGAGGACACGGTCGAGCTCCGCGGGGAACTCAGGGCCGCTCGTGAACTTCATCAGCACGTAGGTACCTTCCGAAATGTAGTTGATTTCGTAAGCGAGTTTGCGCTTACCCATCTCCTCCAATTCGTCAAGAGTACCATTTGCTTCAACAAGTGCCTTGAACTTCTCAACAACCGCTGCGGTCTCCTCTTCGGAGAGGTTCGGGTTGATGATGTACATTACCTCGTACTTTTCGCTTGCCTTTGCCATGGTTGCACCTCCTTCTGGTCATTTGGCCCCCGCTCGCGGCGGGAGCAAGGATTTAACCCGTCTCTGCGGACAGGCCATATCATTATATCTTTTTTTCGTTGCTTGTCAAGGAGTTTTGCACGCTTTTTCAGACAGATCCTCTGCGGAGCGTCCGGAGCAGGGCTTTCTGCTCCGGCGTGATGCGGCGGCTCTCCACAGCTTTCTGAATGGCGCGGTTGTGGGTCCGGATATCCAGCCTGTTCTCCTCCAGGTAAGGAAGGACGGCGTCGTACTGTTTTGCCAGCGCCGTGGCGAAGTACCAGGCGATCATCATGCTCACATAATATTCATCCGCCCGCAGGGCCGCGACCATCCGGGGAAAGGCGGGGTCGAAATCCCCGTCCAGAAAGTGCCGCATGAGCATCTCCACGGCAAAGCGCACCGTATAGGTCCGGTCCGAAGACAGCCACTGCCGGATCTCGCCGAGCAGTTCCGCCCGGTGTTTCCGGAAGACAGGCGGAGAAAGCTGGTCGCAGGTGGCCCAGTTGTCGATGAACGGGAGAAAAAGGCGCACGCCTTCGATGCACGTTCCGTAGTCTTTCATCTCCGAGAGAAGGAAAGCGTGCAGCTGGTCCTCTTCAAACAGACCGTGCGGGAGAGAGGACAGGAAACACGAACAGTCCTCCTGCCGGATCAGTTCCCGTGCCAGCCGGCGCAGCGGAGGCGTCCGGACCCCGATCACGCGGGAAGGGTCGACCGTGGGAAGGAGCGGGCAGA
>JAGBQR010000041.1 GCA_017632775.1 Oscillospiraceae bacterium | reverse complement strand
CCTGTCTCATCCAGGATCACTGCTTTCGTAAAGGTCGATCCTACGTCGCATCCGCCAAAATATTTCATACTGTTTTATTATCCTGTCCTTTTTTGAATATGAATAGATTGATTAAACTGCTGAAATCGCTTCTCCGCCCGGTTCAGTCGTCGTACTTGTAAACCGGGAACTTGTTCAGATCATACGGCTCTTTGAGCACATCACGGCGTTCCATATTGTCATAGTGCTTCTTCAGGAACGGCTCCACCACGTTGAAGAGGAGTTTTCCGTCGAGATCAAAGAAGAAGATCACAAAGATGACCGCATTCAGCGCCACAAAGATCCCGCAGAACTTCAAAAGAAATTTTCCGAGCTTTTTCCCAAAGCTGCAGCTGCATTTTTTCATAGTATCCTTCCTCCTCTTACCACGTCATAGAATCGTCAAAGTCGAGAAGAGACGGATCGAGCGGCTCCTCATGCATGACGGTGGTCATATAGTCATTGATCTGCCGGCGGATCTCCGCACGGGAAACCGTACGGCTGTCAGGAAGCGCATGCGGGATCCAGAAGGCATTGATATTTCTCTTGCGGAACTCATCTTCGAAGAGACCGTGAACACCCTGCATGCCCTTGCACTGCAGCTGGTCATACATAGCGACCATATCGCAGTTGAAACGCTTCATGTAATCCCACAGTTCAAAAATGTGATGCATACCACCGACTGCCATACGGCGCATCGGAGCCCACATATGATACGTTGCCATATCCTCAAGCATATTCTCGTAAGAATCCGTGCGGATCTCCATGTCGAACATCAGCGAGTCCATGTTGATGATCGTGTTCAGACCCCAGCAGTTATAAGCCCAGGTGCACCAGTTGGAGTAATACAGCGGCGCACAGGACCATGCGATCACGCGGTGACGTGTCTGCGGGAAGGGATTGATCTTCTTCTCGACACACTTGTACATGATCTTCTTGACCTTCTCGCTGGCTTCCTCCCAGAAATCACCCTGGATACCATACTGCGTGGAATAGATGCGGAAAAGCGCCTGGGCGACACCGTTTATCGGATAGAAATCGGTCTTGGAAGCAACTTCCCACTTCTCCCACTCGTCACGCTGCAGCTTGTTCTGCCGTTCGAGGTACTTTTTCATGGATTCCCAGCTGAATGGAACACCCGTCTGCTCCTCGATGAATTTCCACATCTCCTCGATCTCGTTCATGCAGTACTTCTTGAGAAGCGGGTCGTCAAACTGCATGGGAATCGGGAGAGCAAAAAGCGGCTTATTGGCAAACCAGTCCTGAAGCGTGTGGGTCGATACGGATGCATCGCATGCCTCGTTGCAGGTGATTATGATAGGTGCGGAATCCGGCACGTCATCAAGCACAAACAGTCCGGACTCTGCCTGACACATCGGGCAGGGGTCACCGGGAAGGCCGATGGACTGAACCGCATCGATGTAATTGAGAACGGTGTGGCTGTTAACATGGCATGTGACAAAATAGGGGATCATTTCCATCGGGAGGTACTGATACCCGGCATCTTTCCAAGGGTAGAACAGTGTGCCGCATGTCGTCTCGTTGGCAAAGATGGTGTGCCTGTAAGCGTCGTTTTCCTTCCCTCCGTGCAGCCGTGTGTCTGCGTTGAAGAAGTTGCAGATCTGATGGATAGATGCACTGACCATGGCACGATAGTGCCATGCGGAAGCTCTCAGCGCTTCACCGCGCACACCCTGAAGTCCGCGCTCGAACCAGTGGATGACAGGCAGATATGTCTGCCCCATCCAGCGGTAACGCCAGGTCCCTTTGATAAAATCGATGGGGTTGTTGGAGAACTTAAGAATATCCAGAACCATATGAACATAGTTATAGCCCCAGATATTATACATGTAATAGAAGGTATCCTTGACTCCGCGCCATTCTCTGTGTTTCAGAAGACCTGTCTTGTCCTCGTAAAGATCGCCGAGACGGCGGCCGCCTTCTTCCCCGGAATGCGGCTTGCCATTCCAGAAATCCTTCAGTGTCTTGGTAAGTTTTTTCTTTGCCATAATCAGTTGCCCTCCTGGATCTGCTTGATTTCTATGCTTTCAACAAATGCCTGGAACCGGGTACGCAGCTGGCCGGAAGCCGAGTTGATATATTCCTTTTCGATAGAGCAAACAGGGATGCCGTAATCGCGTTTGAGAATAAAGGTGTCAATCACGCGCTCATAACTCCAGTACTCACAGAACTTGTTGGAGGCCACGATAATCCCGTCGGCATGATACTCTTCGGCAAGTTCGGCCAGTCTCTTTTTTCTGGCGCGCATCTCATCCTGCGGCATGAAACGCGGGCAATTCGAGGTTTTGAGATAGTGTTCAGCGATCGCACGCAACGGACTCTGTCCCTCTTTGACCTCGATGGGAATGCGGCTTTCCACCGCACCGTAGCAGAAACGGTCGCAGACGACAAGAGCACCGCAGCTTTCCACCAGCTTCGTAAAGTCCGGATCGTCGTTTTCGGAACCGGCCAGAACGACCTTGCAGCGGAAATTCTTTTTCAGGTCCGGTTCACGGGTCTTCATCTCCTCCGCCGTCTCACGAAGGTACGGCAGGATGAGATACTTCGGGCAGGTAAGCGAGACAAGCTGAATCACATGGAACTCATATCCGGTAATGGTCGGATTGTCGAGTTTCCGGTATTCACCGATCTCATTGATCAGCCGGCAAACCTCGTTATGGGCTTCAATCGTTTTAAGGATAGCCTCGTCTGAAGTGTCGATCCCGAACTTTTCGTGCAGAGGATCCAGAACGTGGGCGCGGAGCTGCGTCTCAAAGTGATTATAGCTGTTTTCACTGTTTTTGAAGGGAATGTCCGTGAAGGTACAGAAGAAGTCATCATTATCGATGATTCGCATATCATCCACGGAATCAAGATGCTTCTGCTGCAGATGCTCCTGGAAACGGCAGGTGGCGGTGCAGGTCTCGGTGCCCATCTGAGCATCCAGGAAATTGTATCCGCCTTCCAGTGCACGCTCCAGCAGAGAACGGGCATAGTGGCAGACACGGCCGGATAGATAGTACGTTGCGATATCGGGAGATGTGCAGCCGGGTGCTCTCAGACGGACAGAGAAACATCCGGGGAGATCGAGCAGCACTTCAGGCATGAAATAGCAGGTATAGCCGATGGCTCTTTTGCCGTCCGCTTTCCCCTGCTTGACCAAATCATTATTTGCTTCCTGAAGGAGCTTCTCAAAGAAGATAAGGTGTTTAAGGTCTTTCAACTGATAACCCCCTAATTGTATAGAATTCCGTAAATCGTGGCATAATAATCCACTATTGTCGCTATTTTAGCAGATAGCTTTCATACCGTCAATTGGCATAAATGCTGATAGTAAAAGCCGCGTTTCAGCGGATTTGCTGAAACGCGGCTGATAATTACCCTGTTTTTAAAGTTCGGAGGTGCAGTGGGGGCAACGCGTTGCCTCGATCGCAATCTCGCTCCTGCAATAAGGGCATGTTTTTGTCGTTGGAGCGGGAGGAGCCTCTTCTTTTTTCTTTTTCCCGACCTTTCCCGCTCCGCGGATAGCCTTGAGGAAGAAGAAAATCACCAGAGCCATCAGGATGAAATTGATCACCGCTGTAATAAACGCGCCGTAACGGATCTCCACATCGCCTATCGTGGCAACAAGTGCGGAAAAATCGCTGTTTACGAGGAGTCCAAGCAGCGGAGACACGATGTCACCGGTGAAGGAGGATACAATGGCCTGGAACGCGCCGCCGATGATGACGCCGACAGCCAGGTCAATCACATTCCCTTTCGTGATGAATGCTTTGAAATCGCTGAAGAACTTTTTCATGCTTAATCCTTCCTTTCATGATAAATGTATTTCCGTAAGAAAATGTCGGATCTGCTCCACATCACCGGAACAGCTGCCCTGGATCATCATGGAGGAACCTCCGCCCTTCCCGTTGATTCCCCGGTTGATAAGCAAGGCATTCTTCCGCAGATCCACGTTCCGACTCCCTATGATATAGCGCCATTGCCCTTCTCCTGAAGGAAACAGAGCAGCCGCGATACCAGAGCATTTTTCAGACAGGCGGTTCACCAGTTCCCGCAAAGCGACCTCATCCAGCAGGCGGTCAACGAGACAAATATTTCCTTTCACCGGATCCGTGCCGGAAGCCAGATACTCTACATTCGCCATACTCAGTTCAGCGATACGGAGTTTCTGAGCCGCCATGTTCTCCAGCAGTCTATCCACAGCATCTGCGATATCCTCCTGTCTGGCAGAGAGCAGGTTGGATATCCGCACCGTGTTTTTCTGCCTGCGGCGGCAATCCTCCAAAGCATCCATCCCGCAGGTGAGGGTAATCCGCGTACCGCCACGGTGACGCATATGGTCCATGATCCGAATGATCCCGATCTCTCCGGTCTGCGACACATGCGGTGCACAGCAGGCACAGAGATCACAGCCTTCAATGCGGACAAGACGCACATTCTGCGTAAGGTCCAGCTTGCTTCGATATTCCAGCGCTTTCAGCTGGTCCGGAGAAGGAAAAAACGCCGTAACAGGAACGTTCGCCCGAACAATCTCATTCGCTTCCTGTTCCAGCTGTACAATCTCTTCATTCCGGAGTTCTCCGCTGAAGTCGACAGTCATGAAACCATCGCTCATATGAAAACCGACATTGTCAAATCCAAAACGTGTATGAACCAGTCCGGATACCACGTGTTCTCCTGAATGATTCTGCATCCTGCGGAGCCTTGTTTCCCGTTCGATCCGGCAATCCACCCGGCGTCCCTTTTCCATCGGGACCTCACAGCGATGAAAGACAATCCCCTCTTTCTCCGATACGTGAAGAACCTGAACCCCGCCGATCATTCCCTCATCCGAGCGCTGTCCTCCGCCTTCCGGGAAGAAGGCCGTCCGGTCAAGGATCACATCATATGCCCTATCCTCACGGCGAATGCAGTCGATGATCTCAGCGGAAAACTCGAACAGATGGCTGTTCTGATAATACAGCTTATCCGTCATGACATTCCTCCGCAGCACTCTGCTCCCGTTTTTTGAAAATCACGAATTTGCTGATCAGATAATTGAGCGCAATAACAACCAGAATCGCTGCAAATTTGACCGGCATCTTCGGAAGGGAAAGCAGTGTGATGAACACATACAGAATAAGTTCTTCCACTCCAAGCGTGAACAGGCGCTCCCCGAAGAAAAGTGCCATGAAGCGCAGAAAAACCCCTCCATTTTCCGGACGCATCCGGAATACGAACAGGCAATTTGAAAAGAAAGCAAACAAGGTGGAGGCGATCCAGGCGGTCACATTTGATACATGGACATTGATGCCCAGCCTGCTTCCCATAAGCCAGAACAGGAACGCGTTGATTGCCGTCGTGCATACTCCTGTAAAGAAATAGCGCAGGATCTCGGACCAGTTGGACTTCAGGAAGCAGATGCCCCAGTTGAGCAGTTTTCTCATATCACTCTTACCCGGAGGACATCGGGCATCGCGCGGATACTCAGTTCCGTCTCAATATCCGGTCTGGCACCCAGGTCGACGATGGTATAGGCATATCCTTCACGCGGTTTGTTGATCATATGTTCGACATTGATGTTTTCCGCAGTGATGAAATCCAGGATCCTGTTAATCATACCGGGGATGTTCCGATGTATCACGCAGAGTCTGCACACCCCCATCCGGTTAAGGGAGACATCCGGAAGGTTCACAGAATTTCTTATATTCCCATTCACAAGATACTCATAGATCTGGTTCGCCGCCATCAGAGCACAGCGATCCTCGCTCTCCGGCGTACATGCGCCGAGATGCGGCATAGCGATAACATTGGGAGCAGAGAGGAGTGCCGTGTTGGGGAAATCCGTGACATATTTTGCCACAGTGCCTGTACAAAGCGCCTCGATCATCGCTTCATCATCGACAACTTCTTCTCTGGACTCATTGATGATCCTCACACCGGTTTTCATAAGTCGAAACTGCTCCCGGGAGAGATAATGATGCGTGCTTTCGTTATACGGCACGTTGAGACTGATGTAATCACTGCTTGCAAGGAGGTCTTCCAGTGTGTCCGCCCGGGTCACATCACGACTCAGACGCCAGGCAGCATCGACTGACATGAACGGATCATACCCCAGGACCTCCATCCCCAGATCCACTGCAGCGTTGGCGACCAGAGCACCGACTGCACCGAGTCCAAGGACTCCTATGGTTTTACCCATAAGCTCCGGGCCGGCGAAATTCCCTTTGTTTTTTTCAACCAGAGCGGCGATCTCATCCCCGCGATCAGCCACAGAACGGACCCATTCAATACTTCCGAGCACATCGCGGGAGGCCATCACCAGAGAACACAGTTCCAGTTCCTTCACTGCCTCAGCGTTCGCACCGGGGCTGTTGAACACCACAATGCCTTCCTCTGCGCATTTTTCTACCGGGATATTATTATATCCTGCCCCGGCCCGCGCAATGGCCAGAAGGCTCGCATTGAGATGCTTGTGGTGAAGATCTTCGCTCCGTACAAGAATAGCGACGGGATCATCAAGATCGCTGCTGACCAAACATCCTTTCTTTTCCAGATATTCAATGCCCGTAGAGGATATATTATTTATGGTCTTTATTGCATACATCTGTTTTCTTCCTCAAATCGCTTCATGTACTCTGCAAGCCGAAGGGCCCCCTCCATCGGCATGGAATTATACAGAGAAGCCCTTATGCCGCCGGTGAGCCGGTGTCCCTTCAGATTCACAAGTCCGCACTTTTCCGCCCCTGCGACAAAAGCCCTGTCCAGATCTTCCGAAGGAGTGCGAAACGTGACATTCATGAAACTCCGTGAATCCGGCTGTGCATGCGCGATGTAGAAGCGGCTGTTATCAAGAACATCATAAACCAGAGCCGCCCGTTCTTTCCGCATCTTTTCCATGGCGGATACCCCGCCCTGTTTTTCAAGCCATTCCAGTTCAAGTGAAAGCATATATATGCACCAGCAGGGCGGTGTGTTAAGCATCGAATCGTTCTCGATCAGCACATCATAGCGCATTACTTCCGGAGTACAGGAAAGGGCCTTTCCGGCGAGTTCCCTGTCCAGAACGACGACAGTCAGGCCGGCCGGGGACATGTTTTTCTGTGCGCCGGCATATATGAGTCCGTAGCGGGATACATCCACAGGCCGGGAGAGGATATCCGAAGACATATCGCATACAAGAACAGCATCCGTCTCAGGGGTATAGTACCATTCCGTCCCGTAGATCGTATTGTTGGAACAATAATAAAAATATGCCGCGTTTTCCGATGTCCTCAGTTCACCCTGAGCAGGGATCCTGTCATGCCCCGAAGCTGAGGTATCACAGGCAAGATGTACTTTTCCGTATTTTTCCGCCTCTTTTGCAGCTTTGCCGGAAAACTGACCGGTCACTGCATAATCTGCCGTGCCAGTTCCCAGAAGATTCATGGGAACAGCAGCAAACTGAAGCGTTGCTCCTCCTTGCAGAAACAGGATCTCGTGGCTCTCCGGAACGGAAAGAGCCCTTCGGAGCTGTTCTTTCGCGCGGGAGAAAATAACGGCAAAATCTTTTCCCCGGTGCGTCATTTCCATGACCGACATTCCGCTTTCACCGAAATTTACCAGCTCATCGCGAGCCTTTTCAAGTACCTCAAGCGGGATGCACGAAGGTCCGGCTGCAAAATTATACACTCGATCTTTCATTCTTTACCCTTTGATAATCAAACCAGAAAAATAGCTAAACAACTATATGCCATTTTGACAGATTAGTCAATCACACCGCAGAGCGATTCCCCTTCTCTTCCCGTAATCCTCACTCTCTTCATCTGTCCGGAAAAAGAATCCCCCGCGACCGAGACAAGCAGATAATTATCACTGTGACCATAGCATCTTCCGTCTTTCTCCGTCGTTTCGAACAGGACCGGGAGCCTGCAGCCGATCTGACGGTCAAGGTATTCTTCCTGCATACGCAGCGCGATCTCCTTCGCCTCACGGGCTCTGCGTATCTTCACAGCCTGCGTACACTGTCCCGGCATCAAATCTGCCGGGGTACCAGGTCTTCTTGAATAGGGGAAAATATGCATGGCCGAGAAACCGCACTTTTCGATAAATTTCAGTGTCTCCGCGTGATCGGTTTCTGTTTCCCCGGGAAAGCCAGTAATCAGATCGCAGGTGATCGCACAGTCCGGAAAAGCTGTTCGGAGCAGTTTCGTTTTTTCATAAAAAAGCGCTGTATCGTATTTCCTGTTCATAGCCCGAAGCGTCCGGTCACAGCCTGACTGAAGGGAAAGGTGGAAATGCGGGCAGACTTTTCCCAAAGCCGCAAGGCGCCTGCAGAACTCATCCGTTATCACGGTCGGTTCCAGCGATCCGAGCCGGATCCTCATGCTGCCGCTTTTCTCTGCGACCGCAGCCACAACATCCGCGAGAGATGGACGACCGGGAAGATCAACGCCGTACGAGGCAACTTCTATCCCCGTTAGAACGAGTTCCTTAAACCCGTCACCGGCAAGTGATTCGGCCTGTTCCGCTGCTTTCTCGAGCGGAAGTGAACGCAGGCGGCCCCGTGTATAGGGAATGATGCAATACGTGCAAAAGTTTACACAGCCATCCTGGATCTTCAGCATAGCCCGTGTTCTTCCTGAAGGTGCTCCCGCCGGGAGTTCCTCGTACTCTTTTCTGAGGAAGGGATCATCGATTTCTTCCTCAGGCTCCCCGCTTTTCAAGACGCGGAGCGCAGATTCCACAAATCTCTTCCGATCTCCTGATCCGAAAACCACTTCAGCTCCGAGTTTCCGCATCTCCTCCGGTGCGATCTGCGCGTAGCAGCCGCTCACGGCAATCCTGGCGCCTGGATTCTCATCCCGGAGACGGCGGATCATCTGACGGGATTTGCGTTCGCTCTCCGCCGTGACAGCGCAGGTATTCACCAGAACAAGATCCGCCCGCTCACCGGGAGCTGCCGGTTCGATCCCCTGCTCTGACAGCCACGTTTCCATGGCCTGCGTCTCATACTGATTGACCTTGCACCCCAGAGTGGATATAATGTATTTCATCTTTTTTCAGATTCTCCCTTAAGAAGAAAGGCCTGATATGGAACACTATCTTGATAATGCCGCAACAACAAAAGTCTGTCCGGAAGCAGTGCAGGCAGCCATGGACGCAATGACGGAGAATTACGGAAACCCGGGCTCCACGCACACGCGCGGGCGTTCCGCAAGAAGGCTGCTGGATGCATCCAGAAAAACCGTAGCTTTCTCACTCGGCTGCAAGCCGGACGAACTAGTCTTCACTTCCTGCGGCTCAGAGAGCGACAACTGGGCTATCCTGGCCGGAGCGGAAAGCATGAGGCGAAAAGGCCTTCACGTGATCAGCTCCGGATCCGAGCATGACGCAGTACGGAAAAGCCTGGATGAACTTGAACGCCGCGGTTTTGAAGTAACCCGGCTGAAACCGGGCGTGACCGGAGAAATATGCCCCTCTGACGTGGAGAGAGCCCTGCGGGAAGATACTGTTCTCGTCTCTCTCATGATGGTGAATAATGAAACCGGCTCTGTTACCGACATAGCTTCTGTTGCACGAATACTGCGTGAAAACAAAAGTACAGCCCTGTTTCATACGGACGCCGTACAGGCTTTTATGAAAGTCCCCTTCCGGGCAGCGTCGCTGGGAGCTGACCTGATCAGCATCAGCGGTCATAAAATCCATGCTCCGAAAGGAATCGGAGCGCTTTATATCCGCAGCGGCCTGAAGCTGGCGCCTTTTCTTGTCGGAGGCGGTCAGGAAAACGGCCGCAGAGCAGGGACGGAAGCCATGCCGCAGATCGCAGCATTCGCCGCCGCCTGCTCAGCAGCTGAAGATGCATCGAGATATGCTCTCCCGCGAATGAATGAACTGCGAAACACCGTGATACAGCGGCTTGGTCGGTCGATCCCGGGGTTCACCGTGATCGGAGGCGGAGCCCCGCACATCCTCAGCATCTCTGTTCCGGGAATCCGGAGTGAAGTCCTGATGAATTTTCTGGAAGCCAGGGAAATCTACATATCAAAAAGCTCCGCCTGCAAACGGGGCGGGCGGAGCCATGTTCTGGAATCAATGGGCTTGAATCCCGGAATAATCGACTGTGCCGTCCGGATCGGTCTTTCCAGATTTACGAACGATGCCGATATCGAGGCACTCTGCGAAGGAATCCTGGATGCGCGGGCCAGACTGGCTCATTCCTGAAGCGGCTCATCCTCTCCCGCATTCTTTCCCTGCGCCTCTTCTCCCTTTTTTCGGTTCCTCATCACCCTGCGGGTAATCGGGTCGATCCTGTCCACCCCAAGATAATCCTCTGTCTCTGAAGGAAGATCACTTCTTTTCAGTTTTCTGGCCATCGCTTTATCCACGAGCGTATAAATAACCACAAAAACAGGTACGCCAAGCAGCATTCCCCAGAAGCCGAACAATCCCGCCCCGACAATAATGGAGAACATCACCCAGAATCCGCTGATCCCGATGGAGTTTCCCAGAATCTTCGGCCCTATGAAATTCCCGTCCACCTGCTGAAGCACAATAATGAAGATGACAAAAATCAGACACTTCCACGGATCGACGAGCAGTATGATCAGCGCAGAGGGTACAGCACCGATAAAGGGGCCAAAAAACGGAATGATATTCGTTATCCCGATGATCACGCTTACAAGCAATGCATACGGCATATCCATGATAGCGCAGAAAATATAACACAGGATGCCGATAATGGCAGAATCCAGGAGTTTTCCCGTGATAAACCCGATGAATGTCCGGTCGGTAAAGCGGATGCCGTCCAGCAGTTTGTCCGCAGCTTCCACCGTGAAGACACAGTAGAGCAGGCGTTTTGCCCCGGCAGAGAACTTTTCCAGATTGTTCAGAATATACACGGATACAATGATCCCGATGATCACGTTATATACACCTTTGAAGAACACAAAAAGACCGCCGGCCACATTGCTCACAAAGCTTCCCAGCTGCGGAAGGACCGTTTTCTGAAGCCAATCAATAATACCGTCGTTGAATTTATCCAGCGCATCGGTAACATAGGTCTCGATTACAGGATACGCTGCAAGCCGGTCTTCCACCCATCCGGAAACCTTCTCAATATATGTGTTACTGTTGACAACGATCGTCTCAATGCTGCTGTACAGCTGCGGAATAATAAGATAGACCAGAAGCGTCAGCACAGCCAGAAGAACGATCTCCGAAATGAGGACTGAAAGGGAGCGGGAAAGCTTTTTCCCGTTTCTCTTTTTGCTTTTTCTGAAGATACGCTCACTCAAAGGTCCAAAAACGCTCCTGTTCAGCGTCTTTGTTAACGGTGCAAGCAGATATGTGATCACGAGCCCCCAGATAAAAGGCCCGAGAATCCCGAAGAAACTCTTGAGCGCTTTTCCGATATCCGGAATATAACTCAGCGCCATATAGAAAAGGATCTCACAGGCCAGCACCAGAAAAGCAGTGACTCCCCAATGAAGATACTTCTTATCCCATTTGAATTGTCTTCTCATCGGCAGTTTCTCCCGTCCGAAGCGAGGCAGTATGCCCGTCTCCGGTGATTCTTCGTTCGTAACAACTCAGATCATCTGTATTTCAACTTTATATTTTACTATCCTCCTGTTTTTCAGTCAACTAAGAAAATCGGAATATACTCCTTTCCGATTATTGATAAAGAGATTTGTTGTTATGTAAATCATTTGGCGCAGAAAAAGTTTCATTATTCATTTTTCATCTGTGGAAAACCCTGTTGAAAATGTGCAAAACTTCTACATTGCGGTTAACAATTTGGAAACAAATCGTAATGGATCACAGAATACTTTAAATTTTATGCATAATTCTGTCAACCGGATTCTTCAAAACTGCAGTTGAAATCGGTCCGGAATTGTCTATAATATGAAACAATACTATGCTTTTAAGGAGATTTCAGTCATGGTAAAAGTCGATTATTCGGGGGCAGCTGCTTTCTTCAGCGGAAGCGGTCCCGACTATGCCCTTGCCAAACAGGCTCATACGATCCTCGCTGGACGTACCGGCGCAGGAGCAGATTTCCTCGGATGGCCGGAGCTGCCGAAAAAGATCCGTGACACCGAACTGGACAGGATCATAGAAGCAGCTGAAAAGATCCGCTCACGTTCAAAGATCCTCGTCGTGATCGGCATCGGCGGTTCCTATCTTGGCGCACGCGGTGCAATCGAATTCCTGAGGCCTGCCCCGGCTGCGGCAGACACAAAGGTCCTTTTTGCAGGAAACGGACTCAATCCGGACTATCTGAACGATATCATTTCTCAGATCGGCGAGCAGGATTTCGATGTAAATGTCATCTCCAAATCCGGTACGACTTTGGAACCTGCTGTTTCCTTCCGGATTTTCCGCGATCTGCTGAAAGAAAAATACGGAACCCGGGCTGATGAGCATATCTTTGCCACCACAGATGCCCGCAGAGGTGTTCTGAAATCTCTTGCGGATGCGAACGGCTGGGAAAGCTTTGTTGTGCCTGATGATGTCGGAGGCCGGTACAGCGTTCTCTCCGCTGTCGGTCTGCTTCCCATGGCTGTGGCCGGGATCGACGTGCGCCGGATCATCAACTGCGCAATCGCCGAATTCGAAGCCCTGAGCGTAATGAGCGAGGAGAATCCTGCATGGCAGTATGCCGCTGCCAGACAGAACCTCTACAGCGGTGGACGAAAAATAGAACTGCTCGCCTGCTTTGATCCGCGTTTTCGCTGGATGGCGGAATGGTGGAAACAACTCTACGGAGAGAGCGAAGGCAAGGATGGCATCGGTATCTACCCGGCATCCGTGGAGTTCACCGCCGATCTGCACTCCATGGGTCAGTATATCCAGGAAGGTGAGCGTATCCTGATGGAGACTCTCGTCCGCTTTGATGAGTGTCTTTCTCCTTTCCAGGTTCCCGCAGATGAGAGCAATGCCGACGGGCTCAACTATCTAGCCGGTCGTGATCTGGGCGAGATCGGGCACGTTGTGGAAAACGCCGTGATGGAAGCTCACATTTCCGGCGGAGTTCCCTGCATGACCATTACAGCCGGCAGACGGGATGAAGAAGGGTTCGCTTCACTTGTATGCTTCTTTGAAATGGCGTGCGGAATCAGCGGATATATGTCCGGTGTCAACCCTTTCAACCAGCCTGGTGTGGAAGCCTATAAAAAGAACATGTTCCGGATGCTCGGCAAACCCGGCGCTATCTGACGAACAGACATGTCACGCTGAAAAAACAGTCTGTTTTTAACTTCTTCTTAACCTTTTCGCACTTGCTTTCATACGGGAAGAATGGTAAGCTGTAGTTATCCAATGCATTGATTTTTCAGTCTGTACGAGAAATCAATGACTATGAGAAGGAGTATGTATTCATGGTAAAACTGCTGATGGGCATAAAGGGTTCCGGAAAGACCAAAAAACTCGTCGGTCTTGTATGTGATGCGGTCAAGGAAGGAAACGGCGATGTCGTCTGTATCGAAAAAGACCGCAAGCTCACTTACGATATCCCTTATCAGGCCAGACTGATCGATGCCGCCGCCTATGATATCGGATCGTACGAGTTCCTTAAGGGATTGCTCTGCGGGATCCATTCCGGCAATTACGACATCACCCATATCTTTGTGGATAATTTCTACAAGATGATCAGCGACCGTTCACCTGAAGCGTTCGATACGTTTCTCCATTGGCTCAATACGTTCTCGGAAAAAGAAAACATCGAGTTCGTCCTCAGTGTTTCCGCCGAACCGGAAACGATGTCCGAGTTCGTTCGTTCACACATTCTCTGATTCTTCACCGACTCTTTATGTAAAACGGGGATGCGGCATGTCCTGAGCCGCATCCCCGTTTTGTTTTTCTCAGTCTGCTTTCAGCCAAGTTCCCTGTACATAGCAGACGCATCCGCCTTCCCGGCGTTTTCTCTCAGTTCTGTTATTTCGACCCGAATGTTTTTCTGACCAAGACGAAGTTCAAGGATATCCCCGACTTTCACGGCATATCCTGCTTTCACCGTTTTTCCGTTCACGGTCACGAGTCCGCTGTCACAGGCTTCGTTCGCAACACTCCGGCGCTTGATGATACGAGATACTTTCAGAAACTTATCGATACGCATCTCTTTCCTCCCGATAATTCTTATTGATGCAATCAGGACTGTAAACATTACAAATAAAAAGGAGTCGCAGACGCGACTCCTTTTTATCTTACCCAATGCAGACGAGATTACTTCGAAACTGCATCCTTGAGAGCCTTGCCGGCCTTGAATGCGGCAACGCGGGTAGCAGGAATGCTGATCTCTTCCTTGGTCTTGGGGTTGCGGCCAACGCGGGCATTGCGCTCTTTGGTTTCAAAGGAGCCGAAGCCGACAAGCTGGACTTTCTCGCCTTTGACGAGAGACTCGGTGATTGCTTCGAAAGCAGCGTTGACTGCCTTCTCACCGTCTTTCTTGGAAAGACCGGCTTTTGCTGCAACAGCAGCGACGAGTTCAGATTTGTTCATAGTTTCCTCCTGAATGTATTTTTGGCCGGAGCCAAAACATAAGACCACCCTATATCCGAAAGGTGCCTTATCTTATTGAGACATTCTCTGTTTCGGAATGTCGGATAGGACTTTACCACATATCTATGAGTTAATCAAGAGGAAAACGCTTTATTTTGTGTTTTTTCTATGAAAATACCCGAAAAACGAGTCTACATCAGCGTAAATGTAACAATTTTGAGATTTTTTCTCCCCCAGGTATGAGTTTCATGTCCGCAGCGCATATCGCTTTCATACGAATGGCAAACACCGCATACACGATGACTGCCGCTGCAATGGCAGTTCCCATCGAGAGAATCATCTCAATTCGGCCCATCTGCGTTCTAAACAAGCGCGACGCGACAAAAAACAGGAGCCACGCTGTGCCCGCCATCGCCGTGCTGGCTATCACAGGACCTTTCAGGATGCGCAGCACATTCGGGTCCTTGTCCAGTGTCCTGCACATGAACACGAAATCCATGACCATCATCACGATATAACTAACAAGAGACCCGATTGCCGCTCCATAGATATTTATACCCGGATTTGCCACAAGGAACCAGTTGATCACGATCTTTACGACACCTCCGGTAATCAGCGTGATCATCGTGTATTTCTCCCTGCCGGACGCCTGAAGGACAGCATTTTCCATCAGAACCATACACACGAAGAATGAAGTTATTCCAAGGATTGCCAGAAGTCCGGCCCCTGCTTCGTGACTGTCCGGATAAACCACATGCATAATCGGTGCGGACAAGACAGCAAGTCCGACCCCCATCGGCAGACTGATCGCCGCAGCGATACGCAGCGAATCTTCCGAGATCTTTGTGGCATCATCATCCAGACCGCGGACATTTGCTGCCGCGATCGCCGGAACAACCGAGATGGTCAGGGGTGTGATGAACGCCGCCGGCAAATTATACAATGTCTGGGCCTTCCCATAAACTCCATAGAGCCTCTGTGCACTCTGCAGATCGAAATGGGCGGCAAACTGGAGCCGCTGCATGCAGAGGCCGGAATCGATCAGGTTCAGAACAGACAGTGCGGATGCGCCGAAAGCGATCGGGATGCCGATACGGAGAAAGCGCCGGAGAATGCGGCCGTCGCTGTCCGGTATGTCCGGATCATCAATGTCTTCAAAGCGATATTTTCTCCGTTTATAGAGGGTCATGTAAATCAACGCTATCCCTGAACCGGCTGTAACGCCAAAAATAGCGCCTGCCGATCCTTGTGCTCTGGTTCCCCCTGAACGCATGATCACGGCTGCCAGCACAAGGCCGACAACTACTTTTGTCAGCACCTCCAGCACCTGTCCTACCGTGGTCGGGATCATGTTGCTGTATCCCTGACAGTATCCGCGGTAACCCGAAACAAGACATACAAGCAGGACTGATGGTGCCATCACCCGGATGCTTGCCTCTGCATCGGGATTATGAAGGATACGGACGGCGATCTGTCCCGGGAAAAAAAGCATCATCAGCGTACATACCGCACCAATCACGAAAAAGGTCTTCATGGCAACGCGGAATGTAGCCCTGGCCTGCATGGTCCTGTTCTCCGCATCCGCTTCCGAGATCAGGCGGGAGAGTGCCACGGGAAGTCCGGCAGTTGCAAGCGTGAGAAAGACATTATATACGTTATACGTTGCGATGAACATGGAATATCCCTCGTCGCCGATGATGTTGGCTACAGGGATCTTGTAGATCGCACCGAGTATTTTCATGATCACGACGCCGGCCGTCAGAATGGCTGCGCCGTAAAAATAATTCTGTCTGCTCTGTTTTTCCATAAATCCACCTCTACGGATGTTGTTAAGTATACACTATTCCCGTTCAAAAAGCAATTCAGCCCACGTGCCTGCATTCACACGAAAACATATGATTTGCCAGCGTCTTCCAATTATGATACACTGAATATATAAATATAAATGAACAGGACAGGACATTATCCGATGCTTCGTTTTTTTAACGGGAGAATCCTTCGCTTTGAAAACGGTCCGCATATCACAGAGGATGAAGTACATATCAGCGGTGACACCATCGTCTATGTCGGGCCGGCTACAGCAGAAGATAAAAACCGTTTTGATCGGGAAATCGATCTTCATGGAAATCTTCTGATGCCCGGGTTCAAAAATGCTCACACCCATACGCCTATGACCTTTCTCCGCTCTCTTGCCGATGATCTCCCCCTTGACCGCTGGCTTCGTGAAGCGATATGGCCCAATGAGGCAAAGCTTGATGACGAGGCCGTTTATCTTTTCACGAAGCTTGGTATCCTGGAGTATCTCTCCAGCGGGATCACCGCCTCCTTTGACATGTATTCCCATTCGGAGGCCTATGTGGCAGCCAATATCGACAGCGGCTTCCGGACAGTCCTTTGTTCCGGCATGAATGATTTTGACGCTGATCCCACAGACATTGAACGGGACTATCTGCATTACAATCAGTGCAGCGACCGCATCTCTTACCAGCTCGGCATCCATGCAGAATACACTACAGGGATCGAACGGCTGAAATACATGGTGTCGCTGGCGGAGAAGTATAAAGCTCCCTGCTGGACCCATCTCTCAGAGACGAAGGCTGAAGTGGAAGGCTGTATCCAACGATACGGAATGACCCCTCCCCTTTTTCTGGACAGCATCGGCTTTTTCAACTACGGTGGCGGAGGATTTCACTGCTGCCATATGACGAAGGACGATATCGACATGTTTGCGGACAAGCATCTCTGGGCAGTCACAAATCCGGCTTCCAACCTGAAACTGGCCAGCGGGATCGCCCCTGTCGCCCGCATGATGAAACGGGGTGTCCGATTCGCGATCGGTACAGACGGAGCCTCCAGCAACAACGCACTGGATATGTTCCGGGAGATGTTTCTGACGACCGGACTTCAAAATGTGCTGGAAGATAATCCGAACGCCTGTCCTGCTGCAGAGGTCCTGGAAATGGCCTGTGTGAACGGTGCTCGCTGCATGGGACTGGAAAACTGCGATGATCTGGCTGTCGGAAAGAAAGCGGATCTCATCGTGATCGATCTTAATCGTCCGAATATGCGCCCACTCAACAGCATCCCCAATAATCTCGTTTTTTCCGGTTCCAAAGAGAACGTAAAGATTACCATGGTGAACGGCAGAGTCCTCTATGAAGACGGCCGTTTCCACATCGACGACGATCCCGCAGAACTCTATCATAAAGCTGAAACGTTCATGAAAGAGAGGATCCGGCGGTGAAAAGAATCGATCTTCATGTACATACCTCAGCCTCGGATGGTACCGCAGCTCCAGAAACTGTTCCTGAACTTGCCTGCCATGCCGGGCTTTCCGCCATTGCCATCACCGATCACGACACCATTTCAGGCTATGAAAGAGCCTGCGGACCCGCAGCGGCACTCGGTCTGGAAATCATACCGGGCATAGAGATCAGCACCCGCTTTAACGGTTCCGTGCATATTCTCGGCTACTTCATTGATCCTCACTCTCCCCATCTTCTGCCCGTACTCAACTGGGTAGTGCTGGATCGGGACGAACGAAATGAAAAGATCGCCGCGCGGATGCGTGCAGACGGGATCCCTGCTGATTATCCCGCAATGAAGGCACGCTTCGGTGATGTGATCGGCAGACCGCATTTTGCTGAACTGCTCGTCGCTTCGGGACTAGCCGCAGATATACGCGATGCGTTCAGCCGATTTCTGAACAAGGGATGCCGATACTGGCTTGCCCGGCATTTCATTCCGATCGAAGACTCTCTCCGCATCATTCTCCATTCCGGCGGAGTGCCCGTGCTGGCACATCCGTTTCAGTACAATCTGGATGATACCGAACTGCGGGATCTGATCGAACATTGTCTGGACTATGGGCTGATGGGGCTGGAGTGCCGCTATTCCGGCTACACTCCGGAGCAGATCTCCTATCTGCAGAAACTTGCACATGAATACAGCCTGATCGAAACCGGAGGAAGTGACTTCCACGGAGAACGAAAACCGGAGATCTCCCTCGGAAGCGGTACAGGCAGTCTCTGTGTTCCCTATGATCTTATCGATACTCTGAGGGACACTGCAAGCAGCCTTACACGATACAAAGAAAGGAAAGATCCATGATTTCTGACGAAAAGACCGTTTCTTCCTTTATCCGGGAACTGGCTTCCCCTTCACCCGCGCCGGGAGGAGGCGCTGCTGCCGCAGTTGCCATCTCTCTTGCTTCCGCTCTCGGCTCCATGGCCGCAGGACTGACCTCGCAGAACAGGAATTATGTTTTGCTCCGGGATGAAACGGAAAGGCTTTGTTCCGAGTGTGAAACTCTCAGCCGTTCTCTTCTGGAATGCATCGATCGGGATGCGGAAGGATTTCTTCCTCTTGCCGCCGTTTATAAAATGAGCAGGGATTCGGCGGATCGAGAGCAGAAATTACAGCAGGCCGCCCGGACTGCCTGCGATGCTCCGCTTGAGATGATCCGCCTCTCCGAAAAACTCTGCCTGCTTCTGGAACATCTGCTTCCAAACTGTTCCCGTTCGCTTCTCTCGGATGTCGGCTGCGCGGCGGTTCTTTGCAGAGCTGGAACAGAATGCGCCTTTATGAACGTCGCTGTCAATCTCTCTCTGATGCGCTCTTCTCCGGAAACCCTTTCTCTTCGGGAACAAAGCGAAGCATCTCTCTCAGACCTTACCTTTCGACTTGACAGGATACGTCTTGCCGTCGAGGAATCTTTGAAAGGGCCGGTAGCATAATGGCTGATATCCTTTACGGGAAGCCGGTCGCAGAGGCCATCGCAGAAAATGTGAAACAGCGCTGTTCCGGCCTGAAAGCCCTCGGCGTAACTCCTTCCCTCGCTGTGCTGCGCGTCGGAGAACATGCCAGTCAGATTGCTTATGAAAACAGCGCCAGAAGTCGCTGCGAGAAAATGGGACTCCGATGTATCGCTCTTCATTTTCCCGCTGAAGTGACCCAGCCGGATCTGCTCGAAGCAATCACTGCATTGAACCGAGATGATTCTGTACACGGAATCATTGTACTGCTCCCGCTTCCAAAGCATATAAGCAGCCGTACCATCAGCAATGCTATCGATCCCCGCAAGGATGTAGACGGTGTGACAAATGATTCTGTCTCTTCCGTATATCTCGGCCGAAGCGGTTTTTCCCCCTGCGCTCCAAACGCATGCATAGAACTTCTCGACTATTACGGTTATACAATTGAAGAGAAAAAAGTCTGCGTGGTCGGAAGGAGCATCGTTGTCGGGCGTCCCCTTGCAATGCTGCTGCTCACCCGGGATGCGACCGTTACCATCTGTCATACGTTTTCCCCGGACCTTGCTTCTGAGTGCCGGAACGCGGATGTCGTGATCTCTGCTGCCGGCAATCCGGGTCTCATCACAGCAGATCATGTCCGGAAAGGACAGATCCTGATCGACGTCGGCATCACATCCGGCAGCGACGGAATACTGCACGGGGACGTGGATCTCCCCGCTGTAAGCAGGATCGTCAGAGCGGTGACTCCTGTTCCCGGCGGAATCGGTATAGTAGCCGGCGCTGTTCTGGTCAAACATGTGATCCAGGCAGCCGAGAAGCTGCTTCAGGCATCTCCCTGATCGTATTGTTATGTTCGGAAATACTGTGTACAAAACAAAAACCACCGGCTCGCTGAGCCGGTGGTTTTTACCCAAAAATGTGTTCTGATTCTTTTCTGCTCTCTTCCCTTTATCCGGCAAGAATGATCCGTTTGATCACGTTTTTGCAGGTTTCCATACTCTCTGTCGTGATATGCTCATAGGGACCGTGGAAAGCATGCCCGCCGGTCCCGAGATTCGGGCAGACCAATCCCCGGAATGTAAGCTGAGCACCATCCGTACCTCCCCGGACCGGTTCGCAGACCGGGGTGAGTCCCTCCGCCTGGATAGCCTGCTCTGCCCGTTTCAGGATCTCCGGATGCTGAAGAACAACTTCCGCCATATTCCGGTACTGATCATGAACGATAAGCACCGCTGTGTCCGGCCCGTATTCTCTGTTGGCTGCACGCACACTTTCCCGGAGCACTTCCTTTCGTTCTTCCAGTTTCTCGGCGCTGTGGTCGCGCAGGATATAACTGAGCGTCGCTTTCTCCACGCTCGCCTGTGTTTCCATCAAATGATAAAAGCCTTCATGGCCCTCTGTTTTTGCCGGGACCTCATCCGCAGGCAGGCGTCCGTTGATCTCCATTGCCACAAGGTTCGCATTGATCATTTTTCCCTTTGCGCTGCCCGGATGGATATTGAATCCATTCACTTCCACTTTTGCCGAAGCCGCATTGAATGTCTCGTAACTCAGTTCACCGGGATCGCTTCCGTCCACCGTGAATCCATAGGCAGCTCCAAGACGATCCAGATCCAGGAAAGCAGCACCGTGCCCGATCTCTTCATCCGGTGTGAAGCAGACACAGACCCTGCCATGCGGCTGATGCTCAATCATGATTTCTTCGCACGCCTGCATGATTTCGGCCACACCGGCCTTGTCATCCGCTCCGAGGACCGTAGTTCCGTCCGTGGTGATAAGGGTCTGCCCCTTCAGTTTTTCCAGATGCGGAAAATCCTTTACAGAGAGCACTCTTCCTGAGTCTCCCAGCGGGATATCGCTTCCGTCATAATTTTCGAACACCTGCGGACGAACGTTTTCTCCCGGGAAATCAGGAATCGTATCAAGATGTGCGATAAAGGCAACGGTCTCCTTCTCCTCACAGCCCGGTGTGGCGGGCAGTTCTCCGTAAACATAGGCATGCTCGTCCACCATAACCCTGTCCATTCCCATCCGGAGCATCTCCTCTTCGAGCACCCGGCTCAAATCGAACTGCCACGGTGTAGACGGGGTGCAGTCACTTTCTTCCGCACTCGCCGAGTGAACCATTACATAACGCAGGAATCTTTCCTTCAGTTCCATTTTTCATTCCTCCTGATCATACTCGTATTTCCGCTGTCAGAAACGTCCTGCCCTTACGGGAAGTCCCTCCGGTCTCCGACAGAGTGCCTTTTCCCTTGCCCCGAAGAGAGATCACGTCTCCCGGATTCACCAGGGTATCCTGCCGCAGGGTCACGCTGTAATTGAGAGAAACATCGCCAAGGGCAATATGCTTTGCCGCCTGTGTCCGTGAAAGGCGGAACATTCCTGCCACGACCGCATCCAGCCGGGACGACATCACCGAAAACTGAACGGTTCTGACCCGGTGTTCTTCAGCAGGAACTTCTTCCAACGGCACCACCTGCGTCTTCACTCCGCAGCGTCCCACTTTTTCCACCGTGGAGATGTGTCTGAGGATCTCGGGCTCACAGAAGACATATGCCGTGCTCTCTGTAATCCGGATATCACCGATCCGATCCCTCTCGACCCCCATTCCCAGCAGCGCGCCAAGATAGTCCCGATGACCGGGTTCGCCGAAGCTGGCTTTGATCTGAAGTGCCGCAATAAACTCATCCGGATGAAATTCCTCCGGCACAAGATAATCCGGAAGGAAAAACGCAATACTGCGTTCACAGTCCGCAGCCCCTCCATGAAGCAACACGGTGCACCCCGCTTCGCGACGCAGTCCGGTCTCAAGTTCATGCTGCTCCGCCGGCGTGAGAAAATGAGTGTGCGTAATTCTTCTGCGGTGGACACATCTGGTCTGCAGGTCCTCTCCCCTTTTAATCAGTTCCGTTTTTTCCATCTTTCAGTTTCGTCATATGCGGGTTCCGGTTCGTCTGTCCGATCACTTCCTCCATTCTGCGCACCTCTTCCCGCACCTCCTGCTCGAATTCCTTCGAAGAGGTACGAAGCACGCCGGAGCGAAGCGCTGTAAGCCGAATGAGATTATCTCCCGTTACCACGCGCACTTCCCGATTGCTTCCCATTTCCGAGACCAGCCTTTCGATATAAGTATCCGCCGTCTCTCCCTCCCTCGTATAGGCGATCCGTATTCCGTGTTCCTGTGTACGCGAGCCCGGGTTTCCCGGAGTTCGGAACCCGTCAAACACCAGGACCAGTTCCTTTCCTGTAAAAGAGGCATAGTTGGCCAGGATCTCTTCCAACTCCGTGCGGGCAAGATCGAGATTGTCCGCAGCCAGGTCTTTCATACTCTTCCAGGCAAAGATCACATTATAGCCATCCACTACGATGCGTTCTTTTTTTGCAGCAGTGTGTCCGCTCTTTATCACTGGTGCAGCATTCACGGCGGGAATCGTGTATTCCCGCCTGCGTATCGGTCCGAATTCCCGCAGCATGATCGCTTCCAGTTCCTTTTCATCGATGCTGACAGGTCTGCGGATCGGAGAATCTGAAGGCGGAGTCCTCCCGGCAGGGAGGCAGGGAGGCAAATGCATATATTCTTCCGCCTTATCCCACGAGATTGTGACTCCCGAACCGTGTGAGCAGAAAACAGAATCCGCCGTGTTCTCCTGATCTCTCTCTGCGTGATAGTTCGCTTTCTCGATGACCTGCTGCGCATTGTGACAAGGCCTGTAGCCTTCCGGAACAAGCTGTATCCTTCCTTTCCCGCGGGTAATAGAAAGCAATTCATCCGTATATCCGTTGAGTTCCGAAACAGGAGCGGACCCCTCCAGCAGGACATACGTGCCGCTGTTCTCAGGACTCTCGAATTCTCCGTGCATAGCCCGGATATCACTCATGACCCGACCGACAGAATCGGGTGGGATACGGATACTGAACCTGTAATACGGCTCCAGAAGGATATTCTCGGCTTTCATAAGCCCCTGCCTTACTGCGCGGTATGTGGCTTCACGGAAATCTCCGCCTTCGGTGTGTTTCAGATGGGCCTTCCCGGCTCCAAGCGTGATGCGAATGTCTGTCACAGGGGATCCGGTCAGCACTCCCAGATGCTGCTTTTCACGGAGATGCGTAAGAATCAGGCGTTGCCAGTTCCGGTCGAGTTCATCTTCACTGCACGCTGAACGGATCACGATCCCGCTCCCGGACGGCAGCGGATCCAGTATAAGGTGGACTTCGGCATAATGACGCAGAGGTTCAAAATGACCCATTCCTTCGACCCGTTCACGGATAGTCTCCCGGTACATTACCGATCCTTCCGAGAATTCGGTCTCCACCCCGAAACGCTCCCGGATCAGTTCCCGAAGGATCTCCGCCTGGATCTTTCCCATAATGCGGATACGGATCTCTTTTTTTGCATCGTCCCATCGCAGCTGAAGCTGCGGATCCTCTTCCGTAAGCACAAGAAGTGTGCGGAACATCTGCTGAGAATCCTCACCGTCCGGAAAAAGAATGCGATAATCCATTACCGGCTCCATCTCCGCCGTGAAGGAACCTGCCGCGTCCCCCACCTCCAGACCGGCGTACGTGTACGTCAGTCCCGGGATAGCACAGATCTCCCCTGCGCAGACGACTTCCACCGTTTCGAAGCGGTCCCCCGTATAGATTCGGATACTGTCTGCCTTCTCCTCTTTTTCCGTCCCGGCCTGATCAGCAAACCGGATACGCTCCTTTACGGCAAGTTTTCCACCGGTCACTTTCATATGCGTCAGCCGCATCCCTTTCAGATCCCGCGTGATCTTGAATACTCTGCCTGCAAATGCATCACCGTACTCCGGCATCCTTGTATAACGGTCCAACAGATCCAGCAGTTTTTCCACGCCGTCAAGGTGCAGTCCGGAGCCAAACAGGCAAGGATGGACCTTTCCGGTCCGGATGAGCGCAGCAATCGTTTCGTCCGAGACCGTACCGGACGCCAGGGCCTCCTCCATCGCTTCCTCGGAGCAGAGCGCCAGATGATCAGACATCTCCTCCGGCAGCTGCGTGAAATCCACGACTTCTCCGCTCAGTTCCATCCCGAGCTCATCGATCAGTTCCTGCGGATCCCGATGGGAGATATCCATTTTCGTTACAAAAAGAATGATCGGAATATGATGCTGTCTCAGCAGACGGATGATCGTCTGTGTATGAGCCTGAACACCATCCGTACCGGATATAACCAGCAGTGCATAATCCAGAACCGAAAGGGCACGCTCCGTCTCTCCGACAAAATCCGAATGCCCCGGCGTATCCAGAACGGTAAGGGAGGTATGCGGGAGCGTGATCTCTGCCTGTTTGGAAAAGACCGTGATCCCCCGTTTTCTTTCCAGTATATGTGTGTCGAAATGGCTGCTCCTCCTGTCAACGCTTCCGAGTTCCCTCGCCTTGCCTGACAGGTAAAGCATTGCGTCCGCAAGCGTGGTCTTGCCGGCGTCCACATGTGCCACGATTCCGATCACAATGTGTTTTTCCGTATTCATGGTCGTAATGATATCAGCTATACGGAAAATTATCAAGCGCCGTTGAATCCTCAGAAATGGAGCTTCTTCAGATACAATAATAAAACAGAAACTGTAAAGACGGAAAAAATTGCTGTTCTTTTTTGAAAACCATGGTATAATAGGCTGTCATAATTTGAAGTCTGTTTTGTCATTAACCGGGCAACTCTTTTCAATTTCATAAAACTGCCTCTTAATTTTGATGAAGTGAGGGAAACGATATGAAGAAGATCCTTGTGCTTGAAGATGAATCCAATATCCGGAGTTTCGTAGTGATCAACCTGCGCAGAAGCGGCTATGAACCCATCGAAGCTGAGACCGGTGCCGCCGCGCTGGAGAAGCTGAAGGTCAATCCGGACATCTGCCTTGCCCTGCTGGATGTAATGCTTCCGGATATAGACGGATTCGAAGTCTGCCGCAAGATCCGTGCTTCCGGCTCCAAGATGGGTATCATCATGCTCACGGCCAAGAGTCAGGAAATCGATAAAGTCACCGGTCTGATGACCGGGGCGGATGATTATGTTACCAAACCCTTTTCTCCCGCCGAACTCACCGCCCGTGTCGACGCACTGATCCGCCGTCTCGGCATTGATGACGAGGACAGCAACTATGAACTTCAGAGCGGTCCCTTCCTGCTCAACACGCGTAACCGCACACTGGAGAAGAACGGCGAACGGCTGAAGCTTACACAGATCGAATACCTTCTTATGAAACTCTTCATGGAAAATCCCGGCAAGGCCATGTCCCGTGATGATATCCTGATGGCTGTCTGGGGCGAAGACTTCTCCGGTGAACCCAAAACCGTAGATGTAAACATCCGGCGCCTGCGCACAAAGATCGAAGACGACACTGCGGAGCCGACTTATCTTACCACAGTATGGGGATACGGTTATAAGTGGGGCTACTGATCCCGAAGATTCTTTTACAGGAGAACATACCTTACGATGCTGAAAAAACTGAAGGGTCAGCTCCTTGTTTCCTCGCTGGCCGCCGTTGTACTGCTGCTGCTTGCGGTCTGGTGCGTCACCCGGGCTCATCTGCTTTTCGCCGTAGTCCTGATCGCTCTCATCAGCATATTTCTCGTACTTGTAAACATCTGGTTCTGGCAGAGGGTTTCCGATCCGATCGACGCACTCACTTCCTTCTCAAAGCATATCGCTGAAGGCAGCTACGGTATCCAAATGGAACAGGAGCGGGAGGATGAGATCGGACTTCTTACAGATGAGATCAATGATATGTCCAAAAAAGTCGCCGTCGGTGAACAATACCGGACTGATTTCATCTCCCAGGTCTCACATGAACTGCGGACCCCTCTTACAGCCATCACCGGCTGGGCCGAGACAATCGCTTTTGATCCGGCTGTCCAGGGAGATTCCCTCAAGGGCATCCATATCATCTCCAAAGAGGCCGAGCGGCTAACGAACATGGTGGCTGAACTGCTGGAATTCACCCGCATCCAGGACGGCCGTTTCAACCTTCGTATCGAACTGATCGATATTGCCGCTGAACTGGAAGACGCCATCTTCACCTACGGAGAACTGATGAAACAGGCCGGGATCGAAGTAAATTACCAGGCTCCTGAGGGAGATGTGCCGCTTATTCCCGGAGATGATGAACGCCTCAAGCAGGTATTTCTCAATCTGCTGGACAACGGGGCCAAACACGGCGGGGACGGAAAGAAAATCGATATCAGTCTGCGTCCGGAGAGCGATGGTGTACACATCATCTTCCGTGATTACGGAAAAGGCATCCCGCCTGAAGAACTCCCCCACGTCAAGGAACGCTTTTACAAGGGCAGTTCCAAGAACCGCGGCACAGGAATCGGTCTCTCCGTCTGTGACGAGATCATTACACGGCACAACGGAAAACTCGATATCACAAACGCCGAAGGCGGGGGGTGCAGGGTCGAGATCACGCTTCCTCTCTCCTCCGCAACCTGATCCACTCCCTTTTTCGGAAAGGAACTCTCTGTCATGTCAGAAAACAAATCCTGCCCGTTCCGTACTTCTATCGGCGGGCAGGCTCTCATTGAAGGCATCCTGATGCGGGGCCCTTCCCTGCAGGCGATCGTCTGCAGGACAAAGGACGGTCTTGTGGAAAAAACTGAAGAACTCCGCTTTATCAAAGATCGTTATCCGATCCTGGGCTGGCCGCTCATCCGCGGCTGCGCCACGTTTCTTGATTCACTCGTCAAGGGAATGAAAGCTCTGATGTATTCTGCGGAACTTATTCCACCCGAAGAACAGGGTGAACCGGACAAACTGGATGCCTGGATCGAAGCACACTTTCCCGAAGACAAAGCTCAGAAACTCATCATCGGGACAGCAGTCGTACTGGGAATCGCGCTTGCGCTCTTCCTTTTCATTTTCCTTCCGACCCTTCTCATCGGGTTATTCCCGGTACTGACAAAAAACCATATCACCCGCAGTCTCTGTGAAGGTGTGCTCAAGATTCTCATTCTCCTGCTCTATATGCTTCTCAGTTCGCGCATCAAGGATATCCGCCGGGTTTTCTCTTATCATGGTGCAGAGCATAAGACGATCTTCTGTTACGAAAACCGTCTGCCTCTGACGGTGGAGAACGTACGGAAACAGTCTCGTTTCCATCCCCGCTGCGGGACCAGTTTTCTTCTTGTCGTGGTCGTTGTGAGCATCCTTGTCAATTCTCTTGTCCGCCTGGACAACTCTTTTATCCGCATGCTCTGTCACCTGCTGCTTCTTCCCGCCGTGGTCGGAATCTCCTATGAGATCAACCGCTGGTGCGGAAAGCATGACAATTTTCTTTCCCGCACTCTTTCAGCTCCTGGAAAATGGCTGCAGCGGATCACGACAAACGAGCCGGACGACTCCATGATCGAATGCGCCATCCGCGCACTGGAGCTGGTCATACCGGAAGTGGAAGGCTCGGATCTTTGGGGTGAATGACAATGAAAACCTATAACGATCTTTACATCGAAGTACGTACCCTTCTTCGAAATGCCGGGATCGAAAACCATACACAGGAAGCCAGGCTGATCGTTTCCGCGGCGGCAGGCAAGAATTCACAGGAGTTTCTCCGTGACCTGCGCCTGTATACCAGTCCTCAGGTGGAAGAACGGGTGGCCGCTTTCTCCGAGCGGCGCATTCAGGGTGAACCGCTTGCCTACGTGACCGGTGAATGGGAGTTTTACGGTCTGCCGCTTTATATCACAAAAGATGTCCTTATTCCGCGGATCGATACCGAGGTGCTGGTAGACGCCGCAAAAGAACTTCTTACCGGAAACATCATGGATGCCCGAATCCTTGATCTTTGCTGCGGAAGCGGCTGCATCACCATCGCTCTGGCGCACGAGCTGCCTGCTTCCCGCTTCATTGCCGTGGATCTCAGTTATGCAGCTCTGGAGATCTGCCGCAAAAACATCGCCGCAAACCGCCTTTCCGGCCGGGTCATCTGCATGCAGGCAGACGCCACCATGTCTCCTCCGGCCAGTCTCGGCTCTTTCGACATGATCGTGTCCAATCCGCCCTACATTGCAAGCGCAGAGAACTCCTCTCTCGATGCTTCCGTACGGGACTATGAGCCAGTATGGGCTCTTGACGGCGGTGAGGACGGTCTCAGGTTCTATCGCAGCATCATCAAATATTGGAAAACGCTTCTCAAGAAGGACGGTTATCTGCTGTTCGAGGTCGGTGAGGGACAGGCTGATTCTGTGAAAGATATGCTGCTTTCAGCCGGTTTTCACACTGCCGCTGCAAGAAAGGACACGCTCGGCACGGACCGTGTAGTAATCGGCAGACTCTGAGAACGTCCGGAACAGGAAAATATTAAAAGGAGATAAAGAACATGGCAGAAAAGAAAAAAGTAACAGTATCCGCAACCGCACCTGAAGAAACCGACAAGAAAAAAGCCCTGCAGTCCGCAATCGCCCGCATCGAAAAGGACTATGGAAAAGGAACGATCATGCGCCTCGGCGAGGACATTCCCGTAAATGTTGAGGCCCTGTCCACCGGTTCTCTCAACCTGGATCTCGCTCTCGGTGTCGGCGGCGTTCCGCGCGGACGTATCGTAGAGATCTACGGTCCGGAGGCTTCCGGCAAAACCACGCTTGCCCTGCATATCGTCGCTTCCGCACAGAAGAGCGGCGGTGATGCTGCCTACATCGACGTGGAACACGCACTGGAACCCGCTTATGCCAGCGCACTCGGTGTAGATATCGACAGCCTTCTTATCTCTCAGCCGGATACCGGCGAACAGGCACTGGACATTGCCGAACAGCTCGTGCGATCCGGTGCGGTAGATGTCGTGGTCATCGACTCTGTGGCAGCGCTGATTCCCCGTTCAGAGCTTGAAGGGGAAGTCGGTGATGCTGTAGTCGGTGCACTTGCTCGTCTCATGTCCCAGGCAATGCGGCGTCTGGCCGGTGCCATTTCCAAGAACAACTGCACCGTGATCTTCATCAATCAGCTGCGTCAGAAGATCGGTGTGATGTACGGTAATCCCGAGACTACCCCCGGCGGTCTGGCTCTGAAATACTATGCTTCGGTCCGCCTGGATGTGCGCCGCATCGAATCCATCAAAGTGGGCGGCGAGATCCTCGGCAACCGCACGCGTGTGAAGGTCGTGAAAAACAAGGTCGCTCCTCCGTTCAAGGAAGCGGAATTCGATATCATCTACGGAGAAGGCATATCCCGCATCGGTGAGATCGTTGATATGGGCGTGAAACTGGATATCATAGAAAAAGGCGGTGCCTGGTTCACCGTAAACGGGCAGCGGATTCAGGGACGCGACGGTGTGAAAGAGTATCTGCGTACGAACCCCGAGATCTGTGATGAGATCGAACAGAGGATCCGCGAAAATGCTGACCGCCTCACAGTGAAAGGCCGCAGGGAGGCAGCTGCACAGGCAGCCACCCGTGCAGTGGATATCAGCGCAAGCGACTTTGAAGGATGATCATCCACGAGATCCAGAAAACCTCGGTTGACCGGTATCTCGTGCAAACGGATACCGGTCCCGTCAGGACCACTGCAAATGTCATTGCCGAATTCCGCCTCTATCCCGGAAAAGATATCGAAGACAAGGATCTGGAGGAATTCCGCATTCATTCGGCGCGTGCTCTTGCAAGAGAGCATGCGCTTGAAATCGTTTCGCGGCGGGCCATGTCCGTGAAAGAACTCTGCCGTAAACTGGCGGAAAAAGGCTATGAGGAATCAGTCATCCGCTATTGTGCCGACTGGCTTGTGGAAAACCGCTTTCTGGACGATGCGGATTACGCTCGGCTTCTTGTGCGTCACTACTCCGGCAAAGGATACGGAACAGGCCGGATCCGTTCGGAGTTCATCCGAAGGGGCATAGGAAAAGATCTATGGGAGGACGCACTGGAAGAAATGCCGGAAGATGCAGATGAGCAGCTTGCCCGTGCCCTGCAGAACCGGCTGCGCGGAGACTATTCCCGCGAGAATCTTTCGAGAATCTCCGCCTCTTTCTTCCGAGAGGGCTATTCCTGGGATCAGATCCGCTCCGCTCTGCGCACTTTTACCGATGAATCAGAATGACCTTACAGGAGCATATTTATGAAACACACCTATGCCCTGATTTCTCTGGGCTGTGCAAAAAACCTCGTGAACAGTGAACAGATGATCTATCTGCTGGATGAAGCAGGATATGAACTGGTCCCATCCCCGGAGGGAGCTGATTTTGTTCTGATCAACACCTGCGGTTTCATCGACGAAGCCAAAAGTGAAGCGATCGATGCCATTCTTGAAATGGCTGAACTGAAAAAAGCGGGAAGTCTGGGCGGGATCATCGTTACCGGCTGTCTTGCTGAACGCTATAAAGACTCGATCGGCGAAGAACTTCCGGAAATCGACGCAACTCTAGGAGTCGGCAGCTATGCCGATATCGTTTCCGCAGCTGATTCTGTTGTTCACGGGCAGAAACTGGATCTCTTCAGGGATAAAAACGCACCTGTGGACGAGATCCCCCGTATTGTTTCCACCGGTCCGGGCTGGGCCTATCTCCGGATCGCAGAAGGCTGCAACAACAACTGTGCTTTCTGCGCCATTCCTTCCATCCGCGGACGTTATCGCTCCCGCCGCATGGAAAATATCCTTGAAGAGGCCCGGGATCTCGCAGCCAGAGGCGTAAAGGAACTGATCGTAATCGCCCAGGACATCACCCGATACGGCACCGATCTTTATTCACGCCGTTATCTGGCCCCGCTCTGCCGGGAACTGGCGAAGATCGACGGTATTGAATGGATTCGCCTGCATTATCTATATCCGGATGCTTTTGATGATGAACTCATCGAAGAGATTGCAAGCAATGATAAAATCGTCAAATATCTGGATATACCCATTCAGCATATCAATGACAAGATCCTGAAGAAAATGAACCGCCGCGGTACCGGTGAAGAGATCCGGAAACTATTCCACACTCTGAGAGCGCGCATCCCCGGACTCGTTCTTCGGACCAGCCTTATCGCCGGCCTTCCCGGAGAAGGTGAAGCAGAGTTCGAGGAGCTGTGTGCTTTTCTTCAGGAGTTCCGGATCGAACGTGTAGGCGTTTTTCCCTTCTCCCCTGAAGAAGGAACTCCCGCAGCAGCAATGGATCACGTTGGAACGGAAGAGGCGCGGCGCCGCGCCGACCGGATCCTGCAGCTGCAGGCTCCCATCATGGATGATTTCTGCACCAGCTTTATCGGCAGGACTCTGAAGGTCCTGTACGAATATACGGATGAGGAAAACGGATATCTGGTGGGTCGCTCTTATGCTGATTCTCCTGATATCGACGGTCTGGTCCTCTTCACCGGTGAGGCTGCTGAAGGTGAGATGGTCAATATCCGGATCACCGCAACGGATGACGGATATTTACTGGGAGAACAGGTATGCTGAAAACGACTGCAAATAAAATCACCCTGGCGCGCGTGATCCTGGTGCCGGTTTTTCTGGTGCTCGCCTATTGCGGTCAGCGAACAGGCGCATTCATTGTCTATACTATCGCCTGTATCTCCGACTTTGCAGACGGATACATCGCACGCCACTATGATCAGATCACGGATTTCGGGAAATTCATGGATCCTCTGGCGGATAAAATGCTGGTTGTTGCTGCACTCTGCTTTTTCACCGATGCACGTCAAATACCGGGATGGATCACGGCGATCGTGGTTTTCCGGGAGTTTGCTGTCTCAGGTCTCCGCCTTGTTGCAGTCGAAAAAGGCCGTGTCATTGCCGCCGCAGTGTCCGGAAAGATCAAAACGGCAAGCACAATGATCTGTCTCGGCGCGATGATGCTTTTCCCGGACAGCCGCTTTGTGACAATCCTCTCCTGCATACTTATCCCGGTTACGACGTTCGTCTCCGGATTCGAATACTTTCTGCGCAACCTGGACGTTTTCCGGGATGTCTGATACTTGATGTAAAGAAGGTGCAATACTATGAAGATCTATAATTCCGCTTCCAGAAAAATCGAGGAGTTCGTTCCGAATCATCCTGACATCGTAAAGATGTATACCTGCGGTCCTACCGTATATCATTTTGCCCATATCGGAAACCTGCGCTCTTATATCATGGAGGATGTCCTGGAGAAATATCTGCGCTTTGCAGGCTATAATGTTAAGCGCGTGATGAATATCACAGATGTGGGCCATCTCACCAGCGATGCCGATGAGGGTGAGGACAAGATGCTCAAAGGAGCCCGGCGGGAGCATAAATCCGTTATGGAAATCGCAAAGTTCTACACCGACGCCTTTTTCTCCGACTGTGCCAGACTGAACATCAAAACCCCTGATGTGGTAGAACCCGCCACGAACTGCATTGACGATTACATACGCATCATCAGCAGGCTCATGGACACAGGCTATGCGTATTTTGCCGGAGGCAATGTCTATTTTGACACCTCGAAACTGGAGCATTACTATATCTTCAATGACTTCAACGAGGAAGACCTGGCTGTCGGCGTCCGTGAAGGTGTTGATGAGGATCTTAACAAACGTAACAAGAATGACTTTGTCCTCTGGTTTACCAAATCCAAATTTGAAGATCAGGCTCTCAAATGGGATTCCCCGTGGGGAACCGGTTACCCCGGCTGGCACATTGAGTGTTCCGGCATCTCGATGAAACACTTAGGCGAGGATCTGGACATCCACTGCGGCGGAATCGACAATGCCTTTCCGCATCATACCAATGAAATCGCGCAGAGCGAGTCCTATCTCGGCCATAAGTGGTGCAACTACTGGATGCACGTTCTCCACCTGAACACCACAGACGGAAAGATGAGCAAATCAAAGGGCGAATTCCTGACCGTTTCTCTGCTGGAGGACAAAGGGTATGATCCGCTTTCCTACCGGCTGTTCTGTCTGCAGAGCCACTACCGCAAATCTCTGGTCTTCAACTGGGAAAATCTGGATAATGCGCAAAAGACCTATGAAAAACTCATCGGCCGCATCGCCGCTCTTTCTCCTAAAGGGGAGCCTATTGACGAAGAGAACACGAAAAAGCTCCGGGAACGTTTCGACTCTGCCCTTGCTAACGATCTGAACACCTCTCTTGCCGTTACCTCTCTGTACGATGTTCTGAAAGCGAATGCCAACGACGACACAAAACTGAAGCTTATTGCTGATTTTGATTCTGTGCTTGGTCTCGATCTCATCCGCAAAGCGGAAGTAAAGAGAGAGCTTCTGAAGAAGCAGGCGGCTGCCGCCGGCGAGTTCACTGTGATCTCGGAAGACGGATCATCCGATCCGGCTGTGGAAGCGAAGATTCTGGAAAGACAGGAAGCAAAAAAAGCGAAGGACTACGCTCGTGCTGACGCTATTCGCGAAGAACTGAAGGTTTCCGGAATCGAAGTTACCGATATCCCGCACGGAGCAAGATGGAAACGGATCTGATATCTTTATCCATTCTCTTTCATCCCGTCGAAAACACAAAAAACCGCATCGATCTCAAAACAGATCGATGCGGTTTCCTTTTTCCCCGCTTCAGATATCAGCGCTGTTCCTTTCTCAGTTTCGGTTCATGGTATTCCAGTCCGCAGTCAAACAGCACCTGCTCAGGCGGCTGTTCCAGCTTTTCCGGATGATCCAGATATGTGCGCATATCGTTGAAAAACCGCGCATAATGAGATCCTGCACAGACCCGTTCGTCCGCGGTGATCCCGATCGGCAGATAGCGCTTCATGCGAGTCGTTCCCTTTTCTACTACTGCGACCTTCTCTGTGGTACCCAGGCCGAAAAAGAGACTGACATTCCCGAAATTATAAATATGGTGGTTCACATCATGCAGTCCTATGGATGCCGTATTCGTTATATACATCCCGACATGAAAAGGCAATTCATCAATGAGAAACCGCGGACAGATCCCGTACCGATCCAGAAAACGGATGATCGCAACAATCAGCGTCGGCAATCCCGGGATCGCAAGCAATCCTCCGGCCAGCCTGTCAAGGAAATTTTTCTCCTGAACACCGCGGTTCTCCCGCACTGCTGTTTCAATCCGGTCACGAACGTCATAGATCGTATCCGTCAGGTCAAAGCGAATCTTCACGACTGTTTCACCGTCGTCGATATTCTCCGGGTTTTTCAGCATGGTAAAGGCAACCGAACAGTTATTGCGGGAATAATACTGTTTATTCATGATAAAGCGATTGATCCCCGGATTTCTGCTCACCGCGCGGACATATGCAGCAATCACGATCGACATATAGGAGAATTTTTCTCCTTTTTCGATCTTCTGTTTCCGGATATAGCGGGAAAGAACTTCCATATCTGCCCTGTGCTTGAGAAACACCTGCGCATCACAGCGCATGGGCATCACGTAGGGTGTTATGGCCACGATCGGGTCGATACCCTTCACGCGCCGTCCATCGGGTCTTCTGCCAAACATCGTTTCTTTTTTACCCTCTGTTTCTTCAAAAATTTGAACGAAGTTATTGTATTCCATTCCGGAAGTTCCTGTCAAGAGCGGATCCCCCCGCAGCGGTTCAGTTTCTCAGACTGTGGACGGGTGCCGGGATATGTCCGCCGCGGAGAACAAAGTCACTGCTGCTCTCCGCATGAACCGGCATCACAGGAGCACTGCCAAGCAGGCCTCCCAGTTCAATCCGATCCCCTACTTTTTTCCCCGGTACCGGAAGCAGGCGTACTGCCGTAGTTTTGCTGTTGACCATCCCGATAGCGGCTTCATCCGCGATAATTGCAGCTACTGTTTCAGCCGGAGTATTTCCCGGAACCGCAATCATATCGAGTCCGACAGAACAGACACAGGTCAATGCCTCCAGCTTATCGATGGTCAGGGTGCCCTGCACAGCCGCCGCGATCATACCCTCGTCTTCAGAGACCGGGATAAATGCCCCGGAAAGGCCGCCCACGGAGGAGGATGCCATGATCCCTCCCTTTTTCACCGCATCGTTCAGCAGGGCCAATGCGGCTGTTGTTCCATGTGTGCCGCAGACTTCGAGTCCCATTTCTTCCAGGATACGGGCGACTGAATCTCCTACCGCCGGAGTCGGAGCAAGAGAAAGATCCACGATCCCGAAGGGTGTATCCAGACGTCGGGAGGCCTCCATCGCAACGAGCTGTCCCATTCGGGTCACGCGAAACGCCGTTTTCTTTACTGTCTCCGCAACCACATCCAGTGGAGCGCCTTTCACCGCCTGCAGTGCGTGATGGACTACTCCGGGTCCGGAAACACCTACATTGATCACTCTCTCCGCTTCACCTGTTCCATGAAATGCCCCGGCCATAAACGGATTGTCCTCTACAGCATTACAGAAAACCACCAGTTTCGCGCATCCGAGTCCGTCCCGGTCCTTCGTAAGTGCCGCAGTCTCTTTGACGATCTGTCCCATCAGGGCTACTGCATCCATATTGATTCCCGCCTTTGTTGAACCGACATTCACCGAGGCACAGACAAGATCTGTAGAGGCAAGCGCCTCCGGGATCGACCGGATCAGTTTTTCATCCGCTTTTGTCATTCCCTTCTGCACAAGAGCGGAAAAACCTCCTATAAAGTTCACGCCGCAATTTTTGGCCGCCTTATCGAGAGCTGCAGCAAACGGTACATAATCAGGAGAATCGGATGCAGCGGCTATGACAGCAATGGGAGATACCGAGATTCTTTTGTTGACAATCGGGATCCCATATTCGATCTCGATCGCTTCCCCTGTACTCACCAGTTTCTCGGCGTAATGGGAAATTTTGTCCGTGATTTTATCGCATGCACGCTTTACGCTGCCGTCACAGCAGTCATACAGGGATATCCCCATCGTGATGGTACGGATATCCAGATGCTGCTGATCGATCATTTCAATAGTGGAAAGAATGTCCTTTCTGTTCAGCATTTTCCGTTCCCTCAGATGTTATGCATGGCATCGAAGATCTCTTCACGCTGAATGCGGATAGAAAGCCCCATATCACGGCCAAGTTCGTTAAGCGATTCCTGCACTTCCCGGAAGGATGCATTTGCCTCCCGGATATCCACAGCCATCACCATGGTGAAATTCCCCTCCAGGATCGTCTGGGAAATATCCAGTATATTGATGTTGAATGAAGAAAGCCGTACACAGATTGCGGCAATAATGCCCACACGGTCCTGTCCGACAACGGTTACGATCGCGTTCATACAAGTACCTCCGATTTTTGCAAAAAGTATACTTTTTTTTGCTTTCTCCGTCAACAGCCTGATACAGAAGCCGTTCCGGGAGAAGAGCGTAAATGCAGAGCATATATAAAGAAGAACGGTTCCATTCCGGAATGCCGTTCTTCTTTACGGATATATTTCAGGGAGGAATCTCCTGAACTTCAGTGTTTGCCGGTGTAAGCCTGTTTTTTCGTATGCGGTTTCCCGTATATGTAGCTGCAGATCTGTGCTCCGATGAGGATAAACAGGATCAGGACAAAGAGGACTCGGATCGATGTGCTGGAGAGGTCGACTTTAAAGAAATCAAGCTGTGCCGGGCGTATCTTCACGTCATTATAGACCAGTGCATAGGTCGAAAACTTGTCTGTACTGAAGCGGATCGTGTTGCTTTCTTTATCGAACTGCGCATCCAGTACTTCCGCCACACCGTCGTGTACCCGGACAAGCTGATAATTCCGGTTCACCGTACTGTTGTGATTGATCAGGTTCTGAGGCACTTTGAACTCGATTTCCACTTCGCTTTGCGTTTCGGAAACTTTGCTCATGTTTTCACTGTTGCCATACTGGCGGAAGATGTTTACGTCAAGGTAGGCCGCCACTTTTGCATCTCCGCGGACCGTTTCGACCTTTGCCATGTCATGTGCAGGAACCGAGGATGTGATGTCGCTAATCGAAAGCCAGATCTTCAGGTCCGCACCGTTTTTGATCAATTTGCGGTCTTCTGCTGTAAGAATCGTCTCGATTGCTTCCTTCCCGTTGATCAGATCGGCGCTGCGGTAATTCAGTTCCCGTTCTGAAACATATTCCACCGAGCCGGTCTCTTCCGAGCGTATTATCGTTCCCGCCGCATGCGTCTGGCTGCCTTCTTCGATATAGTAGTTATCTTTGTCCGGACCAGTGAGCGTAATCGCAAGTTCAACAAGTTTACCGCTGCCTACACCCGGGCTGTCGAAAGTGCCTGTTGCCGTACAGGAAAGCTCATCATCCTTGAGAATACCCTTGAACTGTGCTTCTGTACAGTTTAAGACACAGGTGGTAGTGCCGTCACAAATCTTGTCAAAAACTTTGATGTTGCTTACGACAACAGGACGCTTCGTGATCTCCCAGTTAAGCATAACCGGTCTGGAGGAACCGTCATCCCAGACGTAGTTGTTCATATCGGCCAGTTCGAGCGCAGCTGCGTAAATACCTACTGTATCGCTGCTGCCCGTCCCCCGTACCGTATATCCGTATCCTTCTTTGACCGGAGACTGTATTTTCCCGTTATAAGCAAATGTGCTTGTGATTTCCGGAATCTTAATCTCCTTCGGTTCGATCTTCACGTCGATTTCCGAAGAAACCAGATCCCCGAAAGTCACGAAACATTTATAAGTTCCCGCAGGAACGCCGGAACCTTTCGCTGTTGAAAATGTCAGCACTGTACTGTTATAGGAGAAGGACGCCTGAAGCCCTTCCGGCTGTCCCGCCGGCCATGAAACAACTGGCATCTCAGAAGCAGGAACATTGCGGAAACTCACGCCGGACCATGCCACGTTATAGACCTGCGCTCCTTTTTCTCCGAATACCAGACTGCCGCTTCGGAACGAGACGTCCACAGTTCCCCTATCCACGTAATAAATCCAGGGGCCCGTCACGTCCTCGGCAGCGCTGAAAAATTCATTTTCCGCAGTGCTCACCTTAACCGTGTAAGTTCCGGGAACGGAAGGCAGTTCGCTGTGAATCACTCCCTCGCTGTCCACATAAACCGTAGTGATTCCGGAGAGCTCCGGATAAATCCAGCAGACCGTTCCCGTATCCGGGTCAAAATCGAAATCTCCCGGCCCTGGCGCGGTTTTTGCGGAAGACTCCGCAGATGCCGCCGCAGCAAGCAGGAAAGAGCAGACAAGTACGAATATGAAACTGAAAACTACTTTTCTTCTCATGGCGGTTCCTGTCCCAGATGAGTTACATAAAAAAATATTTTTAGCATCATAATATGGTTAACATATTATACCATTGCCACGTAGAAAAAAGCGTCTAAATACAGTAAAAACTAATCTATAATTCGACTTTTATTTGTGAAAATTATGATAAAAAAAAGTTACATTGAACTAAGATTATGTAAATTATTTCAAATTATTATGTTAATTTATATGAATAAAAAAAGCCGGACTCCAAGTCCGGTCACAGCTGCCATAACGGGCGTTCATCTCTGCTGCCACAAGAAGCGCCACCTGTACACAAATGCGATCCTCAGGATATACAAAACGAAGGAAGAGTGATATAATACATTCACTTCATTTACATGATACAGGAGACAACACCATGAATCTTCTCAGCATTCTGCTCAAATCGCTTCTTACCAGCGGAGCGCTCAACGCGCTGGCAAAAAAGACGGGTCTCAATGCCAAACAGCTCAAAAAGCTCATTCCGCTCGCCGTTCCTCTTCTTCTCAAGATGCTCACCAAGAATGCGTCCGGCAAGGAGGGTGCAGCTTCCCTTCTCACCGCCCTCACGCAGCACACCAGCAAAGAATCTCTTGCACAGCAGATCGCCAAAGCGGACACAGCTGACGGAGATAAGATCATCGGCCATATCCTCGGTGCCGGAAAGGAAGCGGACATCATCAGTCTTTCCAATCAGACCGGACTCAGCCAGCAGCAGGTCTCCGGGGTCCTGAGCGGGATCGCTCCTGCACTCCTGAGCGGACTTTCCGCTGCTACAGCACACGGGAACAGCGCAGGCAAAGCAGATCTCAGTGACGGTCTCGATCTCAGTGATATTATGGCCATGTTTGCCGGCTCCAAACCGCAGAACGGCGGGATCCTGAATGTCCTTTTCGCCCCAAAACCTGTTCAGGCTGAAAAAGATGACAGTCTCAACGGTTCCACACTTCTCAAGCTTCTTCTAGCAAACAAGTGAATTCTCAGGAATAAAAAAAGGACACGCTGCAGCGTGTCCTTTTTTTATTCCTGAGAATTCACTTGTTTGCTAGAAGAAGCTTGAGAAGTGTGGAACCGTT